>PCXY01000002.1 GCA_002762785.1 Candidatus Woesearchaeota archaeon CG10_big_fil_rev_8_21_14_0_10_45_16 | reverse complement strand
TTGTGGCGCAGGTGTTACCGCGGCGGCTGGCACCCGTCTTACCCACCACTTATTCGCCAAGCTATTTACACTTGGCAAAAGCCCATGCTAAGCATGAGCACTGGGAGTCCCCTTATCGCACTTCCGTACATTGTAAAGGTTTCGCGCCTGCTGCACCCCGTAGGGCTGGGGTCAGTGTCTCAGTACCCCTCTCCGGGCTCCCGCTCTCACGGCCCGTACTGATCGTAGGCTTGGTGGTCCTTTACACCACCAACTACCTAATCAGCCGCCAACTCATCCTCAGGCATCGCTTTTCAAGAAAAGAACATTCCAGTATCGATTCTCTATCCGGTTTTAACCTCAGTTTCCCAAGGGTATCCCGAACCTAAGGGCAGATTATTGACGTGTTACTGAGCATTCAGCCTGTGTTCCGAAGAACCCTCTGACTTGCATGGCTTAGTCGAACTCCCATAGCAGCAATCTCCCGCAGGATCAACGGGAATTAACTCTAAAAATTTAGAATTCTGTTACTATCCTTTTATTATTGGTCGCAAGCTACTAATTATTGGAATTGTCAAGATATCGTCCAAATTTTATTTGGATCACCTCATTCGCACTCAAGATTAATTGAGCACACATAGATATTAGGTCTGAAAGACTTTGACGTCTGAAAGACATGTTCTCTGTGGGGAATGCGACCTGTTTATAAATGTATCGGTGATGAATAAGAGGGATTTAGTCGTGACGGGGAGGGTTAAATCACCACTCATTAGTAATTCTAATGGAAAGATTTTTAAAAAAGAGACTTAGTTTAAAGAAGATGATACAGTTTAGACGATGGCTGGGGTTGGCTGCTCTAGTCGCAGGGATGTCTGCTTGCTCTGGTAAAGACGAACAGAAGACAGCCGGAGTAGCAGCATTAGAAGCTGTCAGCGATCCGCAATTGACTTTCTTTGATACGACAGAAGAAGATAAAATTCCAGAACCAGTAAAATATGAGGTTAAAGATCTGGAAGAGATCTCCGAGGAAGAACGGGAAGAGATCTTCATGGACATCGCTCTTGCCATGGATTATACGTTTCCGGTGCCGGGGACAAGTAAAAAAAATCGAGCTAATTCGCTGCGAACTGGCGTTACCTCATACGAGTTTGGGGCAGATAGGGGCGGTGGTTCCAGAAAACATGCTGGCAACGATTTTTATGATTACGGTGGAGATGTCGTGGCTTTTGCCGACGGAGAAATCGAAGTTTTGGGAAGAAATTTCAACAAGCGAGATTGGGGAAACCTGGTCAGCATCGACCATGGAAAAGTGTTAGGATATGGAGTGAAGACGTTCTATCTACACATCGGCGGTATCCCCGACGAGATCGAACAAGGATATAACGTCAAGAAAGGAGATAAGATCGCCCGGGTCGATTGTACAGGTATTGCGAATGAGAAAAGCAAGTTATATAATCCAGGATCAAAGGGCTGCCGACGAGTTGCTCATGCTCATTTTTGGATTCAAGTTGAAGATGAAAATGGTAATAGACGGAATGTCAATGCAGGATATCTTTTCCCCGTCGATGAAAGTGGAAACGCTCAGGACAAATTTTATGATTATGATTATTTAAATGGTCACTGGTCAAGCCTACCCGCCAGAGACCTGGACGGCAGAGTTAGACCATTGAAAGACGGACAGCGTTACGGTTCGTTCAGACCGAAGGAAAAGAGCAAAAAAGAGAGCAAAGCTCCTCAGAGAAGCGGCGCGGATGCAGATGATCTCACGGCTAAGGCCCAGAAGTTGTATGATGCCGGGAAACCGTTGTTCAACAGTAAGGAACAGAATGATTGGTGCAAAGGAATCGTGCAGTACCAGAAAGTCATCAATAGTGGTGTAGAAGGAGAACTAAAAAAGAAAGCCGAGATCACTATCGGAACTCTAGAGAAAAGATTAGGAGGGTATAAGTGTGAATAGGGTAAGCAAGATATTTGAAACACTGAGTGCGCTCATAATGTGGATTGATTGTGCGGCGCTCAATGAAACAAGACCTTCGTCTGACTATATCAACAGATTTTACCAAACGAACGATAAGAATGTAGGCAGGGATGATAAGATGACTAAAATATTCAAGATAGCATTGGGAACATTAACCGCGCTCGTAGGTTTGACTTTATATGCAGGCATCAAAGAGATAAAAACCTCCCCCGACTGCATCGGATCAGCCTACCAGACGTATCCGAACGTCATCGATCTTGACGGCGATGCTGACGAAAATAAAGGAACATTGGAAGAAGTCGTTGGAGATGCTGGATGTAAGTTTGTTCTCGTCAATAGTAAGTATTCACTGCCAGAACTGGCCGAGCTGGCGTATGGCAGTCCAGTTTCCGATGAGACTTTAGAAGCGATCGCCGGACACACGTTTCATGCACTAGACAAAGTTTATAACAATTATTATTCAAGGCATGACCAAGATCTTGCTGAGCCTAGCGAGGAAATGCGGATCGTCCTGCTGCCGTTAAGGACAGAGTATCTGCAGAGAGAACCAGCTAAAGTTTATATCAACAATATTGCGGAAAGCGTGAATTCTTTGTTTTGAGACATTTTTAGAGATCTAGTATTATCAAAAATTATCAAAAAAAGAGCTAGAAAATCAATACGTAGGAAACGGATCATAACAGGAAGCCCCTTTCAAGAACCCTAACTAGCCTGAAGCCTTCTTCTGCGCTTGGCTTTCTTCATCTTCTTCCTTTGCCACTTCCAGCGCATCTGGCCTTTTTTCTTCCAACGTCGGGAACTTCTTTTCATTGCGCTACGAAGGATATGGTCTTTTTATAAAGTTTTCTATAGGCTACCGATCAGGAGGCTTCTTTTACGGGTTCCAGCCAGATGGTTTACGTACTTGATAAAACGGTTATTTCCAGATGTTCTTTTGACCAAGATGAGGGTATTGGCTTTGATCGGCATCTTAGTGAAATTGCCAGTACCGTCCACATAATAGACGGAACCACCCCATTTTTCCTGCCAGTCTTCCGCCAGATCTATGATGATATCGATGCCAGGTTTCTGCATATCCAGATCATGAAGAAGGGTATAATCTTTCCAGCCAAAGCGGTAAGAACGGAAATCAGGCTGCTTTTTGAACAGGGATCTTAGGAAAGGCAGTTCTGGAAGATCTACGGAAACAGTAGAGAAAGAATGTAACAAAGGGTCTTTCTCCGGCCGAGGTTTCTTCTCCGCTATCTTCTTCAGCAGGCTAAAGAAATCTTTTGTGAAGAAGTCGAACAGCACCACCTGGCCTTCTTCCTGGAACGTCCTTTTGACAGTTTCCAGGTTCTCTAAGTAGAACTCATTGATCACAGGAACCACCCGCTGACGGCCAGCCTTTCTTTATTTACGATGACTTCCTCCACTTCATGGAACGATTCAGGCAGGACCTGAAAGATGATGAACGTGTTAAATTGCGGTTGGATACGCTTAGCGATCTTGAGGGGCTTGCCGTCCTTTGCCGAATATAAAGCCAAGGCTCCCCCATCTTTCTTTTCCAACGACGAGAGATAGTAGATAAAAGCGACCTTCCGTCCCTCAAGCTTGTCGTCATGCGGTAAAAGATGATGAGTATTTTTGTATAACGTTCCAGAGAGGTCCAATTTGCCGGTGAGCTCTACCGAAGTGATCTTCTCCAGAAGCGGAGCGACGGTCTTCGACAGGAACTGGCAGAACTTCCGGACGGCTTTGTCGGAACTGCTCTGCAGGTCATCTGTCTGTAGAAACGTGAACAAGTCGGAATCTTTCAGTTGGAACTCCTCTTTCTGAAGAGCTTTCAACAGGGAAGAAACTTCCTCTTTATCAAGAAGATCGTGGAGAAGGAGGTGGGGGAACGGCTGGTTCTGCTGAAATTTTTCTGAAAGTTTCTGTATCTGTGATAGATCAAACATATTTTTAGTTATGAAGCGCCGCTTAAAAGGGTTTCTAATGAATTCAGGTTTTGGTCAAAATTTTGGTTTTCAAATATCTGTCTAGCATCTGCAAGAAGAACCGAAATATCGAGAGGTATCCTTGACGGACCATATCTTTTTCTGAAATCACGTTCAATGTGAAGAATAGAAACTATTGCCTGAGCTTTTTGTAATTCTCCCTTTTGTAATTCTCCGAAATCTGCATCATCATGCAACTGGTGAAACATTCGATGAGCATCATGGTATGTATCTCGAGCCCTGCCAGAGAGATTTAGTGAAGGATGGTGAAAATCCTGAAATTGTTCCAGCAAGAGATAACTAAGACGCATCGCAGACAAGAGAGCGACCCTATTTTTACGATTGGGACGAAGATCATCAGCGATCTGATAGAAGCCGATAGCCATGATGTTAAACACTATCGGAACAGAAGATGCGCGGGCGAGATCAGCATACTGCCAGGCTTTAGTTATGTTTTCTTGATAAGTCATGGTAATAACATCCAGATCATCTTTAATAGATTATCGCTACCAACACACCGTGGATCTGGTCGAAACGGACTTTCTGCGGATCACTGAAACTGTTGTTGTCGCCTTTGACGATGTAATAAACACCTTCGGCATCTACCCCTTTATCAACAACACGGTGGATGATGACATCACTGCCAGATTCGTAAGAGATAACGTCGCCGATGTTGATGGAATCCGGATCACTAGGAGATATCTCGATGGCATGAGAATCTTCATCAAGAAAAGGGTCCATGGAATTACTGTTGGTAAACTCCGCCCAGAGAGCGTTAGGGATGTCGAGGACGACTTTATCTTGATAGACCCTGATCTGCTCTTCCGCAACCCAGTTACCAGGAGAAGCTTGTTCCTTAGCCTGGAAAGGCCCGCCGAACGACAAAGCAGCTAAAGAGAGTGCTAATAAGACAACAATAGAAACTAAGATTACCGTGCCCACCCTCATAGGTCGTATCGCTGGCAGGAGGTATTTAAAGATTCTGCAATAAGAGTACTTGTAAGTGGTACTGCCTAAGGCAAAGGATTTATATATCATCTTTTGATTAAGAAGAACCATGGATTTTCAGAAACTGGTAGACGTCTATGAACAGCTGGAGAAGATCTCTTCAGGCAACACCATGAGGGAGATTCTTAGCGAATTCTTCAAGACGGTGCCGAAAGAGGACCTCGCGTTGATCTCATATCTTACATTAGGTCAGATCGCTTCGGAATATGAAAGTGTGGTTCTGGGGATGGCGGAAAAATCGGTGTTGAAAGCGATCGCCAAGACGGGGGCTGTCAGCGAGCAGAAAGTAAAAGAGATCATGCAAAAGACCGGTGATGTCGGCTTGACGGCAGCGCAAGTGTTGCAGAAAAAACCGCAAACATTAGTACCATTAGGAAAACTGACCATCCATGAGTTGTTTGAAAAACTGCATAAGATCGCTGAGACTACTGGCAGCGGTTCACAGGATCAGAAAGCCAACATCCTGCTTTCGTTGTTGCAGAAGACCTCACCGGAAGGAGCGAAATATATCTGCCGCATCGTCCTTGGCACCTTGCGGATGGGTGTCGGCGACATGACTGTCATCGATTCATTATCTATCGCCTATACCGGCGAGAAGAAGAATAAAGAACTGCTGGAAAGAGCTTATAACATCTGCCCTGATGTCGGCGTGATCGCGGAAACGTTAGCTGCCAAAGGATTGAAAGGATTGGAGAAGATCGATGTTCACGTCGGCCGGCCGATCAAGATGATGCTAGCCCAAAGGGTCAAAGAATGGGAAGAGATCCAGAAGAAGATGCCGGGCAAAATAGCCTGTGAAGGGAAGTATGATGGAGAACGCATCCAGGCGCATCGGGATAAGAAGGGGAATATCAGCTTATTTTCACGACGGTTAGATAGTGTTACCGACCAGTTCCCGGATCTTGTGCAATATTTAGAGAAGCAGGTTTCAGGAAAAGAATATGTCATAGAGGGAGAAGTAGTAGCCATCGATGAAAACGGAAAACTGCAGCCGTTCCAGGTGTTGATGCAAAGACGGCGAAAGCACGACGTTGCAGAATACGTGAAGAAGATCCCGGTGCAGATAAAACTATTTGACTTATTGTACCTGGATGGTAAATCCTATATCGATGAAGCGTATGAGAAAAGGACGGCTATGCTGAAGAAGATGGTCAAGAAAAGTAAGCACGTTGTCCTGGCTGATCAGATCATCACCGACGATTTAGGAGAGATCAACACGTTCTTCAAAGCCATGCTAAAAGATGGTGATGAAGGGATCATGGTCAAGAACTTACAGGGTGAATATCAGGCAGGTACTAGGGGCTGGAACTGGATCAAATGGAAGAAAGAATATGTCGGCGAGCTGAGCGATACGTTTGATCTGGTCGTTATAGGCGGCCTGTACGGCAAAGGAAGAAGAAGCGGGACGTATGGAGCATTATTATGCGCAGCCTACAACAAGAAGAAAGACCAGTTTGAATCCGTCTGTAAATTAGGGACAGGCATGACCGATGAGATGCTGGAAGAACTGCCAAAAAGATTAGATAAGTACAAAGTTGAGAAGAAACCAGCCCGGGTTGTAGTCAAAAAAGAGATGGAGCCGGACGTCTGGTTCGAGCCCAAGATCGTTGTTGAGGTCCTGGCGGCAGAGATCACCAAAAGCCCGTTCCACGCTTTAGGATTAGCCTTGCGGTTCCCACGGTTCATCAAGTATCGTGAAGACAAGAAAGCTGAACAGGCTACCACGACCAAAGAGATCGAAGATATGGTCAAATAGTGTAATAGTTATAGAACAGTTCTAATTCACTCTTTATACGCAACATAGATACCGACTTTTTTACTGAAAAAATAGCTTTAATAATTACGACCATAGCATTTAAAAATACATATTCAAAAATAAGAAAGATGATCGAGATAATGGCTCCGGCCGGATCGTATGAAGCGTTGCAGGCAGCGATCAAAGCAGGAGCAAACTCCGTGTACTTCGGCATAGAACAGCTCAACATGAGAGCTAGAGCTGCAAATAATTTCACTGTCGATGACCTGAGAGAGATCGTAAGGATCAGCCGTGAGAATAATCTCAAGACCTATCTTACTCTAAACACAGTGATGTATGACCACGACATTACTTTGATGAAAAAGATCTGTGACATCGCTAAAGAATCGGGCTTGACTGCAGTTATCTGCTGTGACATCGCCGCGTTATCGTATGCCCGCTCCATCGGTCTGGAAGTGCATATGTCAACACAGACCAACATCAGTAATTTTGAATCGGTCAAGTTTTATTCACAGTTCGCTGACGTTATCGTCTTAGCCAGGGAATTGACGATACAGCAGATCAAAAGTATAGTAGACCAGATCACAGCTGAGAATATTAAAGGCCCATCAGGAAATCTGGTGCAGATCGAGATCTTTGTCCATGGAGCATTGTGCGTGGCCATCTCTGGAAAATGTTACATGAGCTTAGCTACCTACAATTCTTCAGCTAACAGAGGAGCATGCTTGCAGAACTGCCGCCGCGCGTACAGAGTCATCGATGAAGAGACAGGTGATGAATTAAAAGTAGATAATAAATATATCATGTCGCCAAAAGATCTGTGCACTATCGGTTTTATCGACAAGATATTGGATACCGGAGTAAAAGTTCTTAAGATTGAAGGACGGGGCAGATCCCCAGAATACGTTTACACAGTCGTTAAAACCTATCGGGAAGCTGTTGACAGCTATCTTGCTGGAACTTACACTGAAGATAAAGTGAGAATCTGGATCGAAAAGCTGGAGACAGTATTCAACCGTGGTTTCTGGCATGGCGGGTATTACTTGGGGAAGCAGTTGGGGGAATGGAGCGGTGTTTACGGTTCCAAAGCTACGAAAGAGAAGTCTTATATCGGCAAAGCAGAGAATTATTACAATGAAGCCAAGATAGCCCAGTTTGTATTAGAGACTGGCGAAGTAAAAGTAGGTGAAGAGATCATCATCACCGGACCGACAACCGGAGTTATCGAAACTACCGTTAAAAGCATTTTCGTCGACGAGAGAGGAGTTGTATCAGCCAAGAAAGGAAATCTCATTACGATCCCAGTTGAGGAGAAGGTACGGCCAAATGATAAGATCTTCGTGTTGGAGAAAAGATGAAAGATGAGATTATTTCTTTGAGAGAAGAGATTGACGCTTTTGATGAGAAAATAATTTTATTGATTAAAAATAGAATCAAAGTTGCAAAAGAGATTATTGATAATAAAAAAAGATTAAATTTACCCCATGAAGATCTTTCAAGGGAAAAAGAAATTGTTGACAGATTATCAAAAAAAGGTGTTCCAAAAGAATTAGTAGAAGAGATATACAACAGAATCTTCAAGTATAACAAATGCCAAAAATAATCCATTATCGAGATAACTGTATCGGCTGCAACTCCTGCGTAGAACATGCCCCCAAACAGTGGCGCATCTCGGAGGAGGATGGAAAATCAAAGCTGATCGGTTCTACCGAAAAAAGAGGCATCTGCGTGTTGAAGATCAGCGAGGTCGAATTGGAGAAGAACGAACTGGCAGCCCGGGACTGTCCAGTGAAAATAATCAAGATCGTTAAGTAACCATTAAATACTTCTAAGATATTCCCCAAGGCATGGATTACTTCGCCCATGGTTTTTGGTCCTACATCGTCTTCCACTGGACGAAGAGGCCGTGGCTGGCCGTGTTGTTCGGCCTGCTGCCTGACACGTTGTCATGGGCAGTTTATTTTTTCTATCGCTTGATCTTCCAGGAAGGTTTTGGCAAGCCTATGCTTGAAAAGATACCCGACTGGGTTTATATGCTTTATAATATCAGCCACAGCCTGATCGTCTGTACCGTTGTTTTAACAGTTGTCTTTTTGATCTACAAAAAATGGATCTACGAGATGCTGGCCTGGCCTTTAGCTATCATCGTCGATGTCTTTACCCACACCAGAGATTTTTTACCGACCCCTTTTTTGTGGCCTCTAAGCACTTATGTATTTGACGGCATCTCCTGGGGCACACGAGGGTTCATGATAACTAATTACGTGCTGATCGTAAGCGGTTTGACTATCATTATCATAAAGAGATTAAAGAATAGGCCTAACCCTGCGAAAATTTACAAAAGAAAGAAAGTTTGATCACTTCTTAAATCCCAGAGCTGCTGAATTGATACAGAATCTTTTACATTTTGGCTTCGGCCCGTCGTCGAAGACGTGACCAAGGTGGCCGCCGCATCTCTTACAGACAACTTCCGTCCGTTTCATGCCGTGGCTGTTGTCCGGTTTCAATTCCACCGCATCGGGAAGCGCATCGGTAAAACTGGGCCAGCCGGTGCCGGAATCAAATTTAGCATCTGACTTAAACAGCTGGGCGCCGCAGCCACCACAGACATACATGCCTTTGTCTTTATGCTTGTAGAACTTGCCGGTGAACGCTGGTTCGGTGCCTTTTTCCCTAAGGACACGAAATTGTTCAGGCGTCAGTTTCTTCTTCCAGTCTTTATCTTCCATGTAAAAGAGAAATATCACAAATTATATAAAGATTGTTTATCTGATCAGATACTACAAAACATAGTTGGAGGAGTTATAATGAGAAAGATAATCGCTTTGTTACTGCTTTCTATCTTAGTGCTGCAAGTCGCTTTCGTCGGTGCCTCTGCCGCTGATGCCAAACAGGATTGGAAAGATGCGAAAATGACCAGTCAAGAGAAGCAGAAGATCCATCAGGATGCCAAGATCACCTTTGCCGCTGACAAAT
Source organism: Candidatus Woesearchaeota archaeon CG10_big_fil_rev_8_21_14_0_10_45_16 (assembly GCA_002762785.1). GTDB lineage: Archaea > Nanobdellota > Nanobdellia > Woesearchaeales > GW2011-AR9 > PCXY01. The sequence goes on along the minus strand of PCXY01000002.1, from coordinate 40,527 downwards.
CGGAAGAAAACCGGCAGGCTGTCGTCGATACTGGCAAAGATCTGCTGAATGCTGTCCTGGATGAAGCTGAAGCCTGGCTGATGTGGAAAGATGCGGAAGCGGATGAGAATAATGACATCCCGGAAGATCTGCGGGACACTATCAAAGAAGACGTCAAAACCAATCTTGGAAAAGTTGACGGGTTACGGGTTGATGTCGATGGTGTTGATAATGAGCTGGAACTCGGATTAGTGTTCTTGAAGATGATCGGCAAGTACGGAGAACTGTTGACTGATGTAGCCAGAGATTCCGGAAAAGTGATGGTCTTCATCGGCAACACCCAGTTAGATAAAGCTGATGATCTGGAAGCAAGATTGCGTGACTCAACCGATAGGGAAGATGTTCTGACTGTTTTAGACACTGCCCATGAGAGTCTTGACGAAGCAAGAAACAACGTGGACAAGGCCGAGAAGTCGTACGACCAGGTTGTCCTGCCAGGAACACCTATGATCAAGTTTGGTGAAGGCAACAATTACCTGCGGGTGGCTAAGACCAATCTCTTAAGCGCGCAGGCGAATCTGCAGAAAGCTTATTTGATGATAATCCGAGGTGAATAAGAATGAAGAAAATGTTGATGCTAGTAAGTTTGCTGATCGTAGCGATGTTTATCATCAGCTGCGGCGGACAGAAAGCTCAGGGAAACTCCCCTGAAGAACCCGCTGTTCAGGAAGAGGTCCAGGCAGCCATGGAAGAACCAGCTGCTGATGTAGAAGTAAGCCAGGAAGAACTCGATGACCTAAAAGAAGGTATTGAAAGCCTGGAAGCTGAAGACGTCGGCGGTATTTCTGAGTAAATCCTCTTTTTTCTTTCTTTTTTATATGTCAAATCGCATGTTTTTTAAATCCCATTCCTTTCTTAGTCAATAATGTCGATCAAAGACCTAGGATTGAAATGCGGTATCGAGATCCATCAACAGTTGGACGGGAAGAAACTGTTCTGTGACTGCCCTACTGTAATCAGGGATGACCAGCCTCATTTTACGGTACAAAGGAAACTAAGAGCCTCCGCCGGAGAGTCAGGAGAGATGGATGTAGCAGCTTTACAGGAACAGCTCCGAGATAGGACTTTCATCTATGAGGGATATAAAGATACCACCTGTCTTGTAGAAACAGATTCGGAACCGCCGCACGAACTTAACCAGGCCGCATTATACACGGCTTTGCAGTTTTGCAAGACCATCAAAGCAGACATTTCTCCGATAGTCCAGGTGATGAGGAAGACCGTCGTCGACGGTTCCAACACCTCTGGTTTTCAAAGGACGGCATTAGTGGCCAGGAACGGGCTGGTCGAAACATCTGAAGGGAAAGTTAGCATCGCCAACGTTTCGCTGGAGGAAGATTCCTGCAAGATCATCTCAGATAAAGCTGAGGAAAAAGTGTATAGGTTAGATAGGTTAGGCGTACCGCTGATCGAGATCGGAACTAATCCAGATATAAAAAGCCCTGAACAATGCCAGGAAACGGCTAGGAAGATCGGGATGCTGTTGCGATCTCTTCCAGGAGTTAAACGCGGTCTGGGAACGATCAGACAAGACGTCAATGTCTCTATCAAAGGTGGCACTCGTATCGAGATTAAAGGAGCACAGGATCTGCGGCAGCTGCCGTTACTGGTAGAGCTAGAAGCGAAACGGCAATTTGAACTGCTGCGGCTTAAGAAAGAGTTGAAATGGAAGTTAGAGAAGCTGAACATTATTGACATCAGTTCCGTGTTTGAAAGATCCGATTCCAAGATCATCAAAAATACGTTTGAAAAGAATGGTAAGATTCTTGCCCTGAAACTTAAAAGCTTTGCCGGTCTGCTGGGAAGAGAGTTGCAGCCAGGATATAGGTTAGGCACAGAGTTCTCAGGAAGAGCTAAGATCAAAGCTGGGGTCGGCGGTATTTTCCATTCTGACGAACTACCGAAGTATGGGATCACAGAAGAAGATGTGACCGCTATCAGAAGGGTGTTGAAGTGTAGTGGAGATGATGGTTTTGTATTGGTGGCTGATGAAGAAAAGAAAGCCAGGCTGGCTTTGGAAGCGGTCCATGAGAGAGCGGGAGAACTGTTTATGGGCGTGCCGCCAGAAGTACGGAAAGCTAACGCTGACGGTACGACATCATATTTACGGCCGATGCCGGGAGCAGCCAGGATGTATCCAGAGACTGATGTGCCGTTGATAGTGCCAGAGAAAGATGTGAAGATCCCTGAATTATTAGAAGAGAAGATCAGCCGCTATCAGCAGAAGTTAGGATTAAGTTCTGATCTGGCGACGTTCATAGCCAAATCCGATCAAGTGATGCTGTTTGAAGAGCTGGTAAAAAGATATCCTAAACAGAAAGCTGCTTTTATCGCCGAGACGTTGACTTCCACACCATTGGAGATAAAAAGAAAATACGGACTTGATAGCGATACTTTGACAGAAGAGAATTTCAAAGACCTGTTTAAGTATCTGGAAGACGGTAAAATCCATAAAGATATCGTCTTGGATGTCTTGATAGATATGGTGAAAGGTACTTTTGACCTGAAAAGATATGACCAGTTGGGTACGGAAGATATCCATGCCGTGATCAAGAAGATTATAGAGCAGAATCCAGGAGCGCCCTTCGGCGCTTTGATGGGCAAATGCATGAAAGAGCTGGCCGGGAAAGCCTCCGGTGAATTTATCTCAGCTGAACTGAAGAAGCTGTTGTGAGTAAAAAGTAGTAATTCTGCAAACATTTATATAAAAACGGAAGAAAAATGGAATGTATGAAAAGAGATGTTCCACAAGAATTATCTAATGCCGTACTACAAATTAGGGCCGAGATGCTTTTTACAGGTGAAATTACCACTACAGAAGTTGTTTTTAGGCCGAACAGCCTGAGAGCAGAAGTAGTTGATGGAGCTGGCCTTTGTCATGCAGCTGTGAGAAGACTACAAGAACTTCTGCCAAACTATAGTGTTTCACCTCTAAGTTTAAGATTAAATGATGGTTCGCATCATGTCGTAGCAAGAGTCTCAAGAGAAAACAGAGAATATATCGTTGACCCGACCATTGAACAATTTGAACCTAGATCAAAAGCAATCTACTGCCAAGGACAAAGATATCCACTAAAAATAACCAGCATCCACAATTACACTACTTGATAGTGGCACAACCCCCAAACATTTATAAATCAGCTTCATTCTAAGAGTAAAATGGATCTAGAAGATAAGCTCAAGAACGTAGGCACGATAGCGGTAGCTGGTGCTGCCGCAGTGGGTGCGCCAATCTGTATCGAATATCTGATGGGCGGTTCTGAGAGTATCAATGCGGCCATAAATGCTGGCACGCAGATAGCAGCTGCCGGAACTGCTTTTTTAGTAGGTCATACAGCTTTAGAAGATCTGCTAGGAGTTAGGATCAGTCCTCGGAGATGGGTAGAGAATCTTACTGTTAATCGGTCTAAGCATGCTTGGGAAAAAGCTGTTGACGCTTTTACATATGCTGGAGCTTTCATCGTTGGAGGCGCTTACGGTATCGAAGCAGTGAACAACGATTCTTTATCACCATTACAGAAAGGATTTATGGCTGCAGCATGGGGCGCAAGAATATTTTATGGAAGCAAATTGATGCCTTTAGTGACGACTGGGAAACAATATCTCTTTAATTGGGCTGAAAAGATAGGAAATAGTAGAACCCGATCTTTCATAAAAGCTCCGCTCCTAGCTGTACAGGCTGGAGCGATCGCCTGGGGCGCTTGGACTATAGGGGAGGGCGCCTTGCCGTACTTCCAGCTGCCGGCTGGATTTTTTAGTAGTGGGGTTGAGGAGTCAGGACCACGTTACACTGGCCCATATACCAAAATCAATCATGATAACCCGATGCTCCAAAAACAGATTAAAGCAGGAAAGTTTCAAAGCGGCTTTCTAGAGGGAGTTGAAGAAGTGTGTGGCAGGTTGAATATGCATACCATGGCACTTCTCTCTGTAATGTACTACGAAACCGGCGGCACTTATAAAACAGACATAAAGAATAAGAAAAGTAGTGCTACAGGGCTTATCCAATTTACTAGAAAAACGGCAAAAGGACTTGACACAACAATTGAAGAACTTGCAAGAATGAGCCAAACGGAACAATTAAAATATGTTGAAAAATATTTCTCAAAATTTAAGGGGATAGATTATAGTAACCCCACAAACATCGCCCTAGCTGTTTTCTATCCAAAAGCGATCGGAAAAGGTGATCATTATGTTATCTGCGACACAAAGGCTAAAATCAACGTCAAAGTTTGTAAGCAGAACAGAGACAAGAACGGTGATGGTAAATTAGAGGCATGGGAATACACTAAACCTGCCTTAAGTAAAGGATTTTTCTGAATCGACATGCTTTTATAGTTTTAAATCAATTTCTTTCGTCCATGAACAAGAAATTCATCAATATCAGCTTCTGCGTCTTTGCAGTGGTATTCCTGCTATTATTCTCTTACAAGACAGCTCTGTTCTTCACACCTCTCAGTCCAGACCAGCAGAATGCCGTCGATTTCCTCCATGATAAAACAGAACTTGCTGAAGGATACACTGGAGAAGAAATATCACACTTAGAAGATGTCAAGAACGTGATGAGGTGGGCAGATATTGTTTTTTATCTATCATTGTTGATAGGGACGACCATCTTCACTTATTATAAAAAAGATAAAAGACAGATTAAGAAACTACTCCGATACTCAGGTATCAGTACTGTAGCTTTCGTTTCCATGATCTTACTGTTAGCACTGACCTCTTTTGATTTCCTCTTTACCAACTTTCATCATCTTTTCTTCCCGCAAGGCAACTGGCTGTTTCCATACGATTCTTTCTTGATCCAGACCTTCCCCATAGGCTTTTTCGTGTCGCTCAGCAGGAATATTTTCCTGCTGGCGTTCATCTTAGGAATCATTTTTATAGTATTAGGGTATTATCAGAAGAATGATCGTTAGAACATCTGGATTGAAAGCCTGGATCATCATGCTGCTGGCGTTGATCTTTATCATCGCCGTGGTCGTAGTAGTGTTTAACATCTTGTTATTCTTACTGCCTTTGATCGTAATCCTGATTATCGTCGGTTACCTCTTCAGGATGCTCAACAAACTTAAAAAAGGGAAGAATAAAGATTTTATCAATATAAAATATAAAGTACGATGAGACCATTGATCCTGATCAATTTCAAGAACTATCCTGAAACGATGGGAGCGAAAGCTCTCACCGTAGCCAGAAACCTAGCGAAAGTGCGGAAGAATAAGTATCAGATCGCTATCGCACCGTCTCTTCTTATGACTAAAGAAGTGGTTAAAGGGATCCGGCTGCCGGTGTTTGCCCAGCATACCGATCCGGTAGTGCAGGGAGCGTATACTGGTCATGTTTCCATCCAAGAACTAAAAGAGATCGGAGTAAAAGGCGTCATCTTAAACCATTCAGAATACAGACTGCCTTTTTCCGTCTTGAAAGAGACCGTCGCTTTATGCAAAAAGAAAAAAATGATCACTATCGTCTGCGCTTCCACTATCCTCAAAGTAAGAAAGATCGCTAAGTTGCAGCCAGATTACATAGCCTATGAACCGAAGAAACTCATCGGCGGCAATGTCTCAGTCACCTCAGCCAAGCCTAGCATTATCGTCAGAGCTGTAGAGAATGTAAAACGGATCAGTCCGAAGACCAGAGTATTATGCGGAGCAGGAGTTCATTCTAAAGCAGATGTCGGTCAAGCATTGTTGCTAGGGACGGAAGGGGTCTTGATCGGCCACGCCGTGCCCAAAGCAAAAGAACCGAAGAGATTTTTAGAGAAGATGTTGCTTTGATCGTGACATAAAATTATAATTTTGGAAAAAGATTAATATAATTATGTCACAATGGTTAAATAGTGGTCTTGGCTTTGTTTTTTTATGCTTAAGTATGCTCTCCAGACAGCATTACTAGCATCTTCGTTCTTATCACCGGCATCCGAGGTAGTGACAGAAGATGCTCCGTCTAGGTATACTGCTCCAGCCGTAAGGCTAGAATATGGTTCTCTGGCAGTTGTCAGGATCCCTACTTTCGAAAGAGTATTAGAAGAAGCCAGAGAAGATTTGAGAGGAGATACTGTTTCTTGCCTGGAAGAGAAATTAGGCGCGATGCGGTTTGATGCAGAAAGGACACCTGTCTTCTTCCGCCGTTTCACCAGCGATGAGGACGGGATGTTTGTCTACCGGGTTACAAGTGATAAAGTTGAGAAACTGCAGGAAGGCGTCAACCCTGTGGACGGTGGATATGAGCAGAAAAGAGATGCTTTTATCCAGTATCTTAGGTTAACGTATCGGGATGATGATCTATCCATCGGTGCTGCCTGTTTAAAGCAGTATCATGAAGCGGAAGCTGCTGAGATAGAACAGAGAAGGTACGCTGGTAAGTTTGATTTTGAAGGTCTTAAAGAAAAATTTAGACTAAAACTAAGCTTCTCACCTAAAAGAGATGAGACTGAGCGACAGGAGACACCAGAGAGATCAAGACCCTCTACCAACGGTAAGTGGTATACTATCAAAGGACAACCACTCCCCTCAAAACCAGAAAAAACATCGTCTGCTTGTTTCGGACCACCCTGTCTCGCCTATGCCATTCAGCAGATAGAAGAAGCGTCAAAAAAACAAACCCGCTGCTGGACAGAACAAGACCGCAACTGCGACCACCAGGGATATTTAGAATTAGTCTATGTTCCTTTGAAAGCCGATGGAAAAGAGCCTGTGAGAAAAATAACGATTGAAGGAAGTGATGCAACGGTGGCCGTCCTTCCCTGTATCTTCCCCAACGATGATTTTTACCGGGACCAAGCCCAGCAGACGCTCGAGGAAGCAGGAAAAATCAATACTTTCGAGGGAGCTGAAGCGATGACAGAACTTCTTAAAAGATGTGACGAGATAAAGACAGAATTATGTGAGAATAAAGAAACAAAAGATCTTTGTAGATCAAACTAGCTTATTTGACCGTCACGTAGATCTTCTGCACGTTGCCGTATTGATCTTCACCGGCAAAGACACGGACGGTAAAGATATACTGGCCGGTGATAGCAGCAGTATCCGGCTTGATCAAGATAGCTTCTTTGGTATTCTCATTCTGAGAGAGATGGAACGGACCAGGATCATATAATAACCAGGTTAAAGTCTTATCCGGTTCGGCTAGCGGTTGGGCCTGATTGTTGACGATAACCTGCTGAGGCGGCTCGATGGTGACGGTAAAATCGCGCGCCTCGCCGATGTTAAGGATACCTATTCCGAAAACGTGCGACTGGCCGCGTTCGATCGTTGTAGTATGAAGAGAGATAGCCACCTGCTGGCCTTGATTTGTCAAAAGCCGTTCCAATTCCTGTTCGGAACGTTCATCAAGCCCGGTCTGGATGTCTTCCGCGCCGCCGATAAACTGGTATAGAAGAGTTATGCCTGCTCCCAAGATGACCAGCGAGATGATGATCGTAACCAACAGGTTGACCGAAAAGCCGATAGCCCCTTTTTTGTTCATGGGAAAAATAAGAAAGAAGAAGTATATAAAAGTTTACTTGATGATCTCATATTCCTTGACGATGATTATCAGGAACAATAACAGCAATACCGCGCCGCCTAGCATGTACCAGAGACCAGGCAGGATAGCCGCGTCTCTGATGGTAAGATACATACCCCAGCCCATGACGATAAAGCCCAACCACAAGAACTTGTCCAGCACCAGTTTCATGATCTCGAACTCCTGCAGAGCCGTCATCTTTCTTTTTCCGTTTGATTTTCGTGCCATGAGTATCACCTATGCGATCGTTACGAAGAACGTCTTTTCATCGTAGACGGCCCCGCTTGGGTCAGCCGCCAGCTCTTTCTCCGTGTCGATAATCTGTAGTTTTACCAGGTACGTCCCTTTCACGCCTTTCCCACCGACTCTGATGGAATGGACTCTTGCTTCCGTAACTGTCAAAGAAGCTTCCTGCGTGTCGTAGAAGAACGATACCTGATCGTTGAGTTCGGCTGCATCAGTGATGATCCCTTCCTGCATCTCCTGAACATTGATACCGATGCGGTACTTTAAAGCATCCTGAGCTTTAGTATTTTTAACACCGATAGCGATATCTTTGGAAGAACCTTTCTCAACGATGATGCTGGTTCCCGGGAAACTTAGTTTCTTATTCCCCGTACGCAGGTCTTCAAGAACCGATTGTCTTACCTGTTCCTGGACTGAACTGGTCGTCTCCTGGATAGAGCCGAACTGGCTGCGGACAAAGCCGAGGCCAAGACCAAGGACGACGAATGCGATCACAACAATAATAATAGCTTGAATAGAAAGTTCTAAGGATCCCTTCTTACTTACCATCATCACACCTCTTTTTGTTTGATTAGTATTATTGAAGCATTATTTTGTGGTATAAAAAGGTATCGGTAATCATAGCAGTGCAAACGGCGTAGAGAAGAACAGGAAGACGATATAAGCCAGCAGAAAACTAGGGACGAAAGGGATGCCTTCTTTGATGGTAACCTGCCGGATCTTTGAATCGTAGAGTTTCTGAAGATCTTTAGAATTCAACGTCTTCCGCTTCATGATAAGGATACCGTCTTTAGTGATATCTTCCGCCAGCCAGTCGCCCAATGTCACTTTGCTGATGTTTACTTTCTTCCTGAAGAAGCTTTTCTCAATGATGCCGACAGAAAGAAGAGCATACAATGTTAACGGCGGCACAAAGACCATGATAAACAGGAGCGGAATAAAGAATGCAGTGATTATCAACATGACTGAGACTAAGAGGATCGTATAATGGACGCCGCGGTGGTCTTTCAGCACTTTCTGGAAAGCATGATGGAAATCGGTCCATTGTCGTAAGGCTATCGTCAGCATCCAGATGAAGCCGTATATCGATCCTAACAGAAGAAGGAGCAGGAAGAACCAGAACAATGAGAGGCTTTCAGCCGATAGAGGTAGAGAAACACCGATGACGGCGCCCATCCCCATCAGCAGTTTGGCGTCGGCGCCGCCCCATTGCCGGCTGTGGTAGAGAAACAAAGCTAAAACCAGAAAGATAAGAAAGCCGAGGATACTTTCGACAAAATAAGTTAAACCATGGCTGAAAGAGAATATGCCTTTGATCCCAAAAGCGGTGAACAATAAGCCATAGCTAAGCCAATCCGGCACTTCTCGTGTTCTTATGTCGGTATAGGAAGCGACCAGAAGAGCCAGGAAGACGACGACCAACAGCACATCTATCATGGTTGTCAGTAAAACAGAGGGCTATATTAAAGTTTTTGAAATGTGAGGAGAAAAGTATTATTTCCCTATCCTGCTCTGTAGAAAATCTCTTCGAGGGGTCACGACCAACTCGCTCTTTTACTGAAGCGATTGGAATGCGACATCCCAGGATGGAACAAACCCCCTGTCGCAAATCGCCATCACAACCTGCCGATAGCGCTCGTATAGAGGCGGCGACCCTTCACTTTCTACAGAGCCTCTCTATCCGATACATTTATATACGAATTTAGGTTTATAAGAACCATAAAAAGCAGGTGGTATGCAATGACTGATCCAGATTATGAGATGATTCCCCATCAGCTTCTACAGGACCTTAAATATGATGTTGAGTCCCTGAAAAAGAAGCTGTCAGAACCAGATGCAAAAAGCAATGAGCTGATCCTAGAGATCGAGAGCCTGAAAGATTCTATCCATGACCTTCATCTGATATTCCAAAAAGCGCTGGAGGAGATGAAAAGCGAAGGTGATGTCACTTCTGTGATTCCGCAACTGAAGAAACAGTTGGACATGGTCGTGAGCCAGAATGAGACGATCGCCAGAGGCATGATCGCCATCTCCGACAAGGTTGATAACTGGATGCAGAAAGGTCCAGCCGCAAGAAGTGAACCGCCAGTGGTACAGATGCCGCCGATGCAGCACCGGATCGCGCCGCCGCCGATGATGCGGGGCCCTTCACGGGTTGCGCCGCCGATGCAGATGCCTTCAATGCCGGGGCCTGGTGATTTTCCGCCGCCGCCGCCAAGTCCGGGAAGACGGAAAGTAGGATTGTTCAAATAGACGATGAGTTCTCTTAAGACCACGCAGCTGCTGCTGAAGACGGCGATGCTCTATGAACGGAAAGTAGAAGCGTTCAATAAACGGGAGATCGCCAAGAAGATCAACCAGATAAAGTATCTGACAAAACAGAAAAAAGTGCCTCGCTTGACATTGCAGAAACAGATCGTCCATCTTGAGGACCAGTTGAACCGGATCCTTGATGTGGAAGAAAACGTCGTGAAACGCGAGAACCGGAAGATCGGCGCTTTGAAAGCCCAGGTGACGCTGCTGAGGAAACGGTTAACAGCTACCGGAGAGAAAGACATCCATTCTAAAGTTGAGAAATTATCACATCTGTTGGCGGAATGCCTGGCCAAGCAGGAAGTTCCTAAAGATGTAATGCAGGAACAGCAGATCGTCCAGATGAGCCAGACACCGCAGGACAAGCTGATGAAACTGCGGAAACAGATCGCTTCATTAAAAGAGATGCTGGTCAAGGTAAAAGAGAAAGATCCACAGAATGCTGCCCTGATCGAAGCCCGGTTGGAACTGCTGGAGAAACAGCTGGAAGGGAAGCAGGAGCCCATATCTCCGCCAGTTGTCGTCGAAGAGAGAAAGCCGAAGCACACGATCCTATTAGGCGGACTGCCGTTGCCGCCGCCGCCCAAGATGGAAATTAAAGGGTGATGTCTTTTCTAATTTTCATAGAAAAAGTATCTTTCTTTTGAAACCTGTCGGCTTCGATCCAGCGGAAACGTTCACTATCGATGATCTTGATCAGGTGAGGGATGTTCGGCAGGATCCGTAGCTTTGAAACTTCATCTTTCTTTACCCAGCGGTGGGTTCCTTTCTTGGTGCTTTTGAGCAGCTTTCCCCGGGGATTCGAGCCTTTCAGCACGAACAACTGATGGCCATAGAAGATGTCGTCATCAGCATAGGTCTTGGCAGAGAAAAGACCTTTCAGTTCCAGGTCACATTCCAACCCAGTCTCTTTCTTGATGGATTCTCTAGCTTGCTCAAGGATGTAATTAGTTGATCTTAATTTCCCGCCGTGAGCCCCCCAGTATCCATAGAACGGCTCTTTGGCCCTTTCATACAACAGCACTTTATCGCCGTCGGTAACAAGGATGATGACAGCGACGATCGGCAGTTCGCAGCGGTCTCCCGTAAGGCTTTCTAGGTAGGCCACTCTCTTTTTTCCTTTCGTCGTCAATTTGTACTTGCCTTGATCATCTTTTTTGATAAGATTACTCTCCTGCAGTTTCTTGACGTGATAAGCAAAGCGGTTGCTGCGTCCTTTCTTGTTCCACAGCTCGTTGAAAGTCATCCCTGGTCTGTACATCAGCGAGATAAGGATCTTTTCCGGGATGGCATCTATTACCGTCTCTTGAGGTTTCTCCACCGGTTCAAAAGAGTAATAATTATCCATTTTGAGCATTTATATACTGCGTTATATATATTTTACTGGTCGTTTTTACTCTGTTACTATAACAGTTCTGCCCGTGATCTTTGATACAAGGTCATCAATAGCTTCTTCCTGTCTTCGTCTGGCATAGTCCACATCTGGACCTAATCCCCGTAAACGTCTTTCGATCTGCAGATCAACCTCAGCTTCTAGTTTTTGTTTACATCCTGGAAGCTTTAGTTCGTAATAGCCGACTGATCTGCCCGTGATCATATCTAGACCGGCGTAGACAACCGCAGGATCACCTATCATTGTTCCTTCATGAACCTGGTATCTGGCAACCGTTATCGGATCACAAGATTCCCACCAGGGATTTCCAGCATGTTTATTCATGATGGCTGCGACTTTAGGTAGATTGTCTGAATTTTCCACGCCTAGTTTTCTAAGATGCTCCGCTGCATCAGCAATAGTGTAATCTGTACCCATCATCCGAATTTTTGAGAAATTGTATATAAATGGTAATGTCAAACTAAATTGAGCTACTCGCCGCCAGAAGAACTTTCTCCAGAACTTTCACTTTCAGACTCCTCGTCTTCAGATGATTCTTCGTCACTTTCTTCCTCACTCTCTTCTTCTTCAGCCTTCTCTTCCACTGCCGGATACTGCTTGTTGAACATGTCGACGATATCTTTCATGGAGTAACCGGCTTTGTACAGTGCTTCCTGCATCGCTTTGATCTCATGCGGCCCGGGCATCTCATCAGGCATATCTTCACCAGTGATCATCTTATACGCAGTCTTATTGTAGCCTACAAGAGCCAACGCGATCAGGTTGGAGACTGTCGTGCGATACTTTGACCCTAGTTCCCGGATGGGAATAGATTGGATACCTTTTGCGCCTCCAGCATTAGCTTCAGCTCCCAGCTTGAGGCTCTTGATAAAATTCCAGAGCTTGACCGGCCAGACGTTGATGACAGCAGTAGCGATCGGCTTTCCTTTATCTTGACCATCTTTTACACGGTCTACAGGATTCAGGCCGATGGCATAGGTGACGACCAAGCCGTCTAAACCGCCGAAGTTGTATCTGCTCTTCCCTTCCTCAGTCAATTCCACCTCATATTCTTCCCCTTCCTTTACTTTCTTGAAATGCATCACCGGAACACCGCTGATATAAAGAGTTTTACCGTCAGGAGAAGCTAGGACCTTGGCTTCCAGCCCATAGAAAGAGTTGAACAGTTCCAACGCTTCGGCCGTCGGACCATCATGTTCTTCCATCTCCCGCAAGCCGCCGACGATATGTCCTGCGTCATAGCCAAACATCTCAACCTCTTCGCTTTCGACTTTCCCGCCAAGAGGAGTGATGTTGCCGACTTGTCCTTTGGTGACGGCATCCTGCCCCCGCCCTGGATCATTGTAGAGAAGAGCCACATGGCCCGGCTTATCTTTGACCAGGATGGGCCAGCCGAAAACATAACGTACTTTTCCGACGCCGGAAGCTTTCAGTTCTGAGATCAGGCTTCCTAAAGATGTCGGCTGAAATGTCGTCCAGGCATCTACTTTCTCTGACACGCCATAGCCCATACCGGCTGAGACAATGTGGAGAGAAGGGCTTTTATAGGCATGACTCACAATAGAATCAAGAGAGTAAGAAGATGCAGCTGCTCCCGACAGAAGATTACTTAACATTCCGATCACGATAAGTATGAAGATTAACATCGTCATGGACCCAATTTTAGAAATGCGGTGTAGAGCGCATGTGTAGCCTGCTGGGCCGTGAGAGAATCATTCTTCAACATGTAGGGTATACCTGATCTGACATCACCACTAAGATCAGGATAACGGTCATCATCACAAGGAAGAGTGCCGCTGGCGATATCCTGTCGGTCACGCTGCAGTTCCGCTTCGATCAGACTATCAATGTCAGACTTTCCTGCTAATCTCCCACGTAAACGCTGTCGTTGTGTTTCTTCTGTAACTGCAAGATAAACTGATAGAGAGGAAACATCTGGAATTTCAGCAGCGATGCGGAAAGAATCACGAGTTCCAAGAACACTATGGGTTTCAGTTTGACTATTAGCAGTAACTTGTCGTCGGATGGCAGCAATGGCAAACCCTTTGTATACAGCAGCAGAATGGACGGCAAAATCACTGCCCAACATCCCGACATCCGGCAGAGTGTATTGCTCCGGCGTATAGGTAGTTCTTCTTCCATCATGGATGATTTCCACCACACCTTCTTCTCGTAATGAAAGTTCAACGGAAGAAAAAACATCCTCGGGAAGTTGCTGCTGCGGATCATGGCCTTGTTGATAAGCCCAAAGGGCAACCGAACGGAATACAGCTGAACCGCTGGTGAGCTGGGCCGGATACTCCCGCTGTATCGTTCCTGTAAGAGTCCTAGCGAGAGTATCTTTACCGCAGCCAGCCGGTCCCGTCAGGGCAACCAGTTTTCCAGTCACCGCAGCATTGCCTCTAAGCGATTGTTCGCATCATACTTTTGGAACATCTGCAGCGTCTCACCAAAGTTCTTTATGGAACCCAGATCCTGCGCTGTCTGCATCCAGGGGAATCCCGTGTCTTGATACTGCCGTAATCTTTCTGGCATCGAAGCACCGACAACATCCTGCCAAAACTCAGGATTACTAGCCTGGGCATACATCCCCATGGTCGTGATCGTCGTAAGAAGAGAAGCCCGACGATCCTGCATGCTGCCACCAGAATACTGCTGAACGTTCGCAGCAACTTGTCCCAACTGAGGGATGGACAGCACCAAAGGATGTCCACTGGTCTCGACCTCCATGCTAAGAGGAGTTCTCGCCGTCGTATCTCTATCTAAAGATGCAACATAGTTTGCCACCAATGTTATCGGTCCAAAATTCCTGTTCAGGCCGATCGAAAGAGTTGCCGGAACATCGGCGAATGCTTTTTGCACAGCCGCCAAGGCTTGGTCATTTGTTTCTAACGTAACTTGCGGTTCACCGGATTCATAGCTTACTTTCAGGACAGGAACATCATCATGACAGAGATAACGTCCTCCCTGAGTCGGTTCGAAATGAAACCTTCCTTCTACTCCACGCAGACCATGGAATCTTCCCAGAAGACCATCAACTGAAGCCGGAGTCGCTCCCAAGCCCAGCTCTTCTGTACATTCCATCAGATAGCCGGCATCAAACGCGACGCTTGCTGGAACAGTAACATGAGCACCGCTAAGAGTGTCAAAACTGCAATTACCATCAGCATATCCCCTTGCTTTGTATTTCCCTCCTTCCGGGGTTATCGGACCTAACTGGATCACTTTATGCGGATCTTTTATCCCTTCCAGTAGTTTCTCGAAGTTATCAAGAAGCGTCGAGTCGCCCGAGACGACCCCATCATAAGTGATCGCTGGATTGCTTCCTGAAACAAGTATCAAAGACTTGCCTAATGCATTCTGCGCTTCACTGATATACCTTGACAGATCTCCTTCAGAGACCGCATCATCGTTCCCAATATCTAAGGTTGCTGTCGCAACCAAGTGCTGAGAATCTCCCACCACAACTTGCCTTGCACTTTTCGGAAATGTTGGCATTGTACCACCTTTTGTTGTTTTGTCGCAGAGCTACAGCTAGTGCCCCCATTATTTTTATCGACGCTAGAATCTACTTCTGCGCAACAATCGGAGAAAAAAACAGATATATTAATCAGAATCTCAACGACTACTGAGTCAAATAAATTTGAGCGATCACTCCACCCAGCCGATGTTCCCTTTGGAAAGTTCTTGTCTCAGTTCTTCTTTTACTACTTTAAGAAAATCAGCCAATTCAGAGAAATTTCTTACTGCTTCATCAGCATAATCGCTATAGAACAGATGGAGCAGGTATGAAGCATGACCGCTCTCAAGGATAGTCAGAAAAGCTTCTATCCTGTCAAGAGCTTTGACAAAGCGGGCTTCCCTTGTCTCTTGATAGAAATATTCGTTCCACAAATTCTTGATGTTATCCTTGAAAGAAAAGCCGGCTAATATCTTGGTTATGGCTTCTTTCTCTTTCCGGTCTTTATCTTCTTTAGAATATTCGTGAGTGATCACCCTATAAGCATCGATATCGCCGGTTACCGATTCGGCCAGATCATGGACTAACGCTATCTTCATGGCGCGTCCGACATCCAGGTCGATCTTAAGTTCTTCAGCGACTAAAGCTACCATCAACGATAGTCTCCAGGAATGATCGGCCGTCGATTCCCGATGGTCACTTAAAGTGGAGTCAAACCGTATCGTCTCCCGCAGCTTGCCGGCCTTTCCCAGAAACTGCATGATCTGCCGCAACTGTTCTTCTTTCATCCGGCTTGCTCAGTAAAGAATCATTAAAAAGAAGTATCTCAAATCAAGCTGAGGAAATTACACATCCTTTCCCATGACCGTCCGTCGGCCGTTCTCTTTAGCCCTTTGCAAGGAATCGACGATCAGCTGCTTCACTTTCTCATCCAGTTTAGGAAGAAAATCATTAGAGATATTCTCTACATTGAAACCAGATTCTTTCATGATCTCTTTGATCTGAGTTCTGACGACTAGCATATCTAGATTTAGTAGAAGAGGCTATTTAAAGATTATGGTGGGAAAACAGTAAAACAGATAAATAACTGATTCTTTCATAACATCATGACCGATTGCATCTTCTGTAGGATTGGAAGAAAAGAGATTCCCTGCCACATCATCTATGAAGATGATGATACGATGGCCTTTCTCGACATCAAGCCCCATGCCAAAGGCCACACCGTAGTGATCCCCAAGAAACATGGAGAAACTGTTTTTGATATCGATGATAAGACCTACATGGCAGTCATGAAAGCTGTCAAGAAAACCATGGAGAAGATCCAAAAAGTTCTCGATCCAGACGGCTTCAACGCCGGCTGGAACCATAATACGGCTGGCGGACAGGTTGTACCGCATCTGCATGTCCATATCTTTCCCAGGTATAACGATGATAACGGTGGCAGCATGCATTCTATCGTCAATGCTCCCGTAGATGTAGAAGAAGTGGCAGAGATGTTCAAGTAAGACGTCGAAGTTCTTCTTTCGCCGCTTCAATAAGTTCAGGGATCGTATCGGCGGTTACAAAATATCGGGGAGAGGTATCGATAGCCACATACAACCCCTCTTTACATTCAGCCTGACAGCGGCGAAGACAAGATTCGCCTCTGATCTTAAAACCAGCTTCAACTAAAGAACTCTCGAGATCAGGAGCATTGTGCCTCTGCGTATTATTCTGGCAGTAGATGATCATTTCAGCCACAGAAATGTTTTTATAATTAAAAGTATTGTCTTTTTATATGAAACCGATCGAGAAGAAAATTTGGCCACAATATTTTGAAAAAGTATTGTCTGGAGACAAGACCTTTGAGATTAGGCTGGCCGATTGGGAATGCCGACCTGGTGAGACCCTTATCCTGCGAGAATGGGATCCCGATACCAAACAATACACCGGCCGGGTTCTGGAGAAGAAAGTTGGCTACGTGGCCAGGATCAAGCCGACGATGCTGCCGTTCTGGTCGGCGGATGAAGTGGAGAAACACGGGCTACAGATTATCTCGTTGAAATAAACCTCTTCAGTTTTCAGAAAGCTTAATAAAGAATTCTCTTAAATTCATCTGTAAGGCGAAGTGGCTTAACCTGGTTATAGCACCACGCTCATATGAGTTGAGCAATGAGGCTTTATGCCGATGACTAATAGCTTACTGGGTTACGTGGGGGTTGGGGGACGATTTCAACACTGTGTGAAGTCGCTCGAATTCAAATCCCCCCTTCGCCACTCTTTTCCCATGGTCCATCTAGCAACGAAAGAAGATAAGCTCTGCTGTTCCAGATGCAAGTCCTGCCACTGTGATGTTTATGAAGATGAGGGCAAGACGTTCATCTCTTGTTTAGATTGCGGTCATGAAGAAGAATATAGAAATCTTTAAATAAGAACTTCTGTGATTTCCCCTATTACGCCAACGTGGCATACGCAAAGGGATAGTTTTCCCTTTGGTCGCCACTCGGCTAATGCCAGCGTGGCACAATCTGGTACTGCGCAAGCCTGGAAACTTGCTTCAGGCAAGTGAGGACAGCTTGTTCTCGCAAGGGTATCCCGGTTCAAATTCCGTTAGGGGGGTACAAACCCTATGGTTTGAAAGTCCGGGCGCTGGCGTAGTGTAACGAAGTCCAGTGCACGGTTCCAAAATGCTAGGTCATTTTGATACCGGGCGCTGGCGTCACTCTTAGTCGCAAAGGAATTTTCCTTTGCGACATTTTTCTTTCTTTCCAAATTCAAAAAAGAAACGAAACCTATAAAAAACCCTCCAGAATCATTACCACATGCAAAAAAGAGCAGTGGTGTTGCCAGTGGGGACTATCCGTATGAAAAAAGACGGAAAAGTCTACGAGAAGAATGCATCCGGCTGGAAAATTTCTAAAAAAATCTTTCCTGGAGCGCATGAGGCCGTCAAGCTGTTCAAAGCCCATAAGAATCTTAATGCTCTCGTTGATAAGAAAGACCCTGGTTTCCTAAAAGGCATGTTTATCAAAGGTGAAGCAAAAGGAGCCAGGATCAATGTCCTTCCAGATGGAAAAGTTCTGGAGAAAGCGTTCTCATTATTCTCTCATGGATTAAAGATCCATGACCAAAATTCGCATGATCATTGGGATGTTATCTATCAGAACAAAGGAGGAACCTACTCTTATGTGTATACTGTCGAAAAAAGAAGATTGCACCGCCAGAGCAAATACAAGAAGGTAGAAGTTTTTGCGAAACATTATCCTATATTAAGACATAATGTGGAAAAAGCTCTCCATGACAAGAATGATCCGCTGGCCCTGCCGATGGAAACGCTTCTCACGACGTACATGAGGGTCGGCAACGAGACTTATTATAAAGCGCATGGACATAAAGGCTTGACGACTTTGATGAAGAAAGACGTTTCAATCTCAGGCAATAAAGTTAAGTTCAATTATCTTGGAAAAGATGGAGTTCCCCAGAAGATCGCCAAAGAATTTCCACTACCATATGTGCAACGGCTGAAAGAAAGATTACAACGGTGTAAAAACAATGATTTTATCTTCAGCCGCAACGGTCATCCGCTTCCAGAGAAAGAATTAAAGAAAGCTTTCGTGAAATACTGCGGTCAGGAATTCTATCCTCATATCGTGCGGTCGTTCTATGCAACTTCACAAGTCAGATTGTTCTTGCATGAAAACAAAAAATTCAGCAAGAATGATGTAACAAAGCTGTTCCTAGATATCGCTGGCTCACTTGGACATAAGAAGTTTAATAAGAAGACCAATAGCTGGGAAGAAAACTATGCTGTAACCGTCCAGAGTTATATCCAGCCTGAACTGGCCCAGCGAGTCTTTGATGCAGTAAGGTAAATTTTTAAAGAGAAAATCGTTCTAGAGAGAAATGGAAGAGAAAGATCCTAAGAAGAAGAAAAAGAAGAACCCTTTGGATGAATATATGGAAGATCTGGAAGAATACGATGAAGGGTGTGAAAAACCCAGCCCGATCATCTCTTCTGGATACTAAAGTATATGTTCTATATGACAAATATTTATATCCTTCAGAGCTTTACCTCATGGTATGAACCGATGGTTTATCCTTTTCTTTATCCTTCTTGTCGCTAGTTCGTTCTCCTTTGCCGTCCCTGCCGGTGATTACTGCAATCCTACTTCCGACCAATGTCCAACTGGAGATTACTGTTCCGGACCGGAAGGATCGTTTGTGACCACCAAATGCTGCCCCATAGGAACCGAGTATGACCTTTCTACCGATGTCTGTGAAGGCGATACCTCTGTTATTGAGGAACAGGGTGACAGCCACCATTTCATGACATATCCCTTGGAATCGACAACCGATAACTTCATCCTTTCTGGCTGGTATCGAGGTGGCGGAGTTATACATAAAGGTATAGATTATGTTCCCGATGAAGATAAAACATATTATATTGTGGCAGCTGCCGACGGCGTCGTTTCAGCGCAGCATTTTTACACTGATTTCGACAACCTCCTTACCGATATGACATTGGGCGAATGTATCAGTTCGATGCCCTCCGCTGCGTACGGCAACCGGATCATGATCGATCACGATAACGGCTTGACATCTATCTACGGTCACTTCAACAAAGGCAGCATCTTAGTTGAGCCAGGGCAGCACGTCACACGAGGCCAGCGTCTGGGAACCATGGGCAATAGTGGCTGCTCTACCAACAAACATCTTCACTTTGAGTTGCGAGAAGGAAGCACTAAACTAGACCCTTACGACTTGTATGATGAACCTAGCAAATATCCAGATAGGAAATCGCCTGACGCTACCTGTGGTGACGATCATTACTGGACACAATGCCCGCCGGTTGTCAGCGGAAATGTACAACTTGATAGTCTTTCTCCAGCAGCAGGAGATAATAACATAGATCCACCGCAAAGTAACCCTCTTCTGGGAGCAGTAATCAGTAACCTGCCGCAGAATGATGATCCACTTGAAGAAGAAGAAGAAGAAGTCAATACGCCGCAGAATAACCCTCCAGCAGCAGATGATTCAGCAATGTGCGGGACATGTGGAGACGGCTTGTTTAATATCTGTGACGAGGCGGAATGTAATTCTCTTGGAGCTTGTACGTTTGAAGATAACTTTTTTATCAATGGCTGTCATGCCTCTTGATAAGATTTAAATGTTACACTTGTTTTACAGGTAACGATGACCGAATACAAGATAACCTGCTGCCGTTCGTACCTCACTCCCAAAGGCAGATGTTACACCTGTCCGGAGCAGAACCTTGACCATGATCCCGATGAGGAAAGGTTTGATTAGGTAAATTTAAATAAGGCCCTATTTTCTAAAAAATCATGAAACTTATCTCTTGGAATGTCAACGGCATCAGGGCCTGCATGAGCAAGGACTGCCTTAAGCACGTAGAGAAAGAACATGCCGATGTCATCTGTTTGCAGGAGACCAAAGCTCATCCAGATCAAGTAGATACTTTACTAAAACAATACGAACATCATTATTGGAATTCTGCTGAAAAGAAAGGATATTCTGGAACAGCGGTCTTCAGCAAGATCAAACCAGTCTCTGTAACTTATGGCATGGGTATCGAGGAACATGATAACGAAGGCAGGATCATCACGATAGAATTTGACGATTTCTACCTGATCAACGTCTATGTCCCTAATTCCGGAAGAGGATTAGTCAGGTTGAAATATAGGGAAAAATGGGATCGTGACTTTCTCCAGTACTGGAAGAAATTGGAGAAGAAGAAACCGATCGTCGTCTGCGGCGATTTCAACGTTGCTCCAAGCGAGATCGACCTTGCCAACCCCAAAAGCAACTATAACAAAACTGCAGGGTATACGCAGATCGAGATCGACGGTTTCGCCAACATCATGAAAGCTGGATTTATTGATTCTTTCCGAGAGTTTAATACAAAAGGAGAACAATACACCTACTGGGGTTTCTGGAACAATTTAAGAGCAAGGAACATCGGCTGGCGGATCGATTTTTTCGTCGTTTCAAAAGCAATGAGATCAAGACTGCAAGACTCGTTTATCCTGTCTGATGTGATAGGTTCAGACCATTGTCCGGTCGGGATAGTTTTGAAGTGAATTCTTTTAAAGAAAAGCTGTTTTGGAGCCTGTTATGAAAAGAATATTGCTGGCTCTGGGACTAACTGCAACTGGTTGCATGTACGGACAGATGCCCGAATGTGTAAGAGATAGGGAACGGATGTATCAAGGAGAACGTTTTATCGAAGCAGGTGTGAGAAACATGGATCTGTGGCTTGAGACGTTAGCATCATTTGAAAATGAAATCCTAAGGGAAAGAAGGTATGAAAACAATAGTGCTTCTTACGATTGTCTTAGAGCTGAAACATTGATCGGTGATGCTCCCGCAGAAGTATGGAACAATCCCGATTTTTCTTCACTGGCAATCTCTATTCAAAGCCTCTGCCAGCGAATCTAACGATGCTTCACAGCCACATTACTTAAAGCGACAACGGCAGCTCCAGGGCGGACGTTCTGGGAGGGCTGGATCAGCACCGGTTTCTTGTTCTTATAGGCGATCAGAACATAGCCTAAACTTTCTATCCCTTTCACTACAGACGGTTCATCCATCTCCACATAGACGACGAACTTACCCATCAGCTCTTCCATCCGGTACGAGTCTTTAAGATCCAAGACCACTTGCTTGTCAGCGCCAGTCTTGCCGATGTCCACCAATACAATATAATCAGAAGTCTTTGGATGTTTCTTGACAGCCGTTATCTTGCCAGCTTTGAAACGTAATTTTGCAACATCAGTGGAATTGACCATGGTATCCCTCTTTTTAAAAATTATAATTAAAAGATGCTTAAATAGTTTATGGTTTTAATATCCTTAACAAATCTTCTGCTCTTTGATAATCTGCCTTCAGAACAGAGTCAAGACAAACCTTCGCTAACTTTATGCTTTCTTCACAATCGGAAGAGCAGGGAAAATGTGAGATCAGGACTGCATCTTGGCCTCTTTTACTAAGGTTGGTCCAGGGATTGCTGGGCGTCAATTGCAGGTTAGGATTATCAGGTGTAAATCTCTTACAGAAGAAATCAACGCAGCAGTTGGGATAGCCTAAAATCTTTCCTAAGTCACGATCACTGCCCATCAGTTCAAAATAAGACGCTTTCCAGGCTTTCTCTTCATCTTTGGAGATATAGACAAAATACATTCCTGGTCGTTTATCTTCAGCCATTATTCTTATCCCTTTATTACTGTAGGATGTCTCATCAGCTAGCAGAACTTTAAATTTTGATTTGACCATAATAAGGTTATTCTTATCGCAGAACCGTTCAACTGCCGGTAATTCTTCTTCATAGAAACCATGGCGAACAACTGCTTTCTTATCATTGAGCAATAGAAGTATCTCCTGCGCTTTAGTCATAGAACCGAAGATCAGTGAGAGTTGATGGAACATATGATACTAGAAGAGAGTGTGTTTTATATTATTATCGCCGTGAATCAACTCCAAATAAACTTCCCAAGCATCTTTACCAGACTTAAGTAACCTAGAAACAAAAGAGTAAGCAACATCATGCAGGCCGTTGTGAGCAGGATTCTCGGAAACTAACGCATCTCCTAAGCCAGCGATATCATGCTCTTTGATAACATCCATCCAGGCAAAGGAAAATGCATAAGCCTTGGCCTCTTCATCCTGCTGGTTTTCCAGAGGAGAAGTCAGGACGTGCCCTAATTCGTGGCCGATGGTCAACATGACCCGCCCCAAGTAATCGTTCAGCACGAAAATCTCTGACAACAAACCATGCTGGCTTCTGTTGATCGATAAACCCACAACTCCTGAGGAGGGTGCTATCTTTCGGAACTCTTTTTCTTCACAGACAGTGATCTTAACATCAGATGGGAACGGTTTGTTCATCACTTTAAAGAAAGCATCTTCGATATGCTCTCTAATCTCCTCTGCTTTCCCGACAAAGATACCATGCTTCCCTGGTTTCAGGAAATTATCCGGCTGGAAGTGATATTCTGGTTTGGTGTTGAAGAGGTGATAAGTGACAGTGTCTGCCCTATAAGCATGGCTGACTGGCTCTTCATTTCTGTAAGTAAAAGAAGAGATAGACGGCCGGAACAAGGAATGAGCATAGGATGGAGTGATGGTTGTTGAAGATGCGTTGTAGGAAGGAGCATTCACCGAATGGGCGATGTATTCCAGACGGCTGCCTCCGACAGGAGCCGTATTATATGAGACCGATGCGTGATACATTAGAAGCCGATGGTTCTTCAGGATTTAAATGTATCTCCAAAAGTGAGACAAAAATGTCAAAAAAAGAAAGAACGGACTCGGGAGGATTTGAACCCCCGACCTACAGCTGTCTTTCACGGAAGGGAAGGTTCTCTTCACATGTAGGAGGCTGTCGCCCTATTTGACTTGCCAAAAAGACATCCAGTCTAGGCTACGAGTCCTTATCAAGCCGGATAAGGCTGTTCTTTAATAATATTTTTGGTGCGAATAGTTTATAAAAAAAGGTTTTAAAACGGAAACGGATGCAAAAAACACCATTATACAGGTTCAGCACACTCAGTGAGTTGGATTATTGGGTCAATAAATGCCACGGAGAAGTTCCTACCGGAAGCATCTTCAGTGGAGATGAGAAAGAGACCATCGCTTTAAGTATTGGAAACCTAATGACGGGCGAAAGAGGGTGCATTGTTGCGGTCCAGTATTGGCAGAGTCATTTCAAACGCATCCCAGAAACTCCATTATTTAGAGTAGACCGAACATTCAGGCTTTCTGATCCAAATCATTCTCTTGGGTTTTATAATCCCGTTAGCTTTATGAAAACATTGAATGACAGCTTTAGATCAGGAGAATTCGAACGTCATTGACTTAGCTTTGGTGGATCACGATCAATGACTGTGTATTCTCGATACCATCTACAGTCTGGATTTTTCTCAGAAGCATCTGATCGTATTCTTTAACATCTTTTACTCTGACGATAGCCACGAGATCAGTCCCGCCTGAGACGATATCCACCCTTTCTATAAAATCAAATCTCTGCAACTCTTTAGCGATATCATACTGAGTCTTTTTCTGCTGTTTCAGTAAAGTCAAGCTTGCTGAGATCAACACATAGACCATAAAACCACGATCAACCTGGTCATAGTCGACATCTATAGTGAATCTCCTGATGATCTTCTCGTTCTTTAGTTTCCTGATCCTGTTATGGATGGTGGTGATAGGCAAATTTACTTTTTTAGCAATCTGTCGGGTAGTATAGTCAGCATGTTCTAAGAGCTCTTCAATGATTCTCTTATCTTTGTCATCTATTTTCCCATCCATTTTGGAACATATGTTCCACCAGATATATAAATTTTACTATTTTTGGTGGAATTTTCAATATTTTTAGAGATAATTATATTAATGAGTATAACTCCAAAATTTTACAAAGTAAGGAGAGAGAGAGAGACCATGTGCGGAATAATCGGAATTATGGACATAAAAGATCAGGACAAGATGCGCAGCCAAGCTTTGACGATGGCTGCCAAGATACGGCATCGAGGCCCGGACTGGAGCGGCATCTTTAGTGATGACTTCTGCGTACTAGCTCATGAACGTCTGGCCATCGTTGATGTAGAACATGGAGCGCAGCCACTTCATGATATTGAAGAAAAAAGAGTGCTTGCTGTCAACGGCGAAATCTATGACCACAAAGAATTACGTAAACTGCTTAAGAAAGAACATCCGTGGCAGACAAGATCTGATTGCGAGATACTTCTTTATCTCTATGATGAATATGGGCCTTCTTTCCTAGATAAAATAGATGGCATCTTTGCTTTCTGCCTTTATGATGCAAAGAAGAAAGAATACTTCGCAGCTCGAGATCATATCGGTATCATCCCGTTATATATCGGCTGGGATAAAGATGGAGTGACTTATATCGCAAGCGAGATGAAAGCTATCGAGAAGTATTGTGAAAAACTCCAAGAGTTTCCGCCAGGACATTATTATTTAGGCAGCGAAAAGAAATTTTTTCAGTGGTACAAACCAGGATGGATGGAAAAAAAGTCAGAAACACCTGTCATTCTCACTCGTTTACGTGAAGAACTTGAGAAGGCCGTCAAGAGACAGCTGATGAGTGATGTTCCTTACGGCATCCTGATCTCTGGAGGTCTTGATTCTTCACTGATTGCGGCGATCGCCATGAAATTTAGCCGTAAAAGGGTTGAATCCGACGATAAAGAAGAAGCATGGTGGCCAAGATTACATTCTTTTTCAGTCGGCCTGAAAGATTCGCCTGACCTTAGATGCGCCCGTAAAGTTGCCGAACATCTCGGATCTGTGCACCACGAAGTGATATTTACGGTTCAGGAAGGTATCGACGCCCTGCGTGATGTGATCTACCATCTGGAAACATACGATGTGACCAGCATTCGAGCTTCTACGCCCATGTATCTTATGGCAAGAAAGATCCGCAGTACGGGAATAAAAATGGTCCTCTCTGGCGAGGGAGCTGATGAAGTCTTTGGAGGTTATCTTTATTTCCATATGGCGCCAGATGCTAAGGAATTTCACGAAGAGACCGTGCGTAAACTTCAAAAACTCAGCAAATACGATTGCTTAAGAGCTAACAAGTCACTGGCAGCATGGGGCATTGAAGCCAGAGTACCGTTCCTTGACAAAGATTTCCTTGATTACGCCATGAGCTTTGATCCTGCAGACAAGATGTGCAAAGGCCGGGCAGAGAAATATGTTCTGCGAAAAGCTTTTGAGGGATATTTACCAGAGGACATCCTTTGGCGACAAAAAGAACAGTTTTCCGACGGTGTTGGATACAGCTGGATCGATTCCCTTAAAGCTTACGCAGAGCAAAAGGTGACGGATAAGATGCTTGAAGAGGCTCAGCAGCGATTTCCGATACAACCGCCAGCCACGAAAGAAGCGTATCTTTACAGAGAAATATTTGACAAACTGTTCCCCAGTAAAGACGCAGCTTTAACTGTGGAAGTTGGACCATCAATTGCCTGCTCGAGCCCAACAGCATATCGTTGGAGCAAGCAATTTGAAGGCATGGCTGATCCTTCAGGAAGGGCTGTAGGCGTACATAAAGCGGCCGTAAAAGTAATCTGAGACGGGGAAAACTATTTAAATACTATAAAGAGAACGAGCAACAATGACCAAATACATCTCGATCCAGGACGCCATCAAGAAAGGCAAAGGAGCAGTCTCCGTCAGAGGCTGGGTTCACAGAGAACGAGGCAGCAACAAGTTCAAGTTCGTCGTACTGAGAGATTCCTCCAACATTATCCAATGCATCTTTGAAAGAACTGATTTTGAACAGAGATGGGAAGAGATCGACAAGCTCCAGGTGGAATCTTCCATCATGATCAGCGGTGACATCAAAGAAGACAAGAGAGCCCCGACTGGCTATGAGGTCCATGTTACTGATTACCAGATCGTCGGAACTAGCGACAGTTACCCGATAACCAAAGACCAATCGGTCGAATTTCTGGCAGATAACAGACATTTATGGTTACGTAGCCAAAGGATGATCGCTATCCTCAAGATCCGCAGTACTGTCTTCGCTGCCATCGATGAATATTTCAAGGGCGAAGGCTTCTATGAATACCATTCACCAGTTTTCCAAGCCGTGCAATGTGAAGGCGGCGCCGAACTGTTCACGGTAGATTATTTCGGCAAGAAAGACGTCTTTTTAGGCCAGACCTGGCAGTTGTATGCTGAACCAGCCATCTTCGCATTGGAAAAGATCTATACTATCTCGCCTAGTTTTAGAGCGGAGAAAAGCAAGACGTCACGGCATCTGACCGAATACTGGCACGCTGAGATGGAAGTAGCTTGGGCTGAGTTTGATGATATCATGAACTACGGCGAGGGTCTGCTGAAACATATCGTCAAGAAAGTGCTGGAGAAGCACAAGCCGGAACTAACTTATCTCCAGCGAGATCTGAAAGTCCTGGAATCGACGATCAAGAAACCGTTCATACGGATGACTTACACCGAAGCTCTCAAGATCCTTAAAGACAAGTGCAAGATGAACGTTCCATGGGGAAAAGACCTCCGGACGATCGAAGAAGAGAAGTTGACTAAGCTGTATGACGTTCCACTGATCGTCACCCGGTATCCAAAGAAAGTAAAAGCATTTTACATGACTGAAGATCCAGAAAACCCGGATGTGGTGCTGGGCTGCGACTTTCTGGCGCCGGAAGGCTACGGCGAGATCATCGGCGGTTCACATAGGGAACACGATATCGACAAGATCAGGAAACGGCTGGTTGCCGACGGCGAAAAGCCGGAACAATATGAGTTCTATCTAGATACTAGGAGATACGGCAGCATCCCGCACGGCGGCTTCGGTATGGGTGTGGAACGGGTCATCACCTGGATCTGCGGGCTTGATAACATTAAAGATTCGATCCCTTTCCCAAGGACCATGGAACGGTATAAGCCTTAGGAAATCTTCCTGCTGCAGCTCAGCCCGTCTTCTATCATGATGATTTCCGTCTTAAGCTGTTTGTGGTTCAGTACCACCTCTTTAAAATTACGGCAGTCATCTTTCGTGATGTTATCTGCGATAAGATGACCGCCAGTCTTGAGAAGCTTGAGACAATCATCTAATACCAGGATATAATTCTTTTTAGCAAAATCAAGGAAGATGAGATCATACTGCTTCTTCTGAGAAACTAATCTTTTAACTACTTTGACTCCCTCGCCAAAAATTATCTCTGCTTTGATATTAAATTGAGAGAAGTTTTGCCGGGCTTCTTCGATGATCCTGGGGTTTTGGTCAACTGTAGTCAGTTCTGCCCCTTCAGATCCCAAGATGATGCCAGAGTAGCCGTTAGCCGTACCTAACTCCAAGATTAGCTTTGGTTTCAGCTTGACGATCATCTTCAGGAGCCATTTCCCTTTTTCCCTGCCGATGATAGGTATGGCCCGAGCATAGCTTTGTTCTTCTAACGGAATAAGATTGTCTATGATCATAAAAGAAGAGAAAAAGAAGTAAATTTAAAAAAATATGGGCTGTTTATCGCTTTTTCCGTAACAGGCTGTAACCGATGAAGCCTATCACTACTACGATAGCCAAGACCAGCAGAGTTATGCCTAAAGAGCTTCCGCCCTCTTCCACCATGGCTTCTTCACCTGCTGCAGGCTGTTCAGCTGTCTCTGATGCTGCTTCTGATCCAGGAGCCGCTTCATCAGCTGCTGCTGAAGTTGCTATTGGCTGTTCTGCTTCGCCGATCACGAAGTAGCTGAAACCTGGAGTCTGGGCCTCAAAGTGCACATAGGTGTCATCTGAACTGGTCATCTTGGTTTCCAGCTGCACCCATTTTCCATCCACATTACGGAAGAGAGCAACCCGATCATTGTTCAAGCCGTTTTCCCTCAGCCACGCTTTCTCAACTTTGAAGTTAACGACCGCACTGCCTTTCAGAACATTTTCAATGTTCCTTTCTGTAATCTGCAGGAAGCGATATACATCCCTTGTGAAGCTCTGGATATTACTAGGAAGCTTGTCAAGTTTCCTGACTTCCATCCAAGCGCCAAAAGTTTCTTTGTTGACTTCGAAGCTGACCTGAGTAACTCCGATTGCACCGTTATCAATCACAAGAACGGTATTTTCATCAGAATTGACGCTGTTCCACACTTCCTTCTTGAACTGGCCACTGACTGTACTGGAAACAGACCCACCGCTACTACCACCACTACTACTCGAGGTAGTCGTAGCTGTACTTGTAGTAAAGGTCGTTGAGTTCACTTGAGTGTTTCCAGCGAAGTCCGTACAGGTAACCGATACATTATAATCAGTTGATGAATCAAGGCTAGTTAAACCTACCGAGTATGATGAAGATGCCACAGTACCACCCAAAGCTCCATCTCTTGCACCAGTAAAAGTACAGGAAGCAACTCCAGTGAAGTTATCAGTGGAGTTTAGAGAGAGGGAAGCACTGTCAGTAGTTATTGAGGTAACTGCAATGGATCCTACTGTCGGCGCCTGCCTATCAACAGTAAAGTTAAGGAATACCGTACTGTTCATCTGATTGAACGTATCGTTGACGAAAGCCCTGATGGAGTGGTTACCCTGACCTATTCTAGACACGTTTAGGTTAGTGTTCCAGTTACCGCTGGCATTAGTCGTAACGCTGACGTTGAAAGGATTTGAATTGTTGCTCACCTGAAGAACAACAACCCCTCCTGTTAAGGAAGCATCAGTTACTGACAGGTTGACAGCGACCAAACCACTACTCACGTTACTATTGTTAGCTGTAACAAACGCCACTTTCGGAGCAGAGAGATCAACAGTGATGTTGATAGCAGTACTGTTACCTGTGTTGTTTGAAAAGTCTGTACAATTTACAGTGGTGACGTAGACTCCCGATGTTGACAACCCAGATGCAGATAGGATTGTTACCGAATAGTTAAGAGCCGTGTAATTTGATGCATTGTACATACCATTTACATAAAGCGTACAGTTGGCCAGTGTTTGCAGGTCTGTAAAGTTAAAGTAGACCGAAGGCGTTTGGCTGTTGGTGATGAATGAAGCGTTACTCAGCGTAACCACCGGAGCCGTGTTGTCAACTGTGATGTTGCTAAAGCTGGTACTGTTTCTAGCGCCTGAAGCGTTATACACTGACACAGTTAGATTGTAGTTACCATCTGAAAGAAGAGTTGTATCAAATGACGTGTTTATGAAACCTGTTGTCTGGTTCACAGTGGTGTTAAAAATAGTAGTATTAAGGATTATACTCGTATGGCTTGATAGACCCCAGCTGAACGTCACGTTAGTGATGTGTCCGTTACTCGAACCGTTGTTGACAGCGAAAGATTGGTTGGAAGCGTTAAGTGTTATCGTTCCACTTAAGTTTGCGAAGTTAACTATTGGCGATCCGACTTGCGGTGCCATCAAGCTTAAAGCTCCAAAAACAAGGAGCCCTGACATAATCAATATAACGAAGAAGATTGATATATTAAAATTCTTTTTGTTCATCTAATACCACCTTTTTTTTTAATTCCATAAATGGAACTGAGTTCTAGAACATTATTTTAGTATTTAAATGTTTCGTCCAGCCTGGTCGAGCCACTCTTGCTTAAACTCTAAGAATCTCTCTTCTTTTATGGATTTCCTAACCTCTTCCAGCAATCGGAAAAAGAAAGCCAGATTATGGTATGTCATCAGCGAATAGAATAATAATTCTTTGACTTTGAACAGATGGTAGATGTACGCTTTGCTGTATTTTCGACAGACCAAGCAGGAACAATTCTCATCAAGAGGGGAAGAGTCTTCTTTAAATTTCACATTACTTATCCTAGCTCTGAACTTATTCTGGATAGCGCCACCAGATTCCGGCCGGATAAAGAAATATCCTAACCTTGCCAACCTTGTTGGAAGGACGCAGTCAAATGTATCAGCACCGCATCCCACATAGTCAAAGATGTCTTCCACGCTGCCGATGCCCAGCATATGCTTCGGCTTATCTTCCGGCAGGAACTGCATGGTATGCTTGACAACTTCATGGATCTCCTTGCTAGGGTCGCCAAAGATACCGCCAATCCCGTATCCTGGAAACGGCAAAGAAGAGATGAATCTCGCTGATTCTTCTCTTAGATCTTTATACTTGCCGCCCTGCACGATGCCAAATAAAGCTGTCTTAGACTGCAATCTCTGATGTTCCGCCAGGCAGCGCAAAGTCCAGGCATGTGTTCTGCCCATAGCCTGCTTGGTCCGTTCATGGTCATCATCAAAATGGATACATTCATCGAAAGTGAAGATGATATCAGCACCAAGATTATCCTGGATCTGCATGGATTTTTCTGGAGTGAAGCGGTGTTTTGAATTATCGATATATGACTTAAAATCAACACCGTCATCATCAGCTTTAGAGAGTCTTCCGTCAAGGCTGAAGACCTGAAAGCCGCCGCTATCGGTAAAGATAACTTTATCCCAAGCCATAAAACCATGGAGTCCGCCAAGATTAGCTACTGTCTTGTCTCCCGGCTTAAGATAAAGATGGTACGTGTTAGCTAGAACAGCTTGATAACCGATGTCTTCTAATTGCAAAGAAGAAAGCCCTTTGATAGCAGCCCTGGTAGCTACCGGGATGAATGCCGGGGTCTCAAGAACTCCGTGAGCGGTCTTGATGATCCCGGTACGGGCGGAATCATCTTTAGATGTGATTTCAAATGAGAACATGTTAATAGATGACGACTTTATCGTTCTTCCTCACTTTCTGGGCTACCGGAACGGTGATGAATTGTCCGGTTTCTCCCGATTGTACCTCATTCCCATCATCATCCCTCATCTCTTGGATGACTTGTTCAAACCCGGTGGTCTTGCCTTCAAAGACGACAGCCTGATCCTTTCGAAGACTTTTTTCTACTTTTATCAATGCAGCTTCCGCTTTTGGATAGTAATTATGGACCAGGCCGATGATCTGCCCCAATCTTTTATCTTCTCTCTGTTTAGGAGAATCCTTGCATTCCTGAGAACAGGTTTTGTTCCAGATCGTTTGACAATCATCGCAGCAGATGAACAGCTGGTCACAGTCCAGATTATGGCAGTTAAGATATTGCTCGCAGTCTTTATGGCAATGCTGACAGGCCGTTATCGGTTCTCCCACATCAGAGACTAAGCGGTCGTCAAAGACGAAAAGGCCGCCCTGCCATTCGTTTCCTGAGGGAACTTCAGAAGATCCTGTCTTCTCGTGCTGACTTGGAAATTGATTGACATAATTGATGATGCCGCCGTCTAACTGATAAACATGTTCGAAACCTTGTTCTTTCATGTAAGCAGATGCTTTCTCACAACGGACGCCGCCGGTGCAGTAGAAGACTATCTTCTTGTCTTTGTATTGCAGCAGCTGTTTTGGCGCCACCTCAGCAAACTCGCGGAAGTTGCGGATCGGCAGCTTTTGGGCATCTTTGAACTTACCAACGTCAAACTCGTAGTCGTTTCTGGCATCGACGATGACAAAATCTTCGTTATTCTTATACCATTCTTTCAGTTTATGAGGAGACAGATGGACGCCCGTGTTGTTGAGATCGACCTTTTCACCGAAGACGCAGATCTCATCTCGAACTTTGATGACTAACTTATGGTAGGTGTTTTTCTCCGCATCCTGCTCTCTAAAAGTTAGGTCAGCAAAGAGAGGATTACCATGAAGGAATAACTTGAACCTTTGGATAGACTCTTTTTCCCCGGAAACCGCGCCGTTGAGGCCTTCCTTTCCCAGTAAGATCCTTCCAAGGATGTTGTTGTCTTTGCAGTATTCTCTCAACTGGTCTCTTAACTGTCCAGGATCATCTATCTCCACGTACCGATAAAATGAGATTACTTTAAAGTTCATACCAGGTCTATTTGAAGACTATTTTAAAAAGGTTTTTTAAGAAAAGTGGTATCAGGCGCTTATGGTCCTGGATTTCAATATCGGATTGCCGGAAGCTTTAGCAAGAATTGAGCTCTTTGAACAGCGTAACTTCACAGTGTATGAAGAGGAGCAGGAGAGGACCTACCATAGTTCAGATGATATTTTAGAGAGGTATGCAGAAGCAAAAGCAAGGATAGTTGAAGTGATCAACGAAAAATTTGGAACGTCATATAACTTAAAGAACTGGATCGACAAGAAAGAGGACGAAGTAGCTGGGTTCTTGAACGAAGCGGGGTCCAATGTTCTTGCCAATTCCTCATATAAGTGCCCTTACGCATTTCATCTGTGGATCGGCCGGAAAGGGTTTATCATCAGTGTTGAACAGAAAGGCCGGGGTTTTGATGCTGTTGAAGTTGCTCGGAAGGGTATCAAAGAGAATAAAGGTGGTGGTTTTGCGTTTTATAGAAGATGTAAAGGAATAGTATTCTTCGATGATGTGAAAGAGGCGAGAAAGGTGTACCTTATGGACCTATCGCAATCTTAAGATCTGCTCCGATATTTGAGTTGTAATCAGCAACTCTCTGAGAGAAATGGGCAATCTCTAATTTGCTATAGAGTTTCTGGCTTTCCCAGGCCTGCACAGATTTATTCCATCTGAAACCGTCTGATCCACGCTGTTGGAGTCGTACTTTGAACGAAGAAGCGTCTTTAGCTCTCGTTCCAGTGATCGCAAACCTATATCTTCGGTCTGGCCACAATTTTCTAAACTCTTCTTTATCTGTAGCAATAATGGTGAGATCTGCCCTTTCGGCGATCCTTCCGTTAATAACGCCATACCTCTCGTCAACATCGACGACTAATGAGGGAGCAACATAAAGAGTTTGACTGGGATATGAGAGGCGAGTTAAGTCATCTCTACGGGGTGTGATCTCACCATCATAGAACAAAAGTCTCGCTTCCGTTGAGGCAAGATATCTCGCTTTTCTGCGCCATTCTTCAGGTAAATCTTTCGCAGGTACTGCTCCCAAAGAAGCTTCCACCACAGCTTTGATATTGTCGACAGGAGGAAGACCTAAAAGATTAGTAAGACTTGGTGAACTATTACGGTCACGCACTACTGCACCAATATCAGCGACAGTGCCGGTGTAGATACGGTCCAGTCCTGCTTCTTTCAGCATCTGGTAACGAATGACTTCTTCTTCAGAAAGTTCTGAGAAAGCTTTGGCTGTTCCCAATACAGGATTAGCTTCTCTGACATCTTCCGGTGATAGAAATGTTGGTTTATCTCCAAGTATTTTTCTTAACTTAAAAGGCAGATCTGGTCTTGCCAGAGGACTGGCAGCAGCATTACTTATCATCTGAAGGTCGCCCTCTACTTCTGAAATAGGAACATATTTTTTGAGGTTCCAGGACTTGTCGATGAAAGATGCAACCCTTCCATCCAGATCAGCATCATACAAGCCATGATCTTTAGTCTCCTGAAGACGGTCACGGAGAGTATACCAAGCATTTTCAAATCTTACAACTGTTAGAGGTGTCGTCTTCTGCGATTTCAGCGCGAAGTTCCCCCGAGCCAGGAAATCGTCGATAGTCAGGCCGTGCTTCTGTTCAAACTGTTCAGCAAGAGCATAGGTGTCTTTGCGTAGAATACTGCCATTCAAATGAGCTAGTCTTATTTTATCCTCTTCTTTAATAATATCAGTCGCTGCATGTTGCGTCACAGCTGTAAGATAATTCAACTTACGACCGATAACCTGTAGATCTTCCATTGCATCATTAAAGTCAGGCATGGAATGCATCCCATAGAAACGTTCCCTGTCTCGGCCGACAAGAATATTAGTGGACGTCAATTGCTGAGCAGCCCGAAGTTCTTTATCGGTGAGAACTAAAGAAGCGTATCTTTCATTTAATTTACCCTTTGACAATCTGCTTTTCAGGCTGCCTTCGTCAAGCCGGCCATCTTCTATAAACAGCCCCTCCAGAGCAGAGAGAGCAGCGAAGGCTTCCCGACCGGAATCTGTCTGAGCATGATAGGTATTGACAAGATGACGCAGCGTATCTAAAGGATAAGCGTCGATGATCTGCATGGCTTCAACGGCTGAAACCTCTTTCTTGTCAAGAAGAGACGGATCGACGGAAGGTCTGCCAAATTCATCGATGAAACGGTCGATCACCGGATGAAGATTGTTTTGTTCGATGAAACACAGATCTGCTTTGTAGGGTTCCAATACTTTGCTGCTAAATTTAAAAGTGACTGCGGCATAGGCGGTAAGACGGCGCATCGCCGCATCAATCTTTTCCTGAGGATGCTCAGCCAAGGTATCGCTTACCAGCAGGTAATCATTTCGGATGCGCTGCGGCAGTTCATTATATTGGATAGCCCTTTCAAACTTCGTCAACAGCATGCCGCCTACATCGGTGACCGCATGATATTCAGGGATCATCCTCGCCTGCTGGAACAGTAAGCGTTCTAAAGTCTTGGCATAACGGACTACGCCTTGATGAAGTCCCGGAATTCGAAGAGGATCGTGAGTGGCGCCGTCTCTGAAGAGATCACTGATATCTGGTAATTCGCCGCCATTGTCTACGATTTGAGTATGATATTCTTGGAATTGCCTGACGAGTTCACGGTCGAGACGGCTGTAGAGATTATCACTTCCGGCAAGAATTTCTTCCAATGAAGCGGCAAAACCGTCTAAAGAAGTTGGAGCTCTACTTCTGAACTTTTTTATCCTTGCTTCAGGAGTGATCGCTTCTTGAAGAGCAGGACTGCCCCAGGAATTGATCCATCTTTCGAGAACGTCCATACCGATGGTCATCACTCCAAGATCTTCTCTATCTTCGATAGTAAAAGTACGGAAATGTTTTACTGGCTGCCCGGTCGGTTCAGAAGGAGCTTGGGTCTGATCTTCATACCTCTCGTTCCCCCGTAGATAGGTTTCAGGACCAAATTGCAGTTTTGTCAGAGCGAGAACGGGATCATCAACGCCAGTACTATCTAACAGCCAGTGTAAAGCAGGAAGGGAACCTTCATAGTTCTTCCATATTTCTACAGCAGCCGGATTGCCTGCTATCTGACTGCCTATCCTCTGATCCAAGCGTTCTCTAAGCGTTGCCCCCATAAAGCTGTTTTTAGGATAGCTCTTTAAAAAGGTTATGGACTATAATTTTAAAAAGGAGGACTAGAATGAGATATCATGTACACTTTAAAACGGCTTCCAGAGGATTTCATCGTCAAGGAGATCAGTAATATAACAATAGAAGAAAAAGGAAGATACCTCTATTTTCTATTGAGGAAAAAGAATAGGAATACCCTAGACATTGTAAAACAGCTGGCTAAAGTGTTGAATCTCAAAGAAAAGCAGGTTGGTTTTGCCGGCAGTAAGGATAAGAATGCAGTCACCGAACAGGCCATTTCAGTATCTGGCGTAGGAAAGGAAAAAGTTCTTGGCTGCCACATTGAAAACGTGGAATTAGAGTTTCTGGGGTACGGAAATGAACCGATCAGTCTCGGCGGCTTGAAAGGGAACAGATTTGAGATCATCGTAAGAGATCTTGATCCTGTCGAAGTTGAAGAGATTGGGTTTATAGAAAATTACTTTGACGAACAGCGTTTCTCTAAAAACAACAAAGAGATAGGCAAGAATCTTGTCAAGAAAGATTTTAAAGCGGCTTTGGAACTTATCGGCAACAGCCATAGTGATCAGCATCTGGCAAAGAACAGCAACGATCTGGTCGGCGCCTTGAAGAAGATCTCTTCGAGATTGCTGCGGATGTATCTCAATGCCTACCAAAGCTACCTTTGGAATGAGACTGTAAAAAGGCACCTGGAAAGAAGTTTCAAAGAGGTAAAGAAGATAAAGTATTCTTTAGGGGAATTGGTGTTTGTGAAAGAGGGTAAAGATCAAGATATGGAAATCCCTTTGATCGGTTTCTCGGAGATAAAGACTGACTCCGTGATTGCAGGTATCATAAAAGAAGTGATGGCAGAAGAGAGATTATCGCACCGTGATTTCATCATCAAACAGATCCCTGAACTGACGTTGGAAGGAGAGATGCGAAGAGTGTTCGTGGACGTTAAGGAGATGAGTATTGGAGAGTTCGTAAAAGACGATCTAAACCCTGGGAAAATGAAGGTGAAAGTATCATTTGCCTTGCCCAAAGGCAGTTATGCCACCATGGTGATCAGGAAGATGTTTTGCTAGAACAACTCTCGCAGATGCCGGTGACGTCTACCTGAAAATGGCAGATCTTGCCCGGAACCTGAGACTGCAGGAAATCCAGTTTCTTCAATGCGATATGTTTCTTCTCGCTGCATACTTCACAGGTGAAATGGCAGTGGCTCTTCTTGTTTAAAGAATAGATTGTCCTGCGGTCACAGAGATATGAATGGATCTCTCCTTGATCGACGAGAGATTTCAGATAGCGGTAGATAGTAGCGATCCCGATCTCTTCTTTGACCTTGGCAAAGAGGTCTTCAGCAGTGAAGAATGAAGTAAATGAGTTCAGATGGGAGTTGAGAACCTTTTTCTGCTTAGTCTGCCGAGCCATAACTGATAACTGTTCTCAATAATATTTAAAGATGACGGAAAAAGAGGGCCCCGAAGGGCCCAATTTGGTGATCCAGGAGGGGCATCAGAGGGGAAATGAGTTAAACACCTCAAATGCCATTACCTCTATAAGGACAGAATGATTTAAATACTCGTTCTCCCTTATTAGGGGAGAGATGATCGAAGAACTGCAAAAGATCGGACTTACTGCTGGAGAGAGTAAAGTATATTTAGCTTTATTGAAGCTAGGCCCCAGCAAGGTAGGCAATATCGTGAAAGAATCCAACGTTTCTTACTCCAAAGTCTATGACGTTTTGGAAAGGCTGGTCAGCAAGGGATTAGCCAGCGAGACCGTCATCCAAAAGACCAAACATTACCGGGCCGTCGAACCGTTCCAGCTAAGTGAATATATCCATAAGAAAGAGGAAGAAGTAGCTGAACAGAAGAAGGTGTTGGATGGTATCCTGGGGGATCTGAAAGCTCTCAATAAAGAGCAGGAAAGGAACAAAGCCGAACTGTTTTTCGGCCTCTCCGGCATCAAGACAGCATACAGTATCCTTATGGAAGAAGAGGAGAAAGTGCTGCGGTTTTTCTATCCGGCTCATTCTTTCGGCGAAAACACGTTCTACCGGCGGTTGTATCCAAAACTGGAAGAGAAAGGCATCTCTGTAAGAGGTATCGGCTCTGGCAGCAAACCTGTGAAATTGCCAAAGAACGTAAAGATAAAGACAGTCTCATTTCCCGTGCCTGGAACGATCGACATCATCGGCAGCAAGACTTTGATCTTATCGTGGACGGATAACCCAACGGCCGTACTGATCCACTCCGCCGAGATAACCGACCATTTCAAACGCTATTTCGACAGCGTATGGAACGTGGCAGAGTGAGTATAGGTTACAAGATCCTGCTTAGAGAAAATTCATTCATTTCCCGGACAGTAGGTCTCATCTTCCGTCGATCCAGATTTGATCCAGGCTTGCTGTAATTCATCTTGAACTGATCTATTCAAAGAATCAAATACTGCCTCTTTCAAAGTTGGTCTCCGAAGGTTATATAAAGATTTATTTTTTACTTATCTCTTATGAAATCCTGGACACTAAGCCTTTTTTTTATTCTGTTACTTATCGTTACCGGTTTTCATTATATAGATGGTTTATCTTCACAAAACATTTTGGTACAAGATCTTCAAGAGTTCCAGGAACTGAGCGGCGTCGAGGTTGAAATTCTTGCCGGCGCAGAATCGCCTGAGGCCATTGCCGGTTATGCAGCGTATCTTAATTCAAAATACTCTCTGCAAAAGATAGAAGTAAAGTCCCCCATTAAACAGCAATGTCCAGCTGGGACAATCCTTATCGGAAGCTCTGTCCCCGGTCTAGAGAATAATAAAGATGCTCAAAGGCAAGCTTGTTGCAGACCAGACCAATGCGTTACAACTTCCGGTAAATGCGTTGATTACGATTCTGAATACAGTAGTGGCTTCATCTGTGGTGATAAGAGCAACTGGGACCGTTGTGAACGTATCGGCGGCAAAGGCCCATATAATAAATTGATCGGAGAAAGTAGTGACGGCGGGGATTTCATCTGTAACAATGGCGAATGGGTAGAAGATTACGATCTGAGAGTTTTAGCTACAAACATGAGTCAGAATGTTTGGAGAAGAAGACAAATAAGATTCAAAAAATTATTGGATATTAACACTGGTGCGATTTCTGAAGGTTTTATACAAAATGAACTAGAATTAGAATATGAACATTCTCTCTATAGTTCATTTCAAATCATCCTTTATGAGAATGGTAGTTTTGCGTCAAAATACTTGGCTGAAGGCGGACAAAGAAGTTTAGAGTTTGACGGCATCCAGCTACCTACTTCCAGCAAATATAATTTTGAACAAGGTCTTTTAGACGGGCTTGAAGGTATCTTCATCAGCGTAAAAGATGGAAGCAAAGTTCTAGTGACCAATGGCGGTCATCCAATTAACAACGCTGACCAGGTCTTTGTAGAGCTAAGAAGGGATAATCTGATGCATGCCATCGTTGAGGAAAACGGGCAACTGATCGAGTTTAATATGCCTACTTTTTTTGAAACAAGACCAAATAGTTTCTGCTCTGATGGTGGTCTTGTCAGGAGTTATCTTCCAAATGAAAATCGAAATTTTGTCCCGCAGCGTTCGGCTTGCTGCTTCTTGGTTAACCAATGTGTCGATCAAAACGGCATCTGTATTGACCAAAGCGAACAAAGTGCTGATCTAACGTGTGGCGCTGACGGCAACTGGGGGTATTCGGTTCAGAGTTATGTCCCTTCAGAGAACCGTTCCTCTGCTCCTGCAAGAACGGGTGCCTGCCAAAAGAGAGATCAATGCATCGATCTTGACGGCAGTTGTACGGATCAAGGAGAGAAAAAAGAGGCCATGACTTGCGGCCCAGGAAACGATTGGCTTTATGAGATTGAAAGTTACATCCCCGGACAAGATCGCGCATCACCCTCCAACAGGTTTGGGAATTGTCTTAACGCCGACCAATGTATCACGTTGCGAGGACAATGTCTAGATTATGATGCCGTCACTGCTGCTGTCTTCGTCTGTAGTCTTCATAACGATTGGCAAAAATGTGGTGAAGCTTATGGGAATGAGATTACGCGAATTGAAGGAGACTACAGCGACGGCTTTGATTATATCTGCAATGGGAAGCAGTGGATACTGGCTGGTGATGAACCGCAGCTGGAGATGGATTTCCTGATCAACTCTGAAGTACTT
The DNA here is from genome assembly GCA_002762785.1 of Candidatus Woesearchaeota archaeon CG10_big_fil_rev_8_21_14_0_10_45_16. Classification (GTDB taxonomy): domain Archaea; phylum Nanobdellota; class Nanobdellia; order Woesearchaeales; family GW2011-AR9; genus PCXY01. The sequence goes on along the minus strand of PCXY01000002.1, from coordinate 923 downwards.
GATATTTCTGACCAGAAGATCTACCTCCTGGCAGATGCTGTCCATTCCCTGGCTTTGGATGATATCGGTTTTTCATTGAACCTCAGAACGATCAAAAAGGAACCTTTTCCAGAAAATGTAACCGATGAAGAACAGTTCTGGCAGGAATTGTATCAAGAACAAGAACCACCCCAGCTTCTTTTTATATTGGATAATGTTGAAGCTAACTGGTGGACAGAGATGGTTACTTTAGAGCGAGACGGAGCAGGTCTTGGCGCCCAGTTCACACAGGAATATCCTGATTATTGTAACCCTCTCGCTGGAAGAGAGGGGCACAACTACTTGATGGGTGGTGTCATCAACGTTGGCGATGGAAATAATTACTTTGATCGTAGAGGATATGATTACTGGGCTGGCGTTCTTTTGCATGAATTATATCACCGCTATCCGAACGGAAATCATGTTAGGGGAGATAATGATGACGACCGTCGGGGCAATGATTTCAATCCGGCCATAACCAATAGGTGTCTTGCTAACTCTATCCGATTGGGTTATGTTCCACCTGGCAGCAGCGCTGATGATGTTAAAGACTTGTTTCATGGACAGTGTATCGTCTTGAAGCAGGACGTCAGGAAGAGTTATGATGCAGCTGTCTGTGAGTAGGAGTCTGCACTTGATCTAAATATATACCCCATATGCTACAGTTTTAAATAATAGTTCCTTCTTGACGGCGTATGAGACCATTTTTTGCTCTATTCATGATATTTCTGGTGGTGTTTACTCCCTTCACTTCTGCTTTCAGTACAGCCGGCGAGTATTGCAGTCCTGTTGCTGATGGCTGTTCAGCTGGCAGCCATTGTTCTGGCGAAGAAGGCTCGTTCCTGACGACGAAATGCTGCCCAGCCGGGGAAGAGTACAATTACTATCTGGACGTTTGCTTGGAA
>PCXY01000006.1 GCA_002762785.1 Candidatus Woesearchaeota archaeon CG10_big_fil_rev_8_21_14_0_10_45_16 | reverse complement strand
GTTTTTTCCTTTATTTTTGAGGCGACAATCTGCTATTTAGGGGTGGGTGGTCGGGGGTTTCAGAGTTCACTTCAATTGAATTTAACACGTATTAAGCGAAGTGTGGGTGGATAGTTTGCTTAATACAGGTGGAAAAGCGAAATTTTATATATTCTAAAGTAATCATTGCAGTTGGTAGATGTTATGGAAAGAATAGATGGGATAGACGGTCGACTCAAACGATTAGAAGAGGAGACCAAGCTGCGAGGCTATTCAAAGCAGACTGCTAAAGCATACGTAAGCGTCATCAAGAATTTTCTTGCGTCTAGGAAGGATTCTCGCGATTTCCTGCTGTCGTATGCGGATAAAAGCCGGTCGTCGATGCGGTCTGCCTATTTCGCGCTGAAGTTCTATCATGAGACTGTGCTTGATCTGAAATTTGAAGAAAAGCTGCCTCTAGCTAAGAAGACGATGAAACTGCCGATAGTCTTGAGCAAGGAAGAGGTGCAGAGGATGATCGGATCGCTGGACAATATCAGGCATAAGCTTATCGTCATGTTCATCTACTATGCCGGACTGCGTCTGGATGAAGCAAGGAGCATCAGATGGAGGGATATCGATCTTGAGCGGGAGATCATCCATGTGAAGAGAGCCAAAGGCGACAAGGATCGTATCGTCTTCCTCCATCAGAAGCTGATAGAGATGCTTAACATCTGCGGGATACTTGATGACGGGCTGGTGTTCAGGTCAAGAAAAGAAGAGAAGTATACGAAAAGGTCGATCCAGCTTATGGTCAAGAACGCTTCCAAGAGAGCAGGCATAAAGAAAAAGGTGACGCCCCACACCCTAAGGCACAGTTTCGCCACCCATCTTCTGGAATCCGGCGCTGACATCCGATATATCCAGCAGCTTCTCGGTCATCAGGATCTCAAGACCACTCAGATCTACACCCATGTGGCTAATCGGGATATCAAGAAGCTGGCGCAGTTGTTGTGATAGCTCTGGCACACGAGCGAGGTAGCTTCTTCGCTTTGTGTCCCTAGGGGGATGTCGCATTCTTATCGCATCAACTGAAGAGCGAGTTGGCTGTGGCCTTTCGGAGAGATTTTCTACAGAGCCTCATAAAATGTACGTATTTAGTTGCGTTCCTTGTGAGCGCAGCACGGCGTCATTATGGCGCATATTCTAAAATGACTTCTAGTGCGCCATTGCCTCAATGGGTCCCAAAAATCATCGATTTTTCAGGACCCCCAGAAATCTTAAGATTTCTCGTGGGCGGCGCTCACCCACTCAACTAAATACGTACCATAAAAGAAAACATTAATAAAATCAGGTTTCCTGCCTTAAGATATGAAAGGAGAGATCAGGAAAGAGATCCTTTACGATCTTGACCAAACTTTACAGATCCTGGAGAAGCGGGAACCTGGTGATGTTCAGCGGTTAGAAGAGCTGAGCAACCATGCTATAGAGGATGTGGCTCTTCATAAAGATCTGGACATGATCTCTGTTACGGTCATCATCTATTCTCTCTATAAGATCATCGCCCGATTGGAACAGGCTGATTATGATGAACTGGTCATACAGCTGAAAAAAGCTCGGCAAAATCTGGAACGTAACAATTTCGGGCCTTACAATCGCAGCATAAAATCGATCTATGATATCATCCATCGCAGCAGCATAAAAGTAAAAGAACATCTGCAGGATGTGATGCAGGCTGCCAGGATAAAGAAAGGGACGGCTCTGCTGGAGAAAGGTCTTTCCATCGGCCAGGCAGCCGGTTTGATGGGGCTCTCAAACTGGGATCTGCAGCAATATGCGTCTCAGACGACGGCTCTTGGCGCGCACACGGAAAGTATCCCTGCTCATAAGAGATTGAAGAAAGCATTGACGATATTTAAGATACAATGAACGAAAAAGTGATATTTTTTGACGCTGGACCGATCATCTCGTTAGTCATGTCCAGATTGATCTGGATCCTGCCGGAGCTGAAGAAGAAGTTCAACGGCCGCTTTTATATCACGCCGGCAGTCCGTTATGAGCTGGTCGATCGGCCTTTGAGCGGCAAACGCTTTGAGTTTGAAGCGTTACAGGTAGCCAAGCTTATCCGTGAAGGCGTCCTGGAAGTCTTTGAAAAAGTCCCTCAGAAGAAATCTCGAGAGCTTAGTAATCTGGCCAACAGTTCTTTCAGCGTCAATAACCGGAGTCTGGAGATATTGCAGTCAGGAGAGATGGAATCGGTGTCATCTGCGGTCTCCGTAGGTGCTGATGCCGTAGTCATCGACGAACGGACCTTGCGTCTGTTCATCGAGAAAAGAGCGTCCATGAAACGATATCTGAAGACCCGCTTCCGCCATAATGTTTCTGAGGATACGGCTAAGATAGATCAGTTTGCCTCTTATTTCAAAGGGCTTACTATCCTGCGTTCTATCGAACTTGTGGCCGTCGCCTATAAGATGGGTCTGCTAGATTCTTACATCCTTCCTCAAAAAGACGGCCGCGAAACCCTGCTGGATGCCGTGCTTTGGGCTACCCGTTACAATGGCTGCGCTGTCACCGAGCACGAAATAAATGAGATAAAGGCCTCTCTGTTAAAGAAATCTTTTTAAAGCCCCCTTCTCTCTGACGTTCCATGAGCAAGAAGTGTATAATCTGCGATGCAGAAGCGAAGTACAAGATAAAAGACACGCCAGATTATTATTGTGAAGAATGCGCGGAAGAAAACTTCTCCGATATCACTATGCTGGTGACTTTAGAAGAAGAGGCGCAGCGGTTAAAAGAATTTCTGAAAGACAAGATGGAGTTGGATGATGTACAAGACGATACAGTTAGGGAAGATTAAGACTTCCAGGACTGAGCTGGTGGATATCGCCAAGGCTCTTCTGGTATTATCTCTTGCTTTTACGTTTGTCTTCTCTAATACCACGCTGCTGAATGGCACCCTTTTCTCTAGGATCACCATGCCTTCATTTTGGCTGATGTTCCTCATTTCATTATTTACTGCCGGCATCGGGTTTCTGCTGCATGAATTATCTCATAAGTTTGTCGCTCAGAAATATGGCTGCGTTGCCGAATTCCGCGCTTTTGACCAGATGCTGTTCCTCGCTTTAGGCTTGGCTGTCTTTATCGGCTTCATCTTCGCTGCTCCCGGCGCTGTGATGATCTCCGGGATGATCACCAGGAAAGAGAACGGGGTCATCAGCGCCGCCGGTCCGATGATGAATTATGTGTTGGGGATGGTCTTTCTAGGGTTGTTGTTATCTGTTCCCACCTCAAGCTCATTCCTGACGCAGGTATTTGCCATCGGTTTCCAGATAAATCTCTGGCTGGGCTTGTTCAACATGATCCCCTTCGGTAATCTTGACGGCTACAAGATCTTCCAATGGAACCGTTATGTCTGGCTGGCCATGGCCGCATTCGGTGTCTATTTCATCTTTTTCTTTTTGAAATAGTTTATTATCCCTCTAGAAAACTGTTCATCAAGATTGCATTTAACGGTTTAGTTTAGTTCTGTTATAGCGATATCTTTATATATTGTTTTCACTTCTTTATAAATTGGAGCTGTTTTTCCAAAAAAAAGCAGGTGATAAAACTGAAGCAACACGTCTTTCAGGAGGTTAAGAAGTTTAAGATCCAGCGCTGTTGCAAGGGCTGTAGTAAACGGATTGTGGTGGAGAATGCCAACCGTTATTATTGCAACGATTGCCGTGGATACTAATTCTTATTTTTCTTTTTTTTTTCTCAGAAAAAGTTCTTAGTTGAACCAGCTTTTAACTCTCTGCCAGAAAGTCATCTTCTTTTCAGAAACTGGCTGTGCCGGTTCTTCTTGAGGAACAACTGCTGGTGCAGGCGTCTCTTTTACTGCTGGAGGAAGAACAGCTTGACCGGCGACGGCTCTCTTCTCAGCCTGCCTGCCGATGACGAAATCGCCCATCGTATCAGCGTGAACAAAGTAATGTAAATAAGTTTCATCTTCTTTGGTAAAAGTTGGAGTTAAACTTTTTCCGTTTTTGTATACTCTTACATCAGATGGTTGTAAGCTTATTTCCCGCAACCTTTTCTTGTCAAGAGAAAGGGAAAGTTCAACTTCTCTGATATAGACTGGATCGAGACCGGAGATGGTAAATTTGGAATAAGCGGTACCGTCAAAAGGGATATTGTTGTTTACGTCTATGGCTACCCTGGTGTTAGTAGCTTGCTGGCGGAAAGTCAGCTTCACTACCGATAAGCCTGGAATGTCTCTAGCACCTAGTTCAATAACCTGTCCAGCTTTGACGAATGAAAGAGGCTGGCTGGTGGCATGCCCGGTAACAGAAGTGCTTACTGTGCTGAAGACGATGGCGAAAATCCAGAGCAGAGCGACTGAGCCGATGATGATGGCGAACGATCTTTCCTCTTTTTTCATGGTTGTAGAGAAACAATTATGGTTTATAAATATTTGGAAAAAGGTGGGGCTACAGGGACAGTCAAGCTGACGCCGTTGATCCGTCGTCAACCATTTGAACCCTGAACAGCTAGATCTTCAGTCTAGTGCTCTCCCGGATTGAGCTATAGCCCCACTATCTGCTTTAAAATCAAGAGTTCCTTTATAAGGATTATGGTCTTACTGCTGGTTATTTAAAATCTCGTTCATAACCTAAAAGGCAGTTTATTTTATTCTATTCAGGGTCAATATTATAGAAGTGGTGGTCTTCATAGTAGCAGCCATTTACAAAGCAACCTTATGGGGATAATGATTACCCCAGAGACTCTTTACACTGGGCTATCTCTTCCAAATCGTTGAGCTGTTCACAGAGACTAGGGTCGTCCAGTAATTGGGCCATCATGGTTACGCAGGAAAATTGGTAAGCTCCATTGATGATCAAGTGATTATTATAAGAGCAATGGTTTGATATATCACTCTCTACGAAATGGACTGAGCTTTCTATCTGCGGATCAAAACAGAAGGAAACATCCCTGGTTTGCAAAGAATTTTCAACCTCAGCTTCGAAAGTATTACCGCAGGAATAAGCAAATGGCCCGCTTTTGATTATCCAAGCTGCACTTAGGACGGCGACTACAACTAGGATGGCGACTGTTATCAGTATATTTCTTGTTTTCATTTTAATTCTTCCTCATATATTAATTCGGTATAATCGCTGTTATATAAATCTCTCGGCAAAATGAATCTTTTCCCAATGAAAGGAATTTCTCTCCAAAAATCTACTCCTCCTTTCTCCCATGCTGTGGCAACAAATTCTGAACAGTAAAAAGATTTACCTTCGCAATAGGAGATAAGATCAATGCTGTCATCGAATCCATAATCAAAACAATATCCTTCATACTTCAATGCCTCTTCTGCTACTTTGGTTGCAACATCTTCTTTTCCTTTTACCCTCATGACTGCAATTACCGAATATCCTTGATATTTTTCACTTAGTCCATCTTCTTTATCAATAGTCTCAGGATTATCAATGAAATCATGTATTGATCTAGTGCCCACGCCGCCAATCCCTTTATTTCCTACATTGAATACGATGTTTTTAGGATGTGAATCAATTATTTTTCCATCACCAAGATAAAGGGCCGAGTGAGAAAATTCAACCATGAACTCATAGGCTAGAAATCTTTTGAGAAATGGTATATCCTTGTCGTAGAGTTCATTTATTCCACTATGCCCAACCAATATAATATCGCCTGGTCTCAGCATGCCGTAGAAGTCCCAATGGTCGTCATCGAGGTCAACGTCAGCAGACAATCCATCCTTATCGGCATCGATAACGTTTTCATAACAGCTTTCATCGATCTTCTCATCACAGTCATCATTGATACCATTGCACATCTCTTCCACACACATCTCTTCCACAGTAGAAGCCTCACATCTGCCGAACGGAGCGAATCTTGAGTAATCACATGATCCTAAAGAAGTACACTCATCTTTGTCACACACGTTAAAAAAGCCGTCACCACACTGAGAACATTGTACTGAACAATCGACGCCGTCATCAGGAACGCCATCACAATCGTTATCTTTTCCGTCACACACCTCTATAGAACACTGACCTTTATCATAAAAGACCCTGTTTTCATTGGGCTTGGTGGTGATCGGGGCCAATCCTAAATTATTTACTGGTTCCTCTTTCTTGATACTTTCCTTCCCTTCACATTCATCCAGATAATAATCATAAGTAGAACCGACAGGACAGCACTTGGTCATCAGGAATGAGCCTTCCGGGCCGGAGCAGGAATATCCCGAAGGGCAGTCATCAGCGACAGGATCGCAGTATTGTTTATCATCGATAGTGTCTGCGGGACTGACAGCTATGACCACTTGCATAAGAACGATAAAAAAGACGATCCCAAACAGAAATTGTCTGTTCATAAGCATAATTTGTCATCAAACTATAAAAATGTATCCCTGGCTGGTACGTATTTAGTTGCGTTCTTTGTGAGCGCAGCACAGCACGATTACGGGACCCTCCCGGATGGCGCACAAAGCGAAGAAGCTACTTCGCTTGTGCGCCAGAGAAGCATAAAAAGAGCCGTTGCTTCTCTGTGCGCAACCCCTCCCGCAATTGATCTCACAGAAAGATACTGTCGCTCGTGGTGGGCAATGCTCACATACATCTTCAAGTACTTACCCGATTCCGGTATTACTGACGATCACGCCGGCAAAGAGGTTGAATAGTATCATGACCACGGCTGCCAGGAAGCAATACAACAAAGTGCTGCCGATCAGATTCTTGCCTAATTCGTATCTCTCTCCCAGCTTATCTGATCCGTTCTCGATGCCGTTGCTTAAGATGGTAAGGATATATGCGATCTGGATGATGTAGATCCCGACAACGATCTGGAAGTAATACGTCGGCATGCCGATGCCGAAAATGTTCACCAGGTCGCCGAAGCCGCCGACATCCTGGCTGGTGGAACCGGCCAGTTCTCCCAGCTGTCCGCTCAGCTTTGTCAAGATGGTGGAGATCATGGATGTTATCCCGATGACGATACCGGCGATGGCCGGCGTCAGGAATTTGATCTGGGCTTTCATGGAGCCGATAACGTCGCCCATCAGGTCCTTCAGCCTTTCTTCCACGCGGTGGATCTCTTTGATGTAGCGTGACATCGACAATAAAGCCTGAGCTGCGATCCGCGGTCCTTTCTTGATGCTCTCGATCAGCACTTTCATCGATGATTCAATGACCTTTGACGGGAAAGACTGGACAGCGCCTACCCGTGGATCAAATAAAGACTGTTCCAGTCCCATGCCTAATCTGGTGATATTCCTCTCTGCAACATTGAAGAAGTCGCCAGAGGTGGTGCCCTGCATGGTGCTGGCTACCCGGGCGAAGGCGATCTCTGCCGGCAGTCCGTCGCCCAGCCTGTTGCCTAGCTGAAACAAGGCCGAGGAGAACTCATCTTCCAAGGCTTTGGTGCGTTCCCTGATCTTGATGACGTTCTTTGACCTGAGGGAGTAGAACAGGCCGATAGAACAGCCTAAACCGGCGATGAGGATGATGGAGAGAATAGCTGAGCCCAACCCGAACGGTCCGATGGCAGCCGTCGGCGGACAGGTCATCTCCGGCGGACAGACGTAATCCAAGAGCTTGATACTTTCACTGAACGGAACTTCTAGAGTCGGATTCACCGCATGCAGTAACAAAGGGCTGATGCCGATCAGGAAAGCCACGGCAAAGATCATGATGCTGAAGTATAATGGGTTGACGCTGATGACAAAAGTCTTGCCTAAAGGGATATTGACATTAGCGAATCTTTTCACGCCAGACTTCTCGCTGATATCGACAGCTCCATATCCAGCCGGCCTTTTAGCCAGGATGGTCCGTCCTAAGTAATAGACGATAACCGGCAGGCTGATGTTGTATAAGACCGAGATATAGATGATAGTAACAAGCGGCCCTTTCGCTCCTGGCAGGAAGCTTACTACCAACGGTAGGATCACCAGACCGAGGATAGGCAGGATGATACCTAACATGTGGAGCATGGTCATCGGTGACTTCAGGTTGTGAGCATAATGAAGCATGTTCTCGTAGGTGCCGTTAAGCACTACGTCCAAAGCTTTATCCAGGAGGGCCAGCCGTCGTTCTTCCGACGGTTCGAACAATGACGCTTCCACCAGATGGAACGATTCCACGAAATCTTTGTCGTCTTCCTGCCATTTTTCTAAGTAAGCATTAGCAGAATCACGGATGGTGCTAAACTTCTGTGTTTCCACGTCCCAGAGGATCTTCCTGAAATCGAGGGATAACGGCGGTTCCAGATGGTCAGCAGCGAATTCGATCGCTCTCTCTATGTTAGAAGTATGGCGCATGTAGGTGACGAGGTAAAAGATGCTTTGGACCATCTGGTTGGAAGCTTTCATCTTCCAGGTATTGGCCATAAAGTTAGGCACTCTCTGTAAGGCTGGAATCAGCAGCATCCCCGCAATCATGAAGAAGATGACAAAGAAGAACAGGTTGAAGATAGCAAACGAGATCAATGAGCCGAAGATGATGATGGCTAACGGCAATAAGATGGCTAAGGACATCACGCCAGAGGGGGTCACGTTAAGATGGCACATCTCGATATCTTTGATCATCTTGGCGCTGGTCTTGGGATCGACGTTGAGCTTGAGGATACTGCCGGCAGCATTACACGCTTTCTCATACAAAGTGTATCTTGCCGGATAGAGTTCTTTCTTGAAATCAGAATATTCACGAGAAGTAACTTTAGGTTCAGCTCTCTCAGCCTCTCCAAATTCTTCGGCCACCCGCTGTTTATACCGCTGGATGATCTGTTCGTACCCGTCTTCTGCCATCTATACCTCTAGGCGGAATGAAAGAAAGCGTGTTTAAAAAGATTGCTGAACGTTCACAGCCCCATCATCTCCCGTAACTCTTCAGAAGGCTGCCAGGGAGGATCGAAAGTGATCTCTATCTTGACATCTACTGCGCCTTTTTCTTTCAGCTTCTCTTCCAGGTCTTCCATCAGCTGCGGACCGTAAGGGCAGAACGGCGATGTAAAAGTCATGGTGATGGACACTATGTTATCGATCACGTCATATTTATAGATCAAGCCCAGGGTCCAGACATCGATATGCAATTCCGGGTCTTCTACTTTCTTGAAGACATCGATCAGGTCTTCTTTATTAAGCACGGTCGATCACCTTGGTAAGGCTTTCTATCTTGCTCTCCATCTTGGTAAAGCCTTCTTTCTCGATCCTCTTAGATAGTTCCGATCCGCCTTTAGTGATGATCTTTCCGTTGCATAGCACGCTGACCGCATCCGGTTTAAGATATTCCAAAAATCGTTGGTAGTGGGTGACGATGATGATGCCCATTCCGCGCAGGGTCATGATGTTCTCGGCTACGGTTCTGATGGCGTCGACGTCTAGGCCGGAATCAGTCTCATCCAGAAAGGCATATTTCGGCTGTAATACCAGCAGTTGTAATATCTCTGCTTTCTTTTTCTCGCCGCCGGAGAAACCTTCATTGATATATCGTCTGGAAAAATCAGGAGAGATTCCCAGAAGAGCCATCTTTTCATCCAGGATCTTCTTGAAATCCATCACGGAGATCTTTTCTTCACGCTGGGCATTATACGCAGTCCGCAAGAAATGGCCTAATCTCACGCCGGAAACTTCGACCGGATTCTGGAAAGACAAGAACACTCCGGCCTTCGCCCTTTCTTCCGGCTTGGCCTGGGTGATATCTTTCCCATCGACAATTATTCTTCCTGTAGTGACTTTATACTTTGGATGACCCATCACTGCTTTCAGCAGGGAGCTCTTGCCGGCTCCGTTAGGACCCATCACCACGTGGATCTTTCCGGACTCGAACGTAAGACTGACTCCTTTAACAACTTCTTTCCCTTCCACGGTCACGTGCAGATCATCTATCTCTAAAGCCATTGTGTATCGTCTTCAACCCTAAGAGAGCGCATCTTATCCTGGTGTGGCTTATCTGGATGCCAAGCAGTTCCAGCACTGTCTCTGCAGGTAATTTTTTTATCTCTTCAATTTTTTTTCCTTTTATGAGGTCGGTCAGCAGGCTGACTGCCGCCTGGCTGATCGCGCAGCCTTCTCCGGTAAAGGAGACTTCGGTAATTGTGCCGTTATCTACCTTGAAATACATCGTCACTTCATCACCGCAGAGGGGGTTATGTTCCTTGCTGACAACATCTGCTGAGGTCATCTCTCGCTTGTTCCGGGGATTTTTGTAATGATCGATGATATTCTCTTTGTATATCTCTTCCAGCGCCGCGTCAGTCATGCGAACACCTCCTGAACCTTGCTGATACCGGAGACAAGAGCATCAACATCTTCTTTGGTGTTATAAAAATAAAATGAGGCTCTGGTCGTCCCTGAGACGCCTAGTTTCTTCATCAACGGCATGGCGCAGTGATGACCGCCGCGCACCATGATATTCTCCCTGTCCAGGATCTCTGAAACGTCGTGTGGATGGATCCCCTCCAGCGTAAATGAGATGACCGCTCCCCTGTTGTCTTGCGGTCCGATGATCTTTAATCCTTTGATAGTCTCGAGTTTCTGTAAAGCGTACGTCATCAGGCCATGTTCGTATTCCTGGATTGTGTCCATACCGATCTCTTCCAGATATTCTATGGCTGCCAATAATCCAGCTGCGCCGGCAATATTAGGCGTACCGGCCTCAAACTTGGATGGGACTTCGGTCCAGGTGGATCGCTCGTAGGAAACTTCGTCGATCATGCCGCCACCGTATTGGTATGGTTCTAATTTTTCTAGCAATTCTTTTTTTCCATACAAGACGCCGATACCGGTCGGTCCGCACATCTTGTGGCCGGAGAATACTAAGTAATCGCAGTCGAGATCTTTTATGTCTGTTTTCAGATGAGGGACTGACTGTGCCGCGTCGACGATAAAGACAGCACCGACAGCATGAGCCATTCTGCAGATATCTTTGACTGGATTGATCGTGCCGAGAACATTAGACATATGGACTATCGAAACGACTTTTGTTTTTTCAGTAATCAGCTCTCTTGCTTTATCCATATCCAAAATAAAATTTTCTTTTACAGGTATGTACTTAACAACTGCTCCTTTCTCTTTCGCCACTTGCTGCCATGGTACAATATTACTATGGTGTTCCATCTCGGACAAGACGATCTCATCGCCTTTCTCAATGGGCAACCTTGCCGCCAGAAAGTTAATGCTCTCGGTTGTCCCTTTGGTGAAGATGATCTCAGCAGTCTCAGCGTTGATGAACCTGGCCGCAGCTTCCCGTGCTTTCTCATACAACATCGTCGCTTTCTCCGCCAACCGGTTGACGCCTCTATGGACATTGCTGTTTGACGCCTCATAGAAATCGGCAATCGCAGCGATAACCTGTCTTGGTTTCTGGGTAGTCGCGCTATTATCAAGATAAGTGATATCCTTTAAGATAGGAAAATCGTCTTTGTTCATCAGAACGATCCCTCCATCTCCAGTTCGATAAGCTTGTTCAATTCTATGGCATACTCTAATGGCAGCTGTCTGATGATCGGTTCGATGAAGCCGGAGACGATAGTCTGTCGGGCTTGTTCTTCGGTCAATCCCCGGCTTTGCAGGTAGAAGATAGCTTCCTCACTGATCTTGCCGACCCTGGCTTCGTGGGCCGCATCGACATCATTGTTATCGATATTTAATGCCGGAATAGTATTGTTCCGTGATTTTCCATCGACGATCAGGCCGTCACAGATGACACTGGTTGTAGATCCATTGGCCTGCTGGGTGATCTTGACCAATCCTCTATAAGTGGAGATCCCGCCATCTTTAGAGATACTTTTAGACGTGATAGTAGAACTGGTCCTTGGTGCAAGGTGTATGGCTTTGGCGCCGATGTCCTGTACTTGGCCTTTACCGGCAAAAGCGATGCTGAGATTATCGGCCTTTGCTCCTTCGCCTTTCAGTATCGAGCAAGGGTAGAGCATGGTGACGCTGCCGCCCATGTTGCCGGAGACCCATTCCATGATGCCGTCTTTCTCGACGATAGCCCTCTTGGTGTTAAGGTTGTAGACGTTCTTGCTCCAGTTCTCGATGCTTGAATAACGCATCTTGCCCCCAGCTTTGACAAAGATCTCTACGCAGCCGGCATGCAATGAGCTTTCTTGATACCTTGGTGAGGAACAGCCTTCGATATAATGAAGTTCTGCTCCTTCGTCGATGATGATGAGGGTATGTTCAAACTGGCCGCCTTTCTGAGCGTTCATCCTGAAATAGGCTTGCAATGGCAGTTCGACTTTGACATTCTTGGGAACGTAGATAAACGTGCCTCCACTCCAGACAGCGGCATGAAGCATGATAAATTTGTGGTCGTTGATAGGGATGCAGGACGTCATGAAATATTGTTTTACCAGTTCCGGGTATTTTTGGACAGCCACGTCCATGTTCTCGAAGATAACGCCCTTCTCTTTCAACGACTTCTGGAGATTGTGGTAGACGACACCGGAATCATATTGCGCCCCTACGCCGGATAATGATTTTTTTTCTGCCTCTGGAATGCCTAATTTATCAAAGGTTTTCTTGATCTCTTCCGGCACATCATCCCAGGAAGTGCTCTCTTTTGTGTTTGGATCGATGAAATAGATGATCTTGTTCAAATCAAGATTTTTGAGGCTTGGTCCCCATTGAGGCAATCCCGTCTTGTTAAAAAACTCCAGTCCTTTCAGCCGTTTCTGCAGCATCCAGTCTGGTTCTGTTTTAGTTGTGGAGATCAATCTTACCACTTCTTCGTTGATGCCTGGCTTAGCGGTCAACTTAGGAGTATGGTCGTCTGCGTCGTCGTACATCTCTCGGTTAGGTTCAAGGACTTGCATCAGATGTAACCTCCTTTGAAACAGCCGACTTTCTCAGGATGACAGTCGCTGGGAACGCTTGAAAACTGATGATGGATCTGGCAGAGGAATTTGGTGTCTCTGATGACTTTCAGCAGATACTGGATCTCCTTAAAGTAGGTGTGTTGGTCGGTGATTTTCTTGGCTGACTCGTTGATGTTATTGATGATAAGCTCAGGAAATTCTACATTTTTCCCTCTTTTGTTGCTCCGGTATTGGCTGATGGCTGCTGAGTTGATGCCGAGTAAGGTGGCAACATCTTTCTGCATCTTTCCTTGTTGTATCAATGCCAGGGCCAGATGCTTCCGCAGGGTTGGAATTATGTAAAAAGTCTCGATCTCCTGGGGGTGTAGTACAGCTTTATTAACCATAGTTAACTCAGAACTAAGCTGTTTTATAAAGATTATGGTGGATTATTTTCTGATCACACAGACATATTCGACTTCAGAAGCAAATTCTTTCATACCTTCGCCTGTTTCTTTAGTTCCTAGATACTCACCAGCAGAGATGCTGAAATCAAATCCTAGATCGTTCAGCGTAGAGGCCAGTTCATCTATCGTAAACATCCCTGCCATGGCTCCTATATAATCTCGCACTAAAGCAGGGTGTTTCCAGCGCTCCTCTCCAATTCTCTTTACAATAGTTTTCCAATCTGCGTCTCGACGTAGGTCGCGAATATAGATTTTTCCTTTGGTTTCAAGGCTCTTGTACATATTCTTTAGTGCCTGTTGTGGGTTTTTAAATCTATGAAGAGCATTACGACAGACGATATACTCAACATCTTTGATATATTCTGGGAGTTCAGCTACATCAACCCGAGCTAGTCTAACGTTATCTGGACTTATTGATAATAGATTTTTAAAAGCAATGGTAAGCATATCAGGCGAAATATCGATACCTCTAACTATATCTTTTGTATGTTCAGCAAGAGCAAAAGTTAATAGCCCAGAACCACATCCAACTTCAAGAATGGTGCCATGTCTGTATTGAGTTCTCTGGATAAAATCTTGAGTTATTCTTTGATATGTTGCAGACCGTGCTTGAGAACCGATTTGATCATAGGTGGTAGCAACTTCTCCAGACATAGATTGCTCTTCTAAAATCAATGCCCGTTGATCATCCATTTCCACATTAAATAGAAATCTAACAGCTTCTTCAAGTGTTTTTGTTTGCTCGATAATTTGTCTCATCTTCAAAGAATCATTCAATACCAACAGCTATCTTAAACCGTTCCGTCTCCAAAGAAGTCTCACCGTCGAACCTGATCTCTTTTACTTTCAGCACCGCTTTCAGATCTGCTTCAATACTGCTTACCATCTCCTGGAAACCTTTCTCTTCACTTACTAACACTAATGTTCCCAGTTCTTCTTTCAGCGACAGCTGTTTCTCAGATTTATACTTCCTGACAGCATTGATGATATCGACACCGATGTCGCCGGCCAGTTCAGCCCGTTCACTGATCAGGCTTTCATCAAAGATCGGCCAGGAGGAAAGATGGATGCTCTTATATCCTTCCCGCGAAGCAAAATAAAGATGGTAGATCTCTTCCGTGATGTGGGGCATGATCGGGGCTACTAATTTCAAAACACCTGACAAAGACCGATACAACGCTTCCTGGGCGCTCTTCTTTTCTTGAACTCCTCTTTCGGCAGGATTATAGAGCCTGTCTTTGACGATCTCTAAGTACTGGTCGCAGAAAGTCTGCCAGAAGAATTTCTCCACTGCCGATTTAGTACGGGAATATTCATATCTATCAAAAGTTTCCGTGGCTTCTTGCACTAGTCTTGACAACTTGCTCAGCAGCCATCGGTCATACGTTTCCGTTATTTCTGAAGGAGAAAAGTCTTCCAGGTGGGTCAACGAAAATTTAGAAGCGTTCCATAATTTAGTAACGAACTTCTGTCCGGTCAGCAGATCCTTGTCCTGGAACGGCAGATCGTCTCCTAATTTTGATCCGGCAGCCCAAAAACGTAAGGCGTCCGCAGAATATTTGCTGATCATCTCCGTCGGTTCGACAACATTGCCGAGAGATTTCGACATCTTCTTGCCCTTTGGATCTAAAGCATGGCCGGAAATCATGACGTTTTTCCAAGGTATCATGTTAAAATGAAAATAACTCTTCACTATGGTATAAAATAGCCAGGTTCTGATGATATCGTGAGCCTGCGGCCGTAACGCGTACGGTTGATTATCATAGATATATTCATATTCACCTTTGTGAGCCCAGTTGCCGGCGATCTGTGGCGTAACTGAAGAAGTAGCCCACGTATCCAGGACATCTTTCTCACCAATGAACTCAGAAGAACCGCAGCCGCAATCTTTCTTTGGCTTTTGCGTCAACGGATCGACAGGAAGGTCTTCAACGTCTGGAACGAGATGTTTTCCACATTTTGAACAGGTCCATACCGGTATCGGCACTCCGAAATGTCTCTGCCGTGAGACACACCAATCCCAGTTAAGGTTTTCCACCCAATGGTTGTAGCGGACTTTCATGTGTTCTGGATACCAGATGATCTTGTCGCCTAATCCCAACAATTCTTGTTTCTTGTCTAGTACTTTGATGTACCACTGCGCGGTCTTGAGGAACTCGATATCGGTCTTGCAGCGTTCGTGGACGTTAACGGCATGAGTGATATCTTTCTGGCCCAGCAGGTGTCCGGTCTCTTTCAGCTTTTCCAGGATCTTCTGCCTGGCTTCTGCAATACTAAAGCCTTTGAACTCACCAGCAAGTTCGTTCATCTTGCCGTACTTTTCAAAGACAACCCTTAACGGCAGATTAAAACGGTGCCATTTTTCCACGTCTTCTTTATCGCCGAAGGTGCAGACCATCATCAATCCTGTGCCTTTATCTTTCGCGACAGATTCGTCAGCTAAGATCGGCACTTCGTGGTTGAAGATCGGCACGACGGCGTGCTTGTTGTGAAGATGTTGATATCTTTCATCAGTCGGGTTGTAGAACAAAGCGACGCAGGCCGGCAGCATCTCAGGCCGGGTCGTAGAGATGATCAGTTTCTTGCCGTTGGAGGTAAAAGCGATGTCGTTGAAATGAGAATTCTTATCGACACTTTCAAATTCTGCCTGGGCGATGGCCGTCTGACATTTGGTGCACCAGCTGACCGGAGATTCCTGCTGGTAGACCCGCCCTTTTGAAAACAAGTCGATGAATGAAGCCTGTGAGGTTATCTGTGAATGCTTATTGATGGTGGAGTAAGACCTTTTAAAGTCGGCTGACATGCCGATATCTTTCCAGGATTGGATGAATCCTGGTTTCTCTTCCTGTATGAATTGGTTGCAGATCCTGATAAACTCTTCCCGGCTCATCTTGGTGGAGAGTATCTTCTTCTTGTTTTCTACGAGCCTTTCGGTCGGCAGACCATTGTCATCAGTTCCGAACGGGAAAAAAACATTTTTTCCTTTCATCCTTTGATAGCGGACAACGATATCCTGCTGGGTATAGGAGAAAGCATGACCCATGTGCATCTTGCCGGAGACGGTCGGCGGCGGCGTATCGACAGCATAAGTCTCTTTATCTGGGTTATGATGGAACATGAAGAGATCGTTGTCAGCCCAATATTCCTGCCACTTCTTCTCGGCTTCTTTTGGATCATAACGTTGCGGGAGTTCCATCTTGGTGGTTATTTTGAGCTGGTTTAAAAAGTTAATTGAGACAAAATGTTTATATAAATCGGAACTTCGGAGAAAGGCATGAAACTGATGACTCTTTGTTTCATCCGAAAAGAAGGCAAGACGCTCATGCTTCATGTCAGGAAAGAAAACTGTGTCCATGACGGCTTCTGGAACGGCTTAGGGGGGAAATTTGAGTCTGGTGAGACGCCCGAGGAATGCGTGCAAAGGGAAGTAGAAGAAGAAAGCGGTCTGAGGATAAAAGATCCCGTCCTTAAAGGCAGCATCACTTTTCAGGATGTCCACGACAAGACCAAGAACAACGGGCATGTTTACATCTTTGTCGCAGAAGAATATGACGGCAACCTTATCGATTCACCAGAAGGAAAATTAGAATGGATCCCCGACGACCAGTTCCATACGCTGAAACGACATGCTGGCGACAAGTTCTTCATGCCCTGGCTGGACCAGGATAAGTTCTTCTCAGCCAAGTTCCGTTACGATGGCGAAGAGCTGGTCGACCATGTGGTGAATTTCTACTGAAAAATCCACTGAGAGTACGTATTTAGTTAAGTGGGTGAGCGCCGCCAAATGAGGCACATTTTTGCCATAATGGAATTAAAATCATAAAAATGCGTGAAACCGTCTTACCCCGCCCTAAAAGACGGGGTTTGAAAAAAGACGGTTTCTCTGACCACGCATTTTTAGGATGCAAAATAGCCAGAAAAGTCAGGCCATTCGCACAGAGAAGCGATGACTTCTCTGGCGTCCCAGCAAAGTTGTTGCTTTGCTGTGGACATCCACAGACTAAAGCCAGTGGTTTTCTGGCTATTTTTACATAAGCGCAAAAATCTATGTGCCGTGCTGCGCTCACAAAGAACGCAACTAAATACGTACCGCTGAAAGGAATGTTTTTAAACTGATGACTTTGATCTTCGTAAGGAGGTAATGAATTATGAAACAGATGATAGTATTGTTGGCCTTGTTATCTTTACTGATCGCGGGTTGTACAGTTGATACGAATGATAACGGCAGCGCGGATGTTGCTGTTGATAGGGATGGAGATACGGTGGAAGTCACCGTTGACATGGAGGATGTGGCTGTGGAGGATGTTCCTAAAGTCGCTGATTTCTGCATCGCAGGCCAGACCTATACCTATGATTCTCCAGAAGGAAATGTTGATTCTAAGATCATCGGTATGACCACCTACAAAGGAAAAAGTTTCTGCCAGGCCGAAGCCACGTCAGAGATCGATTCACCTATAGGTGCGATCAAGTCAGAAACTACTTATTACTTTGACAATACCTATAAAGAGATGTGGGTTGTGACGACTGTCTCCAATCCGGCCATGCCTGAACCGCAGACCACCGAGATCCACATCCAAGATGGGAAAGTAGATTAATTTTTTCTTTTTTGTACGTATTTAGTTGCGTTCCTTGTGAGCGCAGCACGGCGTCATTATGGCGCATATTCTAAAATGACTTCTAGTGCGCCATCGCCTCAGTGGGCGGCGCTCACCCACTTAACTAAATACGTACTTTTTTATTATCACTACTCGCTCACTTTCATGCCTCGGCTCTTGCTCTCTTCCCAGCCGGCTGAGGTGATCTGGATGAATTCTGCCTTCTGCTGCATCTCTGTGATGTTTCTTCCACCGCAATAAGAGATGCCAGACTGCACACCTTTCACCAGGCTCTTGATGACTTCGCTGACCGTTCCTTTATAATCTACTAATGTTGACACACCTTCCACAAAAACATCAAGCCGTTCTTTCACCCTTTTGCCAGAAGAGCTTTCCTTCCTGATATGGTTGCTTTCATAAGAAGCGCTGCCATGATATTTCTTGTACCGTTTGCCGTCTTTCAATATGATCATCCCCGGAGCTTCATCGGTGCCGGCAAACAAGTTTCCCGAGTAGATCGTGGAAGCGCCTGCCGCTAAGGCTTTCACGGCATCGCCGGGATATTTCACACCGCCGTCGGCCGTCACTGGAACACCATATTCTTTAGCGGCGCTGACGACGTCCATCACTGCGGTAAGCTGCGGCACACCTGAACCGGCGATGATCCTGGTGGTGCAGACAGGAGATGGTCCGATGCCGATCTTTAATCCGTCGGCTCCAGCTTCGATGAGGTCCCTGGCTGCTTCCGCCGTGGCGATGTTGCCGACGACCACATCTACTGAAAAGTTTTTCTTCAGCTCCTTCAGCTTCTCGATAACCAGATCAGAATGAGCATGGGCCACGTCTAACACCAGACAATCGACACCTGCTTCCACCAACGCTCTGCCTCTTTCCACGGCATCTTTGACGCCGATGGCAGCGGCAACCCTCAATCTTCCTTTTCCATCTCTGGTAGCAGAAGGCCACTGCTCCAGTTTCTTGATATCCTGCGTGGTGATCAAGCCCCTGACGATATCTCCTTCGACCAATGGCAGTTTTTCGATACGGTGCTGATGAAGGATCTGTTTGGCTTCTTCCATGGGCACGCCGGAAGGTGCGGTGATCAGCTTTTCTTTTGGCGTCATCACTTCTTTGACACTCTTGTCAAGATTTTCTTCAAACAGATAATCACGGGACGTAAAGATGCCTACTAACCGTCCGCCTTCTTCCACCAACAGGCTGGTCACTCCGGCCGATTCCATCTTCTCCACCGCTTCCCGGACGGTATAATAAGGCGAGATAGAGATCGGCTGTTCTATGATATAGCTGGTGGAACGTTTGACTTTCTTAACTTCCTCTACCTGCTCTTCGATGCTGCCGAACTGATGGATGACTCCCAGGCCGCCTTCCCGAGCCATGGCGATAGCCATCCTGTGTTCAGTTACCGTGGCCATGTTAGAACTTACCAACGGGACGCTGAGCGTTATGTTCTTGCTCCATCTTGTGGAAACATCCGCTTCGCTTCGCGATGATAAAGGCGTCCTTTTCGGGACAAGCAGCACATCAGAATATGTTAATCCAGTTCGCATCGAGCATCTCACCCGATAGAAAGAGATACTGATTCCTCTTTAAATAGATTGCTGGGTTTGAGGATATAAAAGGTTACTCTTCTTCTTGATCTTCTTCTTCTTCTTCTTGATAGGGTTCGCCTATGCTGAAATCAAGGGAAGGCGTCTTGGCCGCTTTCAGGACAACGTTACGGAACTTTTTATCCTCTTCCGGCCGGAGGCTCTTGTAAGCTTCCTCTTTTATGAAGACGATGTCTTTCATGGTTCTATCGGATCATTCAAAGTAGATAAACTTTTCTCCGCAAAGATTAAAAACCAGGTGCTTCCAGAAACCCCATGACTTTATTTACCATCAAGTACGCGCCTAAGAACCAGAACCAGATCTTCGGCCAGGATGCAGCAGTGGCCCAACTGAAAGATTTCATCCAGCATTACAAGAACTCTAAAGAAAGAGCTGCGTTATTATACGGTCCGATCGGCACCGGAAAAACCTCTTCGGTCTATGCCATAGCTAAAGAACTAGATTATGACCTTCTGGAACTGAACTCTTCCGACCTGCGTAATGAGGCAGCTATCAGCTCGTTCATGGGCGCGGCTCTGGGCCAGCAGTCATTATTCTTCCGTCCCAAGATCATCTTGATAGACGAGGTGGACAACATTTCTGGTATCAAAGACCGGGGCTGCATCCCGGCCTTAGTCAAAGCGTTAGAAAATTCTTCTTTTCCTGTTGTCTTGACAGCCAACGATATTACTGAAAGCAAGTTCAAGCCGATAAAAAAGGTCTGCAAGAACATCGAATTTCACAAGCTGCAATATCGTTCCATCGCCCACGGCTTATTGTGGGTTTGTGAGCAGGAGAATATCCCTGCAGAAGAAAAAGCGATCAATTCTTTAGCCAGGCAGGCCGACGGTGACATGCGGGCTGCCTTGCTGGACCTGCACACCTGCACGGCCCAGAAAAAAGTCGATTTCGAGACGGTAACTCAATTGTCTCAGAGAAAGCGGACCGATACTATCCTCAACGCCTTACGGCTGATCTTTAAGTCTTCCTCAGTAGAAAATGCTCTTCCTGCTTTGGATGACGTTGACGTGGACATGGAGCAGGTCATCTTCTGGATAGATGCTAACCTCTCAAAGGAATACAAAACAGCTTCTTCCTTAGCCAAAGCTTATGAACACCTGGCTAGAGCAGATGTCTTTCAGGGACGCATCCGGAAACGGCAGCACTGGCGGTTCCTGGTCTACATCAGCAATCTTCTGACGGCAGGAATATCTTCAGCCAAAGACGAGAAGAATCCCGAATTTGTTCCCTACAGCCAGACCATGCGTTTCCTGCAGATGTGGCAGGCTAAGATGAAGCTGGCCAAGAAGAAAGAGATTGCTGAAAAGTTAGCCCTAGCCACGCATACTTCTAAAAAGGTAGCCTTTGAACAGGTGGCGTACCTGCAGCCGATCTTCAGGAACAATCGCGGCAAGGCCATCGCAGAAGAATTAGACCTTACAGCTGAAGAAGTGGACTGGCTGCGGAAGTGATTCACAAAAACTTTAATAACCCCTATCAACTCCTTATCTACCATGCCTACTACCAAAGAGCTTGCTACCTTTTTCAAGAATAAGGGATTTATCTATCCCTCTTCCGAGATCTACGGCGGTCTGGCTGGCTTCTATGACTATGGGCATACGGGCACAAAGCTGAAACATAATTTTGAGAATCTCTGGCGTAAATATTTCCTGTCTTTAGATGACAATTATTTTGAGATCGATACGGCTCAGATCATGCACGAAAACGTCTTCAAAGCGTCCGGCCATCTGGAAAACTTCATGGATCCGGTAGCCATCTCCGAAAGCGGCCACTTTGAACGGGCTGATCACCTGATCGAGAAAGCGACTGGGAAAAGAGCGGAAGGTCTTTCCATCCCGGAGATGAAAGAGATCATCACCAAGAACAATATCAAATGTCCGGTGTCTGGCACCAAGATTGTCGATGTAAAAACGTTAAACCTGATGTTTTCAGTCTCTTTGGGAGCTAACGGTTCGCCGGGATATCTGAGGCCGGAAACAGCGCAGTCGCCTTACGTCAATTTCCGTCTGCAATACGAACTGCAGAGGAAGAAGCTGCCGTTAGGATTGGCCCTGGTCGGCAAAGCTTTCCGTAATGAGATCTCTCCGAGAAATCTTACTTTAAGACAAAGGGAATTTACCCAAGCGGAACTGCAGATCTTCTTCAATCCAGCGAAAGTTGATGAACATCCTGATTTTTCGTCTGTAAAAGAGTATCCTTTGCAGGTGGTCTTGGTAGCAGATCGTGAAAGCAACATGACTGTGGAAAGGACACCGCAGATGCTGCTCAACGAAGGTCTTCCGCAGTTCTATGTCTATCATCTGGTGAAGATCCAGCAGTTCTATCTGGACACGTTAAAGATCTCTAAAGACAAGTTCCGTCTCTACCAACTAGATGACAAAGAGAAAGCGTTCTATAACAAGTACCATTTTGACATCGAGATAGAATTGTCTGAGCATGGGTTTACGGAGATGGGCGGTCTTCATTACCGGACAGACCATGACTTGAAAGGTCATCAGGAAGTGTCTAAGCAGACCATGGTCATCCATGATGAAGAATCGAACAGCAAGTTTATCCCTCATGTCCTGGAACTTAGTTTCGGCGTTGACCGGAATGTTTATGCTCTTCTTGACTTGAATTACGATAATGACCAAGAGCGAGGCAATGCCATCATGCATCTGCCCCCGCAGCTTGCGCCGTTTTTCTGCGCCGTCTTTCCGTTGGTGAAGAACAAGCCGGATGTGGTCAAGAAAGCAAAAGAAGTCCAAGCCTTGCTGAAGCAGTCCTTTCCTTGTTATTATGATGAAAGCGGCACCGTCGGCCGTAGATACGCCCGGGCTGATGAATTGGGAGTCAGATACTGCTTAACTGTCGACTTTGACAGCCTTGATGACCACAGCATCACTATCCGCGACAGGGAGACGACAAAACAGGAACGTGTTCCTGTCAGTTCGTTGAAAGAACGGTTATCTCAATTGTTCATCAAGTAAGTTTTATATAACTAAAACATCTTCTTCCCTCCATGGAAAAAAAGGGTTCGATAGGATTATCTCTGATAGTTCTCGGTGTGTTGTCGTTGATACTTATCGCCGCCTATTTCTTCCTTCCAGAATTGAAAATATGGGTTCTGGTCTTATTGATACTGGTGGTTGCAGCTATCATAG
This sequence comes from Candidatus Woesearchaeota archaeon CG10_big_fil_rev_8_21_14_0_10_45_16, assembly GCA_002762785.1. GTDB lineage: Archaea > Nanobdellota > Nanobdellia > Woesearchaeales > GW2011-AR9 > PCXY01. The sequence goes on along the minus strand of PCXY01000006.1, from coordinate 32,504 downwards.
TGCTGCTCGCATTCCATCACTTCGGTCCGTCCCGAAAATTAGAGAAGAAGCTTGTGCAGTTAGAACAGGAGATGCAGCAAGGCTCAACGATCGCTAAAGATCTTTATCTAGAGGCGTATCATCTGTATCGTAAAGTTTCAGAAAGTGCTAAGAGAAAGCTGTATCCACGGCTGTCGTCTGTCCGTAAGAATATGGAAGGACAATGGCAGGCGGAAAAACAGATCCAGATGCTCATACCTAAAGCGGAGAAAGCAGATTTTGAAGAGAAGAAAGAGATATTCCGGCAGATGAACGGCTTTTATTCTCAGCTTCCTCTTTCAGCGCAAGGGAAATATAAACCTTACCTCACTCATCTCATCGAGCAGTTGGAGAATGGGAAATAGTCTTGAATACAGGGTTCGTCAGCACGATAGTTTTATAAATGTAAAAAATCTTCACGGATAGATGTCAAAAAGGGGTAATAGTACGAAGAAAGTAGTCCGTAGAGCACCTAGGCCAAAGAAGCAGCCCAAAGCCCATCATATCCTTCTCATCTCTCTCATCGTTGTTGCGGTTATCGTAGCCTTATGGTATGTTGCTTTTCCACAGCAGTTTAGTGGTCAGGCGATAGGCGATACTGTAATTGGCGCGGCACAGGGAAGCGGAGCTGGTAGCCCTATACCGGAGAGCGGTTCTTGTTTCCTTGCAAGGGCGATGTCTACGTCGGTCTTTGAGAATAACGTTAATAGTCGGCAGGTTGAAGGTTGCTGCCCTTTAGCAGTAAACGGCAATGAAGATTTCTGCCTTGGTAACAGCCGTCCGGATGGTCAAGCTGGCAAATACTGTTATGCTCCAGGCTCGATTGTCTATGGGAGTCAAAGATTCTACTGCGCTAGTGCTTACAGGGGTGTATCTAACGCTTTCATACAGTGCGATCAGGCTACAGAAGGTCAGGTTACTGAAGATGGCCGCTATGTCTGCTCTGGTAATCGTTGGCAGCAGAGGGTAGATCAGGAAGGGCAGCCTGAACAGCAACAAGGGGTTGTCTGTTCTTCTGAGACAAAGTATAAGACGGTTCAGTTATTCAACAGCAATCGCCTTTGTAATGGTGAAAGTTTTATCTCCTGTGACGAGTTCAGACTTGCTCCTATTTTTGATCCTACAGTCAGTATCCGTTGCGAGAATCAGCGTTTTGTTGTTGAGGAGAAGGTATGTAACAATGGAGAAGACGATGACCACAACGGTGTTACGGATGCTAATGATCCAGCTTGTGGCAACACCCTCTCCTACACCCTTGACAATTCACGTTTTGAAGTGGCTATCAAAAAGACTGACAGGTTTGTCATCAATATCAACGGCGTCGTCCCTGACATGCAGAACATCCGCCTCTGTGATAGGGATACGGCCAATGTCCAGGAACGGGCTACGTTATGTCGCAGTGACGCTCCTTACGTAGTCTTAGATTCTTTAGATTCTTTACAACGCACCAACGGTCGTCCGACAACCAGATCAGGAATAACTTTACTTTATGATACTCCTGAAGATGTTAAAACAGTTCGTCTTATCCGTACCGAAACTCTTGCTAATCAGGAGAAGTTGTTTCCACTTGGTTCTTTTGTCGGCAACATGCTGGCTGGCAACGGCCTTGTCCTGATCTTGAACGACGAATACTACTTATTAGAATATGAAAGTGGTGAGCTGTTCTCCACCGGCAGCATGAAGCTTACTCATCTTCCGACGCAGGAGGCGATGGAGATCCATCCTTACGCAGGAAGCAACTGGTACCTCTTTGACGTCTTGGGCCAAAAACAGATCGCTGTCACCCAGCGTTCTCAAGGTCGTGATGCGCAGTTTGTCATCTCGGCTCTGGAACCCGGAGAAACTCCAGCGACTTATGTGCAGCCAGCTGACCTGTCAGAACTTCATGAAGTAAGATTCTCTTTATCAGAACCGACGAGGATAACTACTCCAGCTGATGTCGGTCAGCTGACTGTCTGTCAAGATGATAACCCACGAGACGGACAGCAGGTCAAAGTCTGCCGCAATAATGATTTTGAATTTACTTTGCAGGTTGATCAGTTGACTGAAAGAACCTTGAGCGGAACTGCTCTTAACTATGCTTTCCTTTTTGAGGTTGAGGATGACGTCAAGAAAGTATCTATCTTTGATCTTGTTCCTTTGCGAAGGCAGGAAACCCCGCTTGATTACGACAATTTCATCGACAGCATGGTAGCTGGTCGTCGTATCGTTTTGAAATATCATGATATCCTTTATCTGGTGGGTCATCCCGAAGCAGCTTTGTTGTCGTTGGAAGACATTTTCATAACTGCCTACGATGGAGACAGAGTTTCTCCGTTGACCGTAAGCGGCAGCGAAAGCGAAGTTACGGCTCCGACGCTTGACCGCGGCCAGATCACTTTGAGAAGAAATTATGGTGATCCGCCGCCGCCGTTCAGCGTCTTTGCTCTGGCTCAGAACGAGATCAGGCCGATCAATCTGGAAGATGATCTTTCGGCACCATTCTTCTCTACCGGTTCAATTACCGTAGACCAGCCTATCCTTGGCACTATTGAAACTGCTCCTGACGATACCGGGCTGTTCCAACCGACATTCAAGATCAGGGCTGCCCAAAATCTGCACACCCTGCAGTTTGAAGAACCGCAAGTGATCAACGGCGTCTTGTTTTATTACGACTCTGCTCAGATCAACGGCGCCGTGCCGGTCAAGGGCGCTTCATTATACTTGTTATATGATCTTTCGTTGCAGGACCAGACCCATCCGTTCACAGACGAATTCATCAACACTTTCGCTAGAGGCAGGAAGATCGCATTAAAATTAGACCAGTCATATTATCTTCTTGGACATCAGGCTAATCAAGGCAATGTTCAGTTCTATGATCCGCGTTCATTGACTTTGCAATCTCTGGAAGGTGATTCTTATCAAAGTGCGGTTGATGGCAACAATGTCGCGTTCCAGGTTCCTGAGGGGCGCATCGAGGTGTCTGTCGATGAGAACATCCGTACCCTTCGCTTCAGTTCTGCTGCCCGGCGTTCGTTCATGCGTGAGCTTACGGTGGACAACGCTGTCGATATCGGCGCTTCCACCTTGCGCTTATGCTTCCAGGTGGCTTACGCTGATACTCAAGCTGCCAAAGTCTGTGATGATAAAGGCTTATTGTTAGACACTATCGTCGACCCTATCAAGACAGTCAGGATCGGCAACACCCGTTACCTATTGGAATCAAATCGGCAGGCTGGCAGCAACAAGAAAGTGTTTGTCCGGGAGATCATCTTGCTTTCAGAAGATCAGGACTTTTCTCACCCTGACTGGTTCTCATTCATCGCGGAAGTTGTCAATGACCGGAAACCTGTATTTAACATCTCCGGGTCATACTATCTTCCTGATGCTGCCGATTCGCGGCTGTCCTCGTTCGGCTTTACGCCTTATCCTAGCGGCCGGGCGCAGAGGATCGCTAACCTCCAGGCGATAACGCCGATCTCATCTAATGGCACTGTCGTCGTCGAGGGCATCCCTGTCTTGATCGAGCAGGAAGAGACCGGCCTGGAAGACGCACCGGTGGAAGTGCTGTTCAGCGTTCCTTCATACAACATCCTGCCAGCTGATGGTCAACCATTATTATTAGCAAGATCACAGCAGCAACCATTACAGTTCCAGGTCAATCAGAACATCTATACTTTAGAGATTATCGGTGTCGCTCCGGGATTGGTCCGTCTGAAACTGGATGATCTCCTGAACCGCTGGTTTGCGGAAGGCGACAGCCGGACGGTGCGCTTGGAAGGCCAGAGGGTGACGATTACGGTAGAAGAGATCGCGGATGATGTCATCATCTCGGTGCGAAGAGGCTAAGCATGAAACAACACGACATCAAGATAATGAGCATTGTGGTCATCCTAGCTTTAGTCCTCGTCGCCGCTCTTCTGATAAGTTCACCTTCGGTCGGCAAGGCCGCAAACCTCCCTGGGATCGAGAATATCAATCTTACTGGAGCTGGAATGTATCAGATAGCGCTTCCGGCTGAGTCGTTGTCTACAGAGATAACGGCGTCTCTCAACGCTGAAGAATCCCAAACGTTTGATCTGATCGTCGAAAATCAGGATGATGAGAATTATCTGGTCACATTAAACCTCAACGATATCCTTGTCGCGCAGGATCTTTTGGCTGCTGACGGTGACAGTTCTTCGTTGTATCTTGATGATGCTGATGCGCAGGCTGATCTCGAAGTTTCCATCGTCGGCAATCAACTATCGCTCCGTAACCTTCATTTCAGCGCTCCCGACAGGTCGGCAATCCGCTTATTGAGGGAAGATGGAACTCCGTATCTTTCGGTGATCCGAGTGCAGCCAGGTTCACAATTCTCGGCTGTCTTGGAAGCTGTCAGCTCTTCCACGCCTGATTTCACGATCGTCGACGGTGACATCTTAGATATCGAAGAAGAAGATAACAGGACCACTGCCCGATACGTCCTAGACATCCCTGACGAGCCGCAGTCATTCGTCGTTGACATAATCTCGACTGTCCAGGGCCTTGAAACTCATGCTTACTTCACCTTCGCTGTCGATGGTGTCGTCTATCAGTTTGATCAGGAAGGGTCGCCAGCGATGAACCTGCGGGTCGCTGAAGATGGTTCTGGAGAACTGGAAGTCCGTTTCCGGGCGACTAAAGACATCCAGCCGTTCTCTTTACCGTGCATGCCTGATGAAACCTCGCTTGATGCGTTGTTTGCTGACACCGATGTCCGTCATGTCTACAGTTACGATCCGGTCTCTGCTGAAAGACTGATCTGGACCAACGGCGCGCCGAGCGACTTTGATCAGATTTCCGTCTTTAAATCCTACTTTGTCCGCTTGGCTCATAATGATGAGGAGACAGTCACATTCTCCTGCCTGCTTGAACAGCCGGGTTCGGTTGAGAATAACCTGCCTGATCTTGCCGCATCGCGGCAGCAGACCCTTCCTGCCGGCTGGAATCCGTTCTCTCTGCCAGGAACCGTGCCTAAGCCATTGAACACCTTCACTTCCGTCGAAAATTATGAACTGTACACCTGCGGCCAGAATTACCGCTGCGAACAGATCGATGTTGATACACCGCTGCAGCCGGGAAGATTCTACTGGATATCTACCCCGAACAGGCTGCCCCTTCGCTATAGTATAGAATGAAAACGATAGAATGAAAACGACAACCACTTTGATACTGCTCGTACTGCTTTGCGCTGCTTTCGTCGCTGCTGCTGAAGTGCCGTCATTGACTGATTTTGAACAGTTCTACGGTTCGATCGCTGATCTGCCTAATGGCACATTCACTCTCAAAGCTGTCCTGGACGGTTCTGATTTCACGACGTCAGTGGCAGATGACGGTAAATACGGCTATGAAGAGACGTTCAAAATTTCCGGCAGCGGCGATGAGATCGAGTTTTTCGCCGTTGACGCTTTCGGCAATGAGACCTTGTTAGGCAGCGACACTTATGGTTCTGGTGATGTCACAGAATTTAATTTCCAGTTCGGTGAGGTCGTCAGCCGTTCAGTCTCTGCTGGGGTTGAAGATGCTGGGGGCAGCAGACCAAGGTCTAATGCTACTGAGAACGCCACTGAAACCTGTACCATGAGCTGGGTCTGCGGCGACTGGTCAGTTTGCCGTATCAACAGCCAGACTAGAACTTGTCAAAGGAACGACAACTGCGCTGCCTTGTTAGATAATGGTACTGTCGATGATGTTATCGCTACTGCTAAACCTTTGGAACAGCAATCCTGCGGTTCTGAGGTAACCTTGCCGGCAAAAGTGTGCCAGGCTGATCAACAACGTTGTTCTGGCATCCAACTGCAAAAATGCAGTGCCGACGGCCAGCAATGGCAGACCGTCGAGACCTGTCCCGGCACTTGTGATTCATTGACGTTAAGCTGTAAAGAACCGGTCGTGCAGCAGCCGGCCGCAGAACCTGCTGGTTTTCCGTCATGGGTCATCCCTTTGACCGGTTCAGTGGTCTTACTGGCAGTTATCATCGTCCTGGTCCTGTTCATCCTGCAGAGAAGAAAACTCGCCCCAGCAAAAGAATATGTTGCCAATAGCCGGGAACAGGGTTATTCTGATTCCCAGATACGCTCAAGGCTAGTCAGTCAGGGCTGGGATTCAAAAGATGTTGAAAAGATGATGAAATAGTTCTCAAGAAAAGAAATCTATATAAATTAATGTGAAGGTGCAGAACCAATGGAAATCAAAGATCTAACTGCAAATACAGGGAAAGTTGATATCGTGGCCGAGATCGTCTCGAAAGAAGAGCCGCGGTCTTTTGAAAAGTTCGGCAAGTCCGGACGCGTCTGCAACGCCACTCTTAAAGATGCCACCGGTCAGGTGACGCTAACTCTTTGGAACGATGATGTTGATTCCGTCAAAGTGGGCGACCGGATCCATCTCCAGAACGGCTGGTGTTCTGAATACAAGGGGCAGAAACAGCTTTCGGCCGGCAAGTTCGGCAAGATCGAAGTTGTGGGACAGCAGGAGCAGCAGGAAGTCATGACCAACGATCCAGGGATGATGAAAGGTCTTCCTGGCGGGGATTCTGATGATGGCGATTCTGACGGTGATAGTTCAGAAGAAGATTTAGACATCGTCAATGATGAAGAGTTTGTGGAGTAGATTTTATTCTTTTTTAATTGTTAATATATTTTTCTTAGGATGAAGAGTCACTTTGTTTCATACAATAGTTTGTCCTATATTTGGGGTCATGGATGGAAGTTCTAGAAAATAACGGGCCTTGTTGAAGATGAGAATTGTCTCTAGTCAGTAAAAATTCCAATGGGCGTTTTAGCGATTTCAAATAATCAAAGCCAATCCAAAGATTTTTAATGTCCTCCTCTTTCCATCTTTACATGAAACTCCTGCCGTCTTTGAAGCCGAAGAAGCGTTACGTCCTGTTCCAGATAGCTGGAGACAAGGCGTTTACCGCAGATGAGGTTAAAAAAGCAGTGGATGAGGCTCTTAAGTCCTTCTTAGGAGATTTGGGGCTGGCCAAAGCTTCGCCTTCATTTATCAAAGAACGCTATAAGAACAATCATTTTATCATCAAAGTTAACCATGATTGGGTGGATGAACTAAAATCTGCTGTCATCTTAATCAAAAAGATTAAAAATAACCCCGTACTCCTCAAGTCAATAGTGACTTCGGGAGCGCTTCAAAAAGCGGCTGACGGTGTTGATTCAAAAGCAAGATTATAGAGGTGTTTACTATGACTATGAACAAACAGATGATTGATAAGATGGGCTATGACCGCTCGATTACTATGTTTTCTCCTGATGGTCGATTGCTACAGGTTGAATACGCTAAAAAGACCGTAAAACAAGGTTCCACTGCTATTGGAATAGCTTGTAAAGATGGTGTAGTTTTAGTGACTGATAAAAGGGTCACTTCTAAACTTCTGGTTCCAGAAGCTATAGAAAAGATGTTTAGAGTTGATGATCATATTGCTATCACTGCTGCTGGAATCATCTCTGATGCCCGTGTACTGGTGGATAGAGTTCAGCTGAAATCACAACAACATGCTGTTACTTATGATTCTAAGATTGATGTTCTTACTATCGTTAAAGAAATTTGTGATATGAAACAGATCTGTACTCAATCAGCTGGTTTACGTCCTTTTGGAGTTTCCATGCTGGTTGCTGGAGTAGAAGAAGATGGAACGATAAAACTATTCTTAACGGAACCTTATGGTCTATATTTTCAGTATAAAGCGGCTGTTATCGGTGAAGGAGAAGCAGAAGTAGAACCGATGTTGCAGAAAGGTTACCGAGCTAACATGACTGTAGATGAAGGCGTCCGTCTGGGATTAGAAGCGATGAAGAAATTTCTGGGCGTTAATTTCAACTTTGACCGGGTTGATGCAGTGGTCATCAAACAGTCCGACAAGAAGTTTACACAGCTGAGCAACGACGAGCTGAAACGATTGTCAAAATAGATTATTTTTTATTTATCATCTTTCTTATAAGGCGATTTCCATGACTGAAAAACTAAATGTGGCCAGGATAAAAAGGGCCGGTGAAACGTTCGAGATAAGCATCGATCCTGACAATGCTTTAAAGTATCGGAAGGGCGAGATTAACGACCTTCGGGAAGTTCTCCTGGCCGACCATATCTTTACCGACGCCAGGAAAGGCCAGGTCGCTTCAGACGATGAACTGCAGAAAGCGTTCTCAAAGACCGATGTAGATGCGGTGGCTGATTTCATCCTGAAACATGGAGAGATCCAAGTCACTTCGGAACATCGGGCTCAGGAACGGGAGCAGAGATGGCGTAAGCTGGTAAATCTCATCCATAAGCATGCGGTCGATCCCAAGACCGGACTGCCGCATCCCGCAGCCAGGATAGAAGCTGCTTTGGAGCAGGGAAAGGTCCACCTGGACGATCATAAGACTATCGATGAGCAGTTTGACGGGATCATCTCTAAATTACGGCCGATCATCCCTCTCAAGATCGAACAGAAGATCTTGCTGGTGACAGTTCCTTCTCAATATTCTGGGAAAGCCTATAATGTCGTCAAATCTGGCGTGAAAGTGCTTTCTGAGAACTGGAACACTGACGGCAGCTGGACGGTGACGGTGGAAATGCCAGCCGGTATGGTGCCGGAATACATCGATAAGCTTAATTCTGCCACTCATGGAGAAGTCAGTGTTGAGGAGAAATAGTTATGTAAAAATAGCCAGAAAACCACTGGTTTTAATCTGTGGATGAATGGCCTGACTTTTCTGGCTATTTTGCATCCTAAAAATGCGTGGTCAGATAAACCATCTTTTTTCAAACCCCGTCCTTTGGGGCGGGGTAAGACGGTTTCACGCATTTTTATGATTTTTTCAGATCTAGATCTTTTCTGACTTTGTCATAATCCCTACCCATAAATTTTTAAATAAGAGACCAAATCTAGCCCATACGAGAAAAGAAAATGGAGGATCCGCAGTATATATTGAAAGCGGATGTTAAACAATGAGTAATATTACAGTTCAAGAGCGGGATGTCGTTATTCCCGGTCAAGTTCTTGCGGAGGGCCTTGATTACCTTCCAGGTGACAATACCTACCGCCAAGATGATAAGATCTACGCGAGAGCACTCGGCTTATTCTCCTTATCAGGAAGAGTAGCTAAAGTTACTGCTCTCTCTGGCCCTTATGTCCCTAAGACAGGCGACAAGATCATCGGCCAGGTGCAGGACATCTTGATGTCTGGCTGGCGTATCAGCACCGGCACAGCTTACACAGCTATGCTGAATGTCAAAGACGCGTCTGCCCGTTTCATCAGGGTAACTGAAGATTTGAGCAAGATCCTGGCTATCGGCGATTTCGTGATAGTCGTGATCACCAAAGTAACTTCTCAAAACCTGATCGATCTTACTATGAAAGAGCCAGGCCTGAGGAAGATCAACGGCGGCCGTATCATCCAGATCAGTTCTCAGAAAGTGCCAAGGGTCATCGGCAAGAAAGCCAGCATGATCAGTGTCATCAAAGAGAAGACCGGCTGTGAAGTAACAGTCGGCCAGAACGGCTACGTCTGGATCAAAGGCGATTCCCCGGAAAATGAATGCCGGGCTGAACAGGCTATAAGATTGATAGAAGCAAAATCACATGAGGAGGGACTGACTGACAAGATTCAGCAGTTCTTGAGTAAATAATGGCATACACAAAAATTGTACATTTTTGGTCGCCCTTTAATGGAGGTAAGCATTAAATGGCATACACAAAAAGAATGGATGGACGGGCTGTCGATGAGCTGCGTCCGATTGAAGTCAAAGCTGGAGTTATCCCTAACGCGGATGGTTCAGCCTCATTTAAGATAGGCAAAACCTGGGCGATCGCCGCGGTCTATGGACCGAGGGAGATGTTCCCGCGGTTCTTGCAGGATCCTACTCAGGGTATCCTTCGCTGTCATTACGCGATGATGCCGTTCTCCGGTTCAGGAGAAAGGATCAGGCCTGGAACCAGCAGGCGGTCTCAGGAAATCTCCATGGTCATGGAGAAAGCCTTGCGGCCGGTCGTTGACCTTAGCGCTTTTCCTAATGCAGTTGTTGATATCTTCATCCAGCTGCCTCAGACCGACGCAGGAACCAGATGCGCCGCCATCTCTGCGGCTGCTGTAGCCTTGGCTGCTGCTGGTATCCCGATGACTGACATGATCAGTTCTGTGGCCGTCGGACAAGTTGATGGCATGGTCGTTGCTGACCTTACTTACAACGAAGAGGCATACGACGGTCCGGTCTCGGACATCCCGATCGCCATGACCCATATCTCGAAGGAGTTCACGCTTCTTCAGATGGATGGAGAAATCTCCCGCGACGATCTGCTGAAAGCCTTGGAGATAGCTAAATCAGCTACCGAAAAGGTCTACGAACTACAGATGAAAGCGTTACAAGAACGCTTCAAGAAGGAATAAAATGATAGTCAATAAAGAAACAATCATGGAACTGGCCGCTCAAGGAAAGCGGCTGGATGGCCGTCAGATGACTGAATACAGACAGCCGATCTCGATGGACCTTGAAATCTCCTGGACGGCAGAAGGCTCCGCAAAAGTGACTCTCGGCGAGACCGTGATCATGGCCGGCGTAAAGCTGTCTTTGGAGAAACCATACAATGATACGCCTGACCAAGGCGGCATCATGATCAACGCCGAGCTGACTCCCATGTCAAGTTCTGAATACGAATCAGGTCCGCCTGGCATCAAGGCCATCGAACTGGCTCGTGTCATCGACAGAGGTATCCGCGAGGCAAAAGCTATCGACATGAAACAGTTGTGCGTAACACCTGGTGAAAAAGCCTGGTTCGTGAGCATCGATATCATCAGCATCAATGATGCTGGGAACCTCTTCGACGCTTCTGGTCTGGCTGTATTGGCTGCTTTGAAGAGCACCCGTTTCCCAGTCGTTGATCCAGTTACTGGTTCTATCAACTACAAGGAGAAGACTGACAAGAAACTTCCTCTTCTTAAAGAACCGATCTCTGTCACTGTCTATAAGATCAACGGGCAGCTGCTGGTAGATCCAAGTCCTCAGGAAGAGAAATCGTACCAAGCTCGTCTGACTGTCGCTTCTGACAAGAACGCTATCATTTCGGCCATGCAGAAAGGCGGTGAAGGTCCTTTAACTTCTGAGGAGATTACCCAGATGGTCGATCTAGCTCTTGAGAAAGGAGAATTCCTGCGGGGAGAACTGAACAAGTTCGTGAAATAAGATGGCAAAAGACAACCAAGAGATAAAGGATTTCACCAAGTACGAGAAAGCCAGGATGATCGGCTCTCGAGCTTTACAGCTGTCGATGGGCGCTCCGTTCCTGCTGAAGTTGTCTCCAGAAGAGCTGGGGAAGATCAACTACAACCCGATCGAGATCGCTCTGAAAGAGTTTGCTGAAGGCGTCCTGCCGATTACCGTCAAGAGGCCGAATCAGGCAGCTTGATTTTTTATTGTTTATTCTTCATTCTTTTATCTTTAAGACGTTTAGGATACCGATTTAGATCACAATGATTTAGTAGTCCCTAGCCAGTAATAAAGGGAGAAAAGTTTATAAAAGCAGTCTTTATTTATTCTCTATGGCAAAGAAAGGAAGAAGCAAGGGTAAAACCTCTCTTCACAGACCGGCTTCGATAGATACTGCTGTTGAAGATCAGATTATCAATCTAGAAGCAGCTTCACGCTTAGATGTCCTTTCAGATCGTCTTAACGGGAGTATGGTGAGACTAGCAGCTTTAGAGTATGCAACTATGGTTCTTGCCGCTCCGGGTGTCGAACAGACTTATTATGATAATCCTGGACTATTTTACGCTGGAACTTTTCTGGTATCAGGCGGACTTATTGCAGCAACGGCAGTTCAGCAGAGGTTTAAACAAAACTTTAATGGCGGTGCTTTAAGAAATGATAATCGACAGGGCCTCGTGACAGACGGTGCCCATGGGCAGCTGCGTCATCCGATGTACGTCTCCTATTTTACAGGCAATGTCGGGGCGGCGCTGCTCAATCCAAACTGGATGACGATAAGTACTGGAATTGCCGCAATCTGCGCCGGTGTAGGAGCGGCTTTGACGGAAGAAAGAGCGTTGGAAGCAAGATTCGGTCAAGAATATGTTGGTTATAAAAAACGGACGTCGAGGTTTGTTCCTAAATCTCTTGTCGACGGGGCAAAAGGTCTTTATCGTCAAGCGGTTCTTTATGTTAATAACGTGGCTCAAATCATCGCTCCATAGGGTTTATAAAACACCGAGAAGATTGCATAACAGATGAACTCAACCATCACCAAGGAAAAATTGGACAAATACTTCGCTATCACTAAAGAAGCTCTGGAGATGGCTAGAGGAGCGATTAATCCTGAACAGAAAGAAGCAGCTGAAGATTTCTTTGATATGGCTGAACGTTACTATAAAGACGCACAGTATTTTCTAGATAAAAAAGAAGATGCTGTATTGGCTTTTGCAGCTTTGAACTATGCTCACGGCTGGCTGGATGCCGGTGCCAGGATCGGTCTGTTCAAAGTAAAAGATTCCAGGCTGTTTACAGTGGATGAGGAGTAATATTTTTATAAAAAGGTTCTTTTAGCAACTAGAAGATGCTAGAAGCAAGACCTTTAGTTGAAAGTGATATCACTCACGTACTTTTTGATGTTGATGGTACGATGTATGATGGCGATAGCAGGTATGGTTCTAGGGTCGGTTCGGTTTACGATTCTCATGATTTCTTTAGGTTATGGCTGTATAAACGATTAAGCGAATCGTCAAATCTACCTGAAGAATATCTCTTACATGAAGCAGGAAGACAATATCGACAAAGAGTATCTAATGGAACGCTTCTTGATTGTCTTGAACATGAATTTACGGGTCGCCTAAAAGCGGATTATAAAGCGGATGTTGAAAGATTCACCTCCAACGGCCGCGTCTTCTCACAGCGTTTTGGTAGAAGTAAAAATTTTCTTGCTAAAGCTTTAAGCCAGATAGATTTCGCCGCTATTCTCCGTCCTGATCAACAGCTTCAGGAAGTGGTGGAATCATTACATCAGAGGGGATATAATACCGGAATCTTGACGACGGAAGTCTATGAAACCGTCCAGAAAGTTCTTCATACTCTTGGGCTCCAGGAAACTTATTTTGATCCTATCATCTGTTCTGGTGACACGCGAGATCCCAAACCAAGTTTAGGCGGGTTTATGAGGATCTTACATGAGACGCAAAAGATAGGAAGTCAAGTTATGTATATCGGAGATTCTTTTCACAAAGATGTTGTTCCAGCATTAAGGATGGGTATGGTGGCTGTTCAAGTTGATAGAAAAGTATCCGGTCTAACTAAAAGTGCAGTTGACATTAAGTCGACTCGCAGATCATTTCACAAAGTAGGTTCTCTCCGTTCTATCCTACAACTTCTGCCAGTAAGAGAGAGATAATAATTTCCGCCCCAATCTTAATATATTATTACATAATGTTTTTATAGATATTTCATATATTTTAGCCCATGGGGGAAAAGCCGCGAGGAATTCGCGATACTTTAAGGCTTGAAATCTCCGAGCCTGGTGATACGCAATCAGGTGGTTCTCTGGAAGAATCTATCGATGATCTGACTCTTCAGACCCTTCAATCTGTCTTTTCCGATTTTGATGCTGAAAGTCTTCTCTCTTATTTTCCACGATATGATATCGCTGAAGCGTTGTGTCTATGGCGCGCCGGTATCAGCAGGAAAGAAGCAGAAACCTGGCCGGAAGGTCTCCATGGTTACCAGATCTCTTGCTTACATTACCTTGGGATCACTCCAGGTCATCTCACCTATAATGAACAAGAAGACCTTCTTAAAGCGATGTTTGAAGACCCTCGGTTAGGGGAGATTTGGGAGAGGCCTGATGAACATGCTTTCTTAGGTTCTGGCAAACACGCTTTTGTCGTACTTGATGATACTGGTAAGACAGCTTACAAGATAGGACGTAACTTAGAGAACGAATATGGAGTCTTAAAAAAGATGAGGGCGCAGGAAAGAAAACGTGGAAGAAGATTCCAACACATGGCAAGGATGAAAAAGGGTCTTGGTCGCGGTCAGGTCGATGTTATCGAATTGGAATATATCCAAGGCCGCACCCTTGAACAAGTATTAAGAGATAGTAGTCTAAGCCCGCGTCGTACTCTCCGTTATACTCAAGGTATCTTTTATGGTCTCATGGAGATGCGTGAATCTGGAATCTTGTACCACCGTGATGTGCGGCCAGCTAATGTTATAGTAGATAATAAGAAAGCCATCCTTATCGATTTTGGGATCGCTACTGAAGAACCTCAAGCACTGATCCGTGATAATCGGAGATATGGCGGATCTAATGACGTGGCAGAAATACATCGAGCAAATGATCTTTTTTCCTTAGGCCAGGTCAGTTATGTCATGGCCACCGGTTCGCATCTATTCAGTGAATCTGGAGATGCTCGTTCTATAACTGCTGGAGATCTAGTTATACGGCGTCGAGAGGCATTTGAAGATCCTAAAAAGAGAAGAAGATATCGTGAGAAAGTATATGACACCGTACCTGACGCTTTATTGGCTGCTTTTACCTGGCAGCTGATGACTTCGCGTCCAGATGATTACGGCCCTGTTGGAGATGAGCTGGCTAGGCTGACCGCTCTTCCTATATATGAGATCATCACTTAAAAACAGGTGGGATTCGTTGAGAATCATTATTTACTAGTTCTTCAAGGATGACTGCTCTGGTAAAATCGTTGATGGAATCGAGAAAGATCCTGATCTCATTGACGACTCGGAGCTCTTCCGGCGAATAATCTGAGCTTATGCTTTTTCTCATCAGAGCATATCTTTTTGCGACGAGTTCTGCTGTTATCCTGCCTTTATGATAGGCTGTGAAAAATTCATACACCAGCTCAAAGATATCTTTTAACATGTTCTTTGTCGTCGGTGTACAGCCGTATTGGTCTATGCTCTGATTAAGATGCCGAAACTTATCCATCATCTTGTCTATGGTAAGGTACAATGAATAGAGCTGTTTTTTTTCCTCTTCCGTTTTTTCGGATTGGTCTAACACCCGAAGGTAATAGGTGACGAACTTGGTGATCGTATCATGATGTTCGTAGATGTTCTGATAAAATTCTTTATGGTTATGGTCAAGGCTCTGCAGAAATTCTTCCATGATACCTTTGAATAAAAAATAGATGCGCTTCTCGATGGTCCTTAGATCTTTCTCTTTATCAAGCAGGAAGCAGCGTATCTCGGTCATGTTCCTGGTTTGGGAGACGATCTCCATGCCGATATAACGGTTGCTCAATTTCTTCAATAGTGCCCTGACGCTGATCTCTTCCTGATGCTTTTGATCATACATCGTGTTTTTCTTATGAGTCAGGATGATCTTCGAGTAATTGCTGAAGTACAACACTTCTAAGTATCTTGAAAGAAGGTATTTGTTAAAAGGGGTGATGTCAAGGGTAATCTCTTTCGTCTTCGCTTTCCGTTCTCCCTGAGAAAACGTAATTTCGTTCCGTCCTGGAAAAACATCCAACTCATCTCCTTTCTGAAGCTTATGCGCCTTAACCCATTCTGTAGGCAGAGAGATCATCAAGGTTGATGGCCCGATCTGGGCGACCTTTCTTTTCATTCCATAAGATATGAGAACCGATTATTTAAACATTCTGTAATAGTTATAATAATTTAATCAATTATTATAATAGGTATTGCGAATATATGTTCTGGAGATCTAAGGAGTATTTTTATCGATTAGTATCATTTAATCACGTCATAATATTAATACAAAACAATTATGTAGGCCGTAAACTGTTAGAATTCTGTCATGAAGGCAGCATGCCTGATCTGTTTTTTTAGTATCTTGTAAGGATGGTCTGGTGCTGGCTATCCGGGGGAAAAAGTGGATGAAAAACAACTTGACCTAGAGGGGCGGCTGGAACAGCAAGCCGTCCAAAGCAGAGTCTATATCTTTAGTAAAGTTGGTTACGACACCTGCTATTTTAATCCAGAAGCATACCAGAACGTTTTACGATTTATCGCCCAGGATAAAGAAGCTACTGGTCTTATCGTTGACGGCACTTTAACTAGGCTTGACCGCCCAGAGTATCTTAATGACGACTTGACTTATTGGAACAAATCAAAAGAGGAGTGTTTGGAGGAAACCGATCGGGTTCCTAACCGTGAGCAGTATTCATCAATGCTAGAAAGACAGTTAGCCATTCTTGAAAGAAGACTGACCGAGATTAAAACAGAAGCGCCGCATCTGGAAAAAGTCGTCCTTTCTGTCGATTCCGACGACCTGCAATTTACTGTCTCGGCGATGCTTAATGAACTTTTGCTGCGGAAACGTCTTGAGATCGATGATGAGATCAGCGGGTTGAAAGAGAAGAGAGATCAGTTTAGGAAGGAGTATGGTGATTATAGAAAGGAATGGGAGAGTCTCACCAGGAGCAAAGGTTCACCTAACCGTCGCGGCAGCCTTAAGCGCAGGATGAACGACAGACAGCAAAAGATGGAAAATATCGACCATGATATCACCGAAAAATTTTCTGAAAAGAACTTATTCAGGGAAAAGAAAGTTCGTCCAGCTCACCAGTACTTTACAGCACAATTTGTAGCTGAGTTATATGGCCGGTATCAAGCGGTCTGTGATAGGGCTGGAGTGCAACTGGTTACGAACCAAAAAGTTCTTGACTTCAACGGATTAGTGATAGATTATGCCCACAGCCGCCACTCAACCTGGGCTGCCATGAGATCAACCCCGGCCCGCCTGCTGGCATCGGTCCATGGAAAGACGAAAAGTCTTGAAGATATTGATGTGATCCTGGAAAGCGGCCACCATGGTGTCGGCTATAAACAGCTCCAGAAACTGCATGATTGTCCAGCTGAAACCAATTTCAAAGATCAATCTTCCTATGATCCTAAGATCGGCGAAAAAACGATAACTTTGGTGACGGCTCTGCCATTTGAAGATCAGGAAAAAATAAGTAGATTTGTAAGGGGAGAAGAAGCAACACGGATGTCGGCCGGGAAACCGCTTGGCACCAGAAGACATTCAGTGATAGACCGCTTTAACCGGGGCAGCGTTTCAGGAATTACGGTCATCAGCAAGAATGAAGACGGCATCATCGGAACGGAATGGATCCAATATCAGAACTTTGTCGATGGCTCAGCTTTGCAGCAGCTAGAGGATTATCATGTTATTGTCGCTTCTTCTGATGAACATATCGGATCGCCGGAAGAAAATCCTTTGGTCCGTGATGGCTTGATTGAGGTATTCAAAAGTCCTGCCGGAACTTTTCGAGGCCGTCCAGCCCATCATAGTGGTTTTATCAGCGGCGGTGATACTGCCGAGGCTAATTCTCGATCCTGGAACCACCGTTATCATTTCAAACGCAGCCCTCAGGAAGTATTGGCTGAGAATATAGAATTGTTGAGCAACTGGAAACCGGAGAATAAAGAAGAAGTGTTAAAGCTAATTCTCCAAAAGACTAACGATGCCATGGGCGGCAGTGTCGAGAGCATGCAGGTAATCCTAGATTGGGTTGCCGATTATTACAGCTCGTTTTTAGATCAGTCTTTAGATAGAAGCCGTCTTCAGTGCGCGCATGTATCTGTTACCGGCAACCATGCTGACGGTGTCCTTCGCGACCTTGGGTTGAGAGAGACCGATTTCTTCGTCCAGCGTCTTAAAGGTCGAGGGATAGAAGTTTATGAGGTCGGAAAATCTGACTATTACCATGACCCCCAAAAACCTGAGTCGCGCGTCTTTGTCGGGGGCTACAGCAGCGCTAGGATAATCCAGATCCCTGATTATGGAAAAAGCATCGACAGTGATGCTCTATTTGGACCGGTAAATCTTATCGTGCAGCACGACCCGCACGGTTCCGGTTTTTCTGGTTTGGTAGGCGCTGCCCGTAATTCAGACGCTGATCTGGCTTTAGCCGGCCATACTCATGAAAACTGGGTCAAGCTTGACAGTTCTGGACCGAACACTTTCCGGGTGGCTTACCGTCTCGGCACCCTGCAGGGTGTGAGTCCGACCGAAAAGAGCTATGCTTCTTCCGTCCCTAGGACTGCCTGCGGGCACAAGATGATCATGCCGCAGCCGGGGCATTTCTATGAAGAGGCCCTGCCTGCCGGTTATCTTAGGGATCTTGGCATGAAAAATCTGCAGAGAAAGATAGAACAGAAAATGGAACAAGGTTTGGGGGATGCCGCATGAGTATCAGTGAACCACAGATAAACAGGATCATGCATCTTGATCTTGAGCATCTAGTGGATGCTCTTGGTGTTACAAAGCCCTATTGTCGTCGTTCTCTTGATATTGCTGGCGAATACCTTGTTGAAGAGCAAAGGATCTTGTATAACCCCGATCGTATCGTTGATGAGGAAGATTTCTTGATCACGATCCTGCATGAGATTGTCCATCATTATGATGAAGAAAGCCTGTTGTCGGAAGAGGAGACAGAACAATCTGCTCTATACAATCTGCAGTTCCCGCTTCTTCGTGATTATCTACGGCAACAGTTCGCTTCAGTCATACAGAGAGAATGGACTGGGAATAGGGATCGGAGTGGGAGAGAGGGTAGGAATAGGGACAGGGACAAGGATAGGGACAAGAACAAGGATAGGGATAAGGATAGGGTGGAGGATAACAATGGTTCCAGCTGAGACATACTACAACCGGGCCTTGCGGCGGATCCATGGTCTGCTTCACGACCCAGACCTTTCGGAGGAAGATAAGGTGAAACAGATCCACGAGGGGTATATGCATGGATTCAGATAAAAACCGAGAAGAGACGGCCAGATGCTTAGTCCGGAAACAGCATCAGGGCCTGAGTCAGGAAGGGAAACCTTACTGCCGGCTTTACGAACCGACCAACCAGCGTCGTGATTTTGAATGTCCGGTCTTGGAACATCGGCTGGTGGATGTGATGAAAGGAGAAGACCTCTTTTCGATGCTTGTCCCTTATTGGGCTTGCGGCCGCGAACAGTACGGGGTCAGAGAACTCAGAGAGATATATCAAAGATTCAAAGGAGGTGCAGCATGAAAACTTTACAGGAACGGGTTCAGGATAATGGTGGAGTGATACCCTGGCGGGTGCATAATTCGGACTTGGAAGAAGACGTCATGGTCCCTCTCAGTTATCGGCAGCTTACTGAAGTGCTGTTGGAAGAAGATAAAGGGATGATGCATCTGAGCGGTGATAAGTACCTCGTCTTCACGATGCGACAGAGGTATCGATTATGAACCGTTTTTTGGCGAGAACAGCAGCATCGGCGATTCTGTCGCTAACTGCAGGCTGTTCTGGCAGCACCGCGTTGATGTATGCAAGGGGAGAAACATCGCAGCCGATGGATGGTGTCAGGATCACTCAGGAGAAAGCTGCTGAAGATCCGCATTATTTTGGTCTGGATGTATTGTATGGTGAATGGCAGGATAGAACTCAGACCGATGATATTGATCTTACGGACGTCTCTCTGGTCGGAGAGATTTCAGTAGAAAGCCGGCGCCACTTTAAACGTCTCTTGTTCTCCCCCTTCCTGGAACGTGAAATCCTAGATGCTTCATCCTCATCTGCCGGCCTATCCTTCCGTCTTGGCGCTGGCTGCAACATTGACATGATCCTGGCAGATTCAAAGTTCAGTGTGGAAGGTGGAGGTTCAGGTTCGTTGCTTTCTTCAGTAAGCGCTGAAGGAAGTCCGTTCTTGCAGGCGTCATTGCTGGGATACGTCTCTTCCCTTACGGGGGTTTACAGCCCTAAGATCACACCAAATGAGATAATCCATCTAGTGGGGTTCGGCTATGGTTTTTGATGAACGAATAGCTTTGGAAGAAGCACTGCAGATAGCAGAGGACTTGTTTCCAGTTTTTTCTTGGCAGCGTTGTCTTGTAAGAGATGGATTATATCAGATCGAAGTTGGAAAACATCGAGAATGCACGGCTATTGCCAGCCAGGAATGTCCTTATCGCCATGGTATCGAGGCGCCGCGGATGATAGATGGTCAGGAGATCTATCTTCCCGTCTGTACTTACGAGCCGCTCAACAGATGACAGATGACGGATGACAGATGACAGATGAACGTTCATAAGAATAACCTGCCCTGATCGCAAAGGCGGTTGTTCCTAACATGAGGTGGAACTATGAAGAAAACTTTAGCTAAGCTAGTGACAACGCTGTTCTTGGCGACGGCCAGCAACTGCACCATCCATACGCCGCAGCGGTCTGTTGAAAAGTCAGAGCAGCAGTCGAGACAGATCGACATCAAAGATGGGGATGAGCTTCGTTCTTTACAGGAAGCTATGCGTGAGCAGATCGCTGGAACATATTGCTTGCGGGTGACTGCTTCTTATAACGGTTTTCCCGACACTGTCCATGGCGGCACTGCTTTTGCATACCAAAAAAAAGAAGGGAAAACTTACCTTGCTACTGCTAAACATGTTACGGATAAGCCAGATGCAATTTACATCTGGAAAGAGAACGGTGAAAGCCTTCCAGAAGAACTATTGAAAGAGATAGAAAAATTAAGACAAGGTCTTGCTGGGAACAAAGCCCTGGAAGATCTATTGGAGCGTCGTATCGCTGTCTTTCCAAGGACCGGCATAAAGTACGAGTTGGTGGACAATCTTGCGGATGATGACCCCTCAGATGATATTGAGGTGGTCCTTGAGAGAGAATCTCCTGACTTTGACGCAGCGGTCCTTTCCACCATGACGCAGATCCCTTATCTGGAAGGATTATCTTTAGGAAAAAAAGAAGATGTCGCTCCGACTAACATCTATGTTCTAGGTTTTGCCAACGGCTTGAAGCTTTATTTTGGAGCCTGCCTTTCTTCGTCTTATCAGGATGAAAATCATGATCGAGCTTTCTGTTATATCGAACCCGGGATGAGCGGCGGTCAAGTGATCGCATACTTGGGAGGCGAGTTTCATCTGATCGGCATCACCAACAGCTTAAGACGCATCCCTGATGGTGAGAAAACGATCTTCACCCGGCATATGGACATGTTGTTCTACGCTCCAACAGAAAAAATTGGATCCTTTTTGTATCCGGAGGGGAAGTGATGGTAGAGACGATCTTAGAAGATATAACTGAAGAAGATGCTAAAAAGAAAGTGATCAATAAGCAAGCTGAACTGATCAACGCTCTTCAAAGGAAAAATTCTCTGCTGGAGAAACAGCTAAAGCAGTACAAAGAAAGAGAAGAGGCCACTTCATTGCAGGTAACGATTCCGGCCGAGGAAGAAAACCAGGTTAGGTTGGCTGATGTGGGCGGCCTGGATGCGGTCATCGACAAGCTGCATGAATTCAGGTACGGCCTTGCTCATCCTACGCTTTACGATTATTATGTGATCAATCCGCCTGAAAGTCTGTTCATGTATGGACCTCCGGGGACTGGCAAGACGATGATCGCCAAAGCTTTAGCTACCGAACTGGAAACATTTTTTGTCAATCTAAGACTTACGGATGTCATAGACAAATATGTTGGCGAGACTGAGAAGACTCTACGGATAATACTTGACAAAAGTTTTGAGGCATATAAAAAAACCGGAAGAAAAGTGTTAGTGTTCTTGGATGAGGCTGAACAGCTCCTCACAAAGAGGGGATATCACAGCCATGGCGTGATGGACCGCGCTGTCGTCACCTTGAACGATTTCATGGACGGCGCGTCGGGAAAGAAAGAAGGGATAATCCTTGTTGCGGCGACAAATAAGATAGAGATGGTCGATGAAGCTCTGCTGCGCGCCGGCCGTTTCAGTTATGTGGTGGAGATACCTCCTCCTGATCTTAAAGGGTTGGAACAGATCTTTCGTAAGCAGGTTTCTCTTCAGGAACGAAGGCAGAAACAGAGACTTGGTGGTGAAGCGCATGGGATCTACCAAGAGTTGGATTACCGATCGATAGCTGCTACCATGCACCAGCAGGGTTTTACCGGCGCTGATGTCCACGAGGCCCTGGCGATCGCTGCCAGAAACAAGATCAAGGATTTTATCGAAAATGATGAACTGAGCGCCAGCGCCTACCTAGGGACAGACGATATCATGGCAGCTGTCAACCAGCGCTGCCAGCAGCGTTATCTTACAGCATCAGGTTCGTTTTCAAAGCAAAGGAGGATCGGTTTTTCTAATGACTCTGGATGAGATTATGGCCGGGGCGGTCTGGTTGCGAATCGCCGGAGCCAGCCTTCTTGGTGTAACGTTAGGAGCATATTACGCCTGGCAGGATTATCGTGATTTCAGGAAGGTGGCCGCTAGTGTTGAGGGGACCGCTTTGGAGGAGTATCTCGCTCCTGCTGCCAAAGAATGTCAGTTACGGCGGAAGATTGGGTATTATGTTAGTTTCGGAGCTGGAGGCGTATGGGGAGTCGTAAATGCGGAAGGTTTTGTTGAGATGTCTGCAGACATGGCTTGGGCCGTGATGGGATATGGGCTAGTCTATAAAGCCGTTTACGAAAAACTTTCGGGAAGCCATTTAATAACCACTAACAAGTACTAACTACCACGAAAGATTTATAAAGAAACCATCATTCTAGCTTCCTACCCTACGTGTTTAGGTGAAGATGTTTAGACACCAGGGAGGGAAAATAATAATGATCGTCCAAAAAGACTTTTTAAACAAGCTCAAAGACTTCGGTCTTAACTCATACGAGAGCAAGCTCTGGATCGCTCTTCTAAGCAGAGGCGTCTCCACCGCAGGTGAATTATCTGACATATCTAACGTTCCTCGTTCCCGGGCTTATGATGTACTGGAATCCCTGGAGAAAAAAGGCTTTATCATAGTTAAAGTCGGCAAACCGATCAAATATCTGGCAGTTCCCCCTTCTGAGGTTATCGAACGTGTCAAGAAAAGGGTCGTTGAAGAAGCTGACCAACGAAACACAGTCTTATCCAACCTTAAAGACAGTGAAGTTCTCGGCGAATTGAACACTCTTCATACTGAAGGCATCAAATTGGTCGATCCAACTGACAGATCAGGCGCTTTCAGAGGCCGTGATAAGGTCTACGAGCATCTGGTTTCCATGATAAAAGGTGCCAAGAAAGAGATCTTGATCAAGACTTCCAAAGAAGGAGCAGGACGAAAATATGAACTTCTTGCTAACTATTTCAAACGCGCTGCCAAGACCGGCGTCGATGTGACCTTTTCCGTTCCACCTGGAACTTCAAAAGAATCCGTCGCTTTGCTCTCCAAATTGGGCAAGGTCGTCACCGGTAAAAGCGCTGACAATGCTCGATTCTGTGCAGTCGACAAGAAAGAGATCTTGCTATTCTTGACCGACGATATGAAAGTTCATAAAAGCTACGATTCAGCTGTTTGGGTAGAAGCTCCTCACTTTGTGGAATACTTCACCAAGCTGGCGCAGAAGGAATAGGTTTTTTATATTATTATCATTATTATTATCTTAAGTACTTTAATCCTTTCTTCATTCAACCGTACATATTTAGTTGCGTTCCTTGTAAGCGCAGCACGGCACGTAGATTTTTGCGCTTATTTTAATTTTATTATGGCAAAAATGTGCCTCATTTGGCGGCGCTCACCCACTCAACTAAATACGTTCATTCAACCACAGCCTTTTTATACCTTTTCTGATTACGTCCTCACATGAAGTATAAACAGGTTATCTTAGTACGGCAGGACTTAAAGCTGCCGAAAGGCAAGGCCTGCGCCCAGGCTGCCCATGCCAGCGTCGATGCGGTGCTAAAAGCCGACCAACAGATGGTGAAAGCCTGGCGTTCTGAAGGGATGGCTAAGATCGTTCTGAAAGTGAAGGATGAGAAAGAGCTGGTAAAATATTTCCAGAAAGCCAAGGACGAAGGTCTTCCAGCTTCTTTGATAACGGATGCCGGCCATACGGTGGTCGCTCCCGGAACCAGGACTTGTGTGGGCATCGGACCGGCCGAAGAAGCTGATATAGACGTTCTAACAGGAGAATTGCCACTTCTATAACGGAAACTTTTATAAATAACCGCCTTCCTCAAGCATGCTATGAAGGTCCCTAAAGCGATGAAGCGGCTATGTAAGAGCTGTAAGAAACATACTCCACATAAAGTTTCTCAGAACAAGCGTAGGACTGCTAGTTCTCTCAGCAGAGGCTCAAAATATAGGGCTAGAAGGAGAGGCCGCGCCAGAGGTGTCGGCGGTTTAGGACGTTATTCAAAACCGGCGGTGACCAAGTTCAAGCGTACCGGTGCTAAAAACACTAAAAAGACTGATTTCCGTTATGCCTGTGATGTCTGCAAGAAAGTATCCTGCCAGCCAGTAGGTATCCGTTCCAAGAAAGTTGAGTTGATCTAAATATGGAAACTAAAAGCAAATTTATCAAAGTCCGCTGTTCAAAGTGCAAGAATGAGCAGGTTATCTTTGGCAATGCCAGTAATGTTGTCACCTGTCTAGTCTGTAGCAAAGAACTGGCGTACCCGTCCGGCGGCAAGTCTAAGATTTCAGCCAGAGTTTTAGAAGTTCTGGAATAAAGTTTTTTTTCTGGTCTAGTCTTATCTGTAAGACCCACAATTCCAATAAGATTTATAAAGAAGCCCCTGCCATAGATAATAAAATGTTTTACATACGACACGGCTACCCGGAAGAAGACGAGATCGTCTTATGTAAAGTATCTAAGATCTATCCTAACTCTGTCTTCGTCGATCTTCTGGAATACGAACGGAAATCGGGGATCGTCCACATCTCGGAAGTCTCTCCCGGAAGGATCCGCAACCTGCGGGATTTTGTCAGCGACGGCCGTCAGATAGTCTGTAAAGTACTGAGAGTAGACAAAGAGAAAGGGCATATCGACTTGTCCTTGCGCCGTGTAAATTCTAATCAAAGACGCGAGAAGCTGGATGAGATCAAGCAGGAACTGAAAGCAGAACAGCTGATCAAAAACCTGGCTACTAAGCTTAAGAAACCTGCTGAGAAGCTCTATCAGGAGATCAGCGACGTTATCTTTAAAGAATATTCACATATCTTTCTCTGTTTCAAAGACATCGTCGATAGCAAGGTGGACTTGCAGAAACTAGGTCTGAAAAAACCATTAGCCGATGAGATCACCGAAGCAGTTATCGAGAAGTTCAAGCCAAAGAAGATCGTCATCGAAGGTGAAGTGCAGTTACAAACTTATGATTCTAGTGGTGTGGAAAAGATCAAGAAAGTCTTGCAGAGCATCGAGAAGGTTTCTGACACGATCACTTTAGCCTACCTTGGCGCCGGCCGTTTTATGTTGCGGATAGAGGATTTTGATTATAAGCCGGCTGAAAAGACTCTTAAAGATGTCCAGAAAGTCTTGGAAAAATTCAGTGACAAGCAATCTACAGCCTCATTCAACCGAAAAGACGGCCGATGAAACACATACTCAAATGCAGTTCTTGTAATTCTTATACTTTGCATGAAAAGTGTCCTCAGTGCGGCTCTAAAGCTTTGGAGCCAAAACCGCCAAAGTTCTCTCCTGAAGATAAGTATGGCAGTTACCGTCGTGAGATCAAGAAGAAAGAACTGGAAGAGAAAGGGTTGTATTGATTTCTTACTGTGTATTATAGATAAAAGTTGAAAATAATTATTGTAAAAATTCTTATTGTATATGTAGCGTCAAGGAATCGCCGTTGACAAAGATTCCTCGGGCCAAGCCGGTCAATGAGAACGGTGTTTCTTCAGTCATGCTCATGTCACCGTCGATGTAATATACTTCTAACGCGTCTCCTTGTAAACTGTATTCCAGGCGTTCTCCTACAGATAACTGTCCATCGCCTTCAGGCAGGCTGACATCGGTCAGAGTGATCCCTTCGACAGCTAGTGATTTAAAATCCAGGTTTTCGAACGCGATCTTCATCTCTTTTCCTGACTGCAGGGCCACGCCGTTGACTTCAATCCGGGTGGAACTGCCTTCTAAAGACAGGCTCTTTCCAGTCAAGTCGAAGTCGCCTTTGAAATCTTTGATGACCAGCTGGACCTGCTGAAGGTTGTTCACTTCAAGTTGGTCGTCGTTTATCTTGATGTTGGTGGTAAGATCGTCAAAAGTAAGGACTAAACTGTTCAGCTCGGCAAACTTTGAAACGTCGGGGCTGTTGCTGAAAGTTAAGGCAAGGTTTACTTCATTATTGTTTTTCTCAACCTCATCTTTGAAAACCTTGTTCAACGCCGCTTTTTCAACGGTAACTTTTCCTTCTGGCTGATCTTCTACATTGCTTCCAGTCAAATCTCCGATAGTCGTGCCGGTAAACGAGAACTTCTCGCCGTTCATCAGCAGGAAGAAGACAAACGAGCCGATGATCAGGGTAGCGACAACGACATAGAATCTAAGATGATGATGTGGTGAATGGGGAGCAGCAGATCGCATCATGGGAAACACCTCTAGTAATGTTTATTTAACTGGAAGCTTATGTTAATAAACCTTTTGGTTAGGGTAATCCTGTTTTCAGCGTAACATTTTTAAAGGAGGGTCCTTCTTAAGTCTTATTCGAGAGGTACGCCGGTCACATCGGCTTGCGTACACTGGAGAGTATAGCTAATGCTCATTCTCCGTACGATAAACTAGACGAGGAAAAATAACCATGGCACGCATGCATTCACGCGCAAGAGGCAAGAGCGGCAGCAAGAAACCAGCTGCAAAAGTTCCGGCCTGGGCTCCCTACAAAGGAGCAGAAGTTGAGAAATTAGTGGTCAAATATGCGAAAGCAGGAAAGACCACCAGTGAGATCGGGATGATCTTACGGGACAGGTACGGCATCCATGATGTCAAGACCGTCACTGAAAAACGGATCACTGATATCGTCAAGGAAAACAAGCTGCAGACAGAACTGCCGGAAGATATTTTGGCTCTTATCAGGAAACTGATTGCGGTCAGGCAGCATCTGGAGAAGAACAAGCAGGACACTTCTGCTGGCAGAGGTCAGATCTTGACCAGTTCCAAGATCCGCAGGCTGGTCAAATATTACAAGAAGACCAAGAAACTTCCTGAAGATTGGCAGCTTGACATGAGCAAGCTAAAGATGTATGTAGAATAAAGTTGCTTGTTTTTTATTTTCTATTTTTTTTGTGATTGAATAAAAATTTGCCAGTTCTAATGATTCTATCTGTAGTTCTGACTTATGAATCTAATAAAAATATTTTACAGACGGTAAAAGATACAGCAGTAACCATCTGAGAATATACCAAGACCACTCTGTGCTTCCAAAGTGAGATAGTAAAATAAACAAGTTTACCAAAAAAAAAGAAAAAAAAGGACTAAAGTTTAGTCCTGATGCTTTCAATATTAGAGGCGATCTCGGTCCCTTTCTTAGTAAGTTCCAAAAGTTTCAAGCGCCCCTCTTTTTTGAAATGTATCAATTCCGCTTTCTGCATCTCCTGCAGGATCTTTACTACGTGCGAATACGTGCAATCTATCTGTTTTGCCAAGACTGACGCATACACGTTCGAGCTGGCATTTTTCAGTTCCACCAGCATCATGGCTGGTTTTTCACGGAAAAAAACGTCGAAAATCTGTTTATTGTTCTTCCCCAAATTCACACCCCCGTTGTTATCCACACCTCTCCAAAAATGTGTTTCAAATAGTTGTATTTAAACATTTACTCATTGGAATAGTTGTTTCACAAAATCCAGTTTATATAAACGTTTCGGCAACAATCTTTCTGCTTTAAAAACAAAGTTTTATAATGCAGTCATTTTCTCATAATATCATGGTCTCGACAGAACTTCTTGCTCTTTTTCCACATGAGAAGATCCGTGAAGGCCAGAAAGAGCTGGTCGCCGATATCGAGGAAGTGTTTGACAAAGGCCAGGTACTGCTGGCTCATGCTCCTACTGGACTGGGAAAGACAGCCAGCGCCCTTGCTGCCGCCATCAAAGAAGCGCAG
Source organism: Candidatus Woesearchaeota archaeon CG10_big_fil_rev_8_21_14_0_10_45_16 (assembly GCA_002762785.1). Taxonomy (GTDB): domain Archaea; phylum Nanobdellota; class Nanobdellia; order Woesearchaeales; family GW2011-AR9; genus PCXY01. The sequence goes on along the minus strand of PCXY01000006.1, from coordinate 4,703 downwards.
GCGAAGAACAAACGCGTCTTCTTCCTGACAAACAGACACACGCAGCATCAGATCGCGGTCAATACCTTGAAACTTATCGGCCAGAAGACGGGAACCAAGATACCTTGCGTCGATCTTATCGGCAAACGCTGGATGTGCAGTCAGGAAGTATCGGGATTACGCAGCGGCGATTTCATGGAATACTGCAAGACCATCGTCGAGAAAGGCGAGTGTGAATTCTTCAACAATGTCAAGACCAAATCATCATTGACCGCTGAAGCTAAATATCTTATCTCTGAGATCAAGAAACGGGGAGCTTTGCATAATGAAGAGCTGATGGAGATGAGCAAGGAAAAGAAGATGTGCAGTTATGAGGTTTCCTTAGCGTTAGCGAAAGATGCGCCGGTGATCATCGGCGATTATTATTACTTGTTCAATCCTCACGTGCAGTCAACATTATTTGCCAAGCTGGAACTGCAGCTGGAAGACGTCATCCTGATCGTGGATGAAGCTCACAATCTTCCAGGGAGGATAGCGGACATGCTTACCAGTTCCCTGACAACGGTGATGCTCCGCAATGCCGTATCGGAAGCCCAGAAATTCGGCTATAAAGGATTGGTCTCCTGGCTGCAGGATATCAACTCGGTCCTTCTTGACCTGGCGGTGTTTACTGATAATGATAAAGAGAAACTGGTAACTAAAGAAGTGTTCGTCAACGCTATCAAGAAACGTACTGATTATGACGAGCTGATCAATGAGCTGGAGATCGCTGCTGACGAAGTACGTAAGAAACAACGGCGTTCGTTCCTCGGCGGAATTTCTGCCTTCCTGGACGCCTGGCTGGGTGAAGATGAAGGCTATGCCCGGATCATCATGGAACGGCAGGGAAGCACCGGTCCGATGATCGTGCTGCGGCATTCCTGCCTTGATCCCAGTATCGTCTCCAAGCAGGTCTTTGAGAAAGTCCATGCGGCTGTCTTGATGAGCGGCACTCTCAAACCGACGTTCATGTATAAAGATCTATTAGGCATCAGCAAAGGAATCGAGAAAGAATATGCTTCACCGTTCCCGGCAGAGAACAAGCTTTCCCTGATCGTCCCGGAGACCAGCACCAAATTTACCGTCCGCGGCGATGCCATGTACAAGAGGATAGCTCAGATCTGCAGCGAGATCGCAGCGAAAGTTCCGGGTAATGTCGCTTTATTCTTTCCGTCTTATTATTTCCGGGATAATGTCAGCGCTCATATAACTGTTGCCAAAGACCTGTTATGGGAGAAATCCGGTATGACTAAAGAAGAGAAAGAAGAATTTTTACAGCAGTTCAAAGCTAAGAAAGACAAAGGCGCAGTCTTATTAGGCGTGACTGGCGCCAATTTTGCGGAAGGCGTCGATTTTCCGGGTGACTTATTGAACGGAGTGGTCATCATCGGTCTGCCCCTGGCTAAACCGGACTTACAGACCAAGCAGATGATCGCGTATTACGACCATAAGTTCTCAAAAGGCTGGGATTACGGCTATACCTATCCGGCCATCAACAAATGTTTGCAGTCAGCTGGCAGATGCATCCGTTCTGAGAAAGATCGAGGGGCAGTTATCTACCTGGACGAACGCTTTGCCTGGAGAAACTATTTTACTTGTTTTCCTCGCGAAGGATTGATCGTTTCTAGTGAGTATGGTAAATATCTTGACGCTTTTTTTGATTAGTTTTAAGCCCCTTAGTTGCTTTAAAAGGGAATTAAGGTGCATTTCTAATGACCAGTATACAAAAACGTAACATTTATATACAAGTAAGGTTTTACCGTTGTTGGGAAAAAGAGGTGCCCAATCATAGGGGCTCCAACGAGATTCTACCACCCTCACCCCCTCTCCGGAGCCCCTTTACTCACCTTATGAGGAGTTTCTACAGTTTATTATGAAGCGATACATTGTCAAGCTAAAACTATTGTCGAAGAATAGCTGGTAAACGTTACCAGGCAGAAGAATACCAAAAGTAGCATATACAGTATATGTTTTTTCTCATATTTGCGAAAGGGTTATAAATGACCTACTTTAGTCAGGTGAGAACTATTTGAGGTAAATAATTATGATATATACAACGATGGAAACACAAGAAGCTCCTAAAAGAATAGAAGGAAGAAGATTAGAATTATTGGCGGAATTCGACATCCCTCGCGACCGGGCTATGGATGTTCCTGGAGTTTTAGAAGGCTATTTTGGGCTGCAATCTTTACCTGGAAATGGATCTGTTTTTTATCGATCCGGTACTGATATTATGGTCACTAGATATGACGCAGAAAGTGTCCATTATCTGGTTCACGGTCGTCATGGCGATTCAGACGCAAGCCAGATCATCCAGGCTTTGGGAGATCTTGGTGGTCATCCACGATACTCAAAAGCAGATGATACGGTTGACTTCCCCTACGTCAGCGTTGTTCCTCCAATAACCGGCGATGAAGACACCATCGATCGTCCTATAGGAGAAGAAGATACTGTTGATCTAGCTCCAGAAGACCGTCCTTTCTAACACAACCCATAGAACGAGATAAACTCTTCCCTGGAGACCGGCAGTCCGGCTTCTAAAAAGGCGGTGGCTAAAGCATAGCCATCTTTCTTTATATCTTCAGACTTCCTGAAGTTCCGCAGCTGCTGGATAGTATGGGAACAAAGATGGCCGTCATTGATCCTTATCACTACTTCTTTTTTTCCTTTGCTCAACTGCAGCGAAGATGGGGAGAAAGCAACTTTTCCCTGGCAAAGGTTTCCTTTCTTCTCTCTAAACCCATGCGCGGTCAGTTCAGCGACGATACTATTGACTAGAAACTTCTCTTTGGAACTGCCTTGTTTCAGGCCGCTTTCTTTTTCTCTGGGGGGGATGATCACTTTTCCCAGATATTGCTTTACTTTCTGCCGCGGCCCTTTCTCAGTCTGTACCGTATCGACAAGGTAGCCATACTTATGTCCACTGATGGTCTTGATACGGATGTAGGTCATTGTGAGTAGAAATGATCTAATTACAACTTTCGGTAACGTCGACGACTTCCAGCTGGAACTGGACTTTCTTTGACGCAGGATGTGTGATGACGGCGCTCTTCTCTCCTTGTCCGAGCATGGTGATGTAATCATTGATGATCTTACCGCTGCTTTTCTTGATGATCTGGATCGGAACTTTCAATTCAGCTGTCTGGCAGTATTCGGGGATCGCTTTCACTTTCCATTCGATGCCGCCTGCTGCCGTGTAACCTCCAAGGTTAGGGCCGACAAGATAAGCTTCACCGTCGCTGGTCTCGACCCGTACAGATTCCAGGTTGCAGCGATGTCTGCATTGCGTAGTTTGATATAATTGGTCTAACGATAAGCATTTGCCGTCGATACAGCTTTTTCCGGCCGTACATTCTATACTGTCTTGACAGATCGCTGCATCTTCTTCTGGACGGTTAAGAAGCCGGTCTTCTTCAAAGTCACAGAAGCCGTTCTCATTCTCGTCCAGGCAGCAGCCGCTATCTTTTGGGATGTGCGGCGCGAAACAAAGTATCTGCGCTTCTCCAGAGTCATCCATCTGGATCCTGATGGCCTGTCCAGAAGCTGCTTTTAGCAGAAAGAAGAGGCCGACGACAACTACCAGACCGATGACGCCGATGACGATGCTTTTAGTTCTGGTATCTGATCCTGATGTTTCCGGGAGCGGCTGCCCTTGCTGCTGGCGGTAGCTCTGATAGTTTCGTTTCATGGTCTGCTTGTAGGCATTTTCGATATCCTCATCGCTCCAACCGGCTTGCAGCAGTACCTGTTTTATCTGCGGAAATTTCTTTCCTTGCTTGATGTGGCTAGTGATATAATCGAGAATCTCTGAACTAACTTCCTGCGGTTTCTTGCGGTTGATATAATAGATGGTTCCCAGAGCGGCGGCGATGATCAATAGGATGAAAAAAGTCCAAGTTAAGAACGTCGTGAACGCCTGTTCCTTTTCTACTTTTTCTTCCACGACGTCAAGTTCCTGCTGGGTGATATCTACTGTCTGTTGCAATCCGGCTAATCCGGTGGCAACAGTGTTAACATTCTGCTGAACAGTATCTTCTACAGTAGAAAGGTCAGAAGATACACCGCGTAATTGCTGGTCGATGCTGCGAAGACTTTCTTCTACCAATTGTAATCTTTGTTCAAGACTGAGCGAACTTACTTCAAGAGCTTCCAGTTGCTGCTGCAGACCTTGCACCTGCTGCTGTACTTCCTCTGATACGGCCGTATCGGGAGCAGTTTCCGTCGTGTTATCGGTAGTTTCTGCAACAACCTCGCTGCAGGTGTTATCAATATCGCAGAAACAGCTTAGATCCAGCTCATCACAGAAGCTGCAATCAGCATCGGTGGAGCAGACTTCCGTCAGGACGCAGATCTCTGTTTCAGAGCAGTAACAATTAAGGTCGTATGGCTCACAGACAGTCGTGCATTCTAAATCTTCCTGGCAGGTATTAGTGGTTTCCAGTTCAGCGGATAGAGAAACAGCTAGGAGAAGCACAGAAGCTACCAGGCAGATAATAATCTTTGTTCTCATCCTCTTTTGTTCAGGAAGAGTATTTTTTGCTTTATATATGTTTGCTTTCGTTTTTGTTCTTATTTAGTTACGTTCTTTGTGAGCACAGCACGGCACGTAGATTTTTGCGCTTATGTAAAAATAGCCAGAAAACCACTGGCTTTAGTCTGTGGATGTCCACAGCAAAGCAACAACT
>PCXY01000004.1 GCA_002762785.1 Candidatus Woesearchaeota archaeon CG10_big_fil_rev_8_21_14_0_10_45_16 | reverse complement strand
TAATTGTACTCTTCCCCGGCTGGGCAGCATTTCGTCGTCAGGAACGAGCCTTCTTCGCCAGAACAATGTGAACCAGCTGAACAGCCATCAGCAACAGGACTGCAATAATCCCCAGCTGTACTGAAAGCAGAGGTGAAAGGAGTAAATACCACTAGAAATATCATAAACAGAGCGAAAAATGGTCTCATACGCCGTCAAGAAGGAACTATTATTTAAAACTGTAGCATATGGGGTATATATTTAGATCAAATTTATCGAAGAAGCTGGCGCTTTAACCAGCATCGAACCGATGCCTTCGCCGATATGGAAAGACGACTCGCTCATCACACTGCTAAGCAGGTCAAGGAAAGATAACTGCCGTTGATAGACGACAATCTCAGTCTTCTCCAAGCCGTAGGTTTCCTGAAGATAGGACAAAGCTGTGCCGATATTGCCCAGCTGATCAACCAAGCCTTTCTGTTGGGCTTCTACACCCAAGAAAATCTCGCCAGTAGCTAGTTTCCGGACGGCTTCTTCGTCTAAATTTCTATTTCTCACCACTTCTTCCACGAAGAAACTGTGGATAGTATCGATCTTCTGCTGCATCAACGCCCGTTCATCATCACTCAGTTCGCGATAAGGCGTCCCGATATCTTTGTACTTGCCGGAGACCAACCGTTCATATCCAACACCATATTTTTCAAAGAGACCACCAAACTCAACATAGGAAGAGGTGACGCCAATACTGCCGGTGATCGACATCCGGTTGGCGATGATATGATCAGTAGCAGAAGCGATCCAGTAGCCGCCAGAAGCACCGACCTCACGGATGACAGCGATGACTGGTTTCTCAGACTGTTTTATCGCTTCAGCGATCTCGTCCGAAGCCACAGCCGAACCGCCGGGAGAGTTTATCTCGAGAATGATAGCTTCAATTTGTGGATCTTGACCAGCTTGCGCGATATAATCAGCAACCTCTAAAGAAGAGATGGTCTCCGTCGTCAATGTAGAAGCCCCATCACCCGTTATGATGCCATTGATAGGGATCAAAGCGACATTGCCAACATCTACATCTAAATCGTTCAAGACCAGGGGAAGTATAAAAATCAGGACGAACAAGACTGCTCCAACCGTCAATAAGATAGATCTAGCTCTGCTGCGTCGTGGAACCTCTTTTTTCATAAGAAGACCAATCTTTCGAGGTATATAAATGTTTTTGCCAGATCGGCTCTGTAGAAAATCTCTTCGAGAGGTCACAGCCAACTCGCTCTTTTGCTGACGGTATAAGAATGCGACATCCCCGTAGGGGGCATGTCCCCCTGTCGCAAACTGCTATCACAAATTGTCGGCACCGCTCGTACAGAGGCGGTGACCCTTCATTTTCGACAGAGCCCCAGATCAAAACCAAATCTTTTTAAAGAGACGCCTGTTCTGGAAGTCTATAGCGAGGTAGGGAAGCTAGGAGTACCCGACGGGCTCATAACCCGTAGATCGGTGGTTCAAATCCACCCCTCGCTACTTTTTTCTTATATCATAGAAAACGACAGATCATTATACCCTAACGGTTAGGACAGCTGCCGCATCTGTGTCCAGAAGCCCATCTTCCGCAGCAGATCGATTTGGCTGGAGCGACACTATACAAAGAACCGCTGGAATAAGAGCTGGAACTGGAAGCCGTATGGTATTGCTGCTGTTGTGAGCTGTAAGAGACCATTATGAAAGGAGAGGTATACTCCTATTTAAATCTTGACTTTTTTGTCCCACTTTCAGGGAAAACTATTTAAAAGTAAAAAGCTCCCAACAGCAAAGATTGATAGATTAGTCGCCATGGAAACATACAGCATAGGATCAGGAGCATTGCCGGATGAGGATTTTGTCAGAGGACTCCTCAATAGGCAGAAGCAGGAATGCCTTTATACAGTTCCTGTAAGAGACCTAAGCTCTTCTTATCTTCTTGACCGGCAGAGAGGCAATCTGTCGGGACCGCCCAGTCTTCAATATTCCAGATTGGAGAACCTGGCAGTTAACTCTTCAGACCTGTACCGGCCGTTAGACAAAATCAGTGGATTGAAACCATATGATCTCCAGCCGATCTCTTCATACAAAGGGAACTAAAGAGAACTTTGAAAAATAGGAATTTTGCGGATTGAATATTATTTCCGTTTTAAAATTACGACTATGTCAAAGTCTCTTCAGAACTTTGCAGATAAATTATTGGATTATGCAAGGTTCTCTAAAGAAGTCTCTTAAGAACAGTCATATCTTCTTCCATCTTCTTTCTGACAGAAGGGAACCGCATCGCTGCCGCAGGATGATAGGTTACAAAATATTTCCCGTCAATAAGCTTGCCATGCAGATCATCTACTTTGCTTTTGTTCAGCAATGATTTAAGGGCCACCCCGCCCAACACGACAATCAGTTCAGGCTCAACCATGCTCATCTGCTTATCCAGCCACAACTCTTTACAGGTCTTCAATTCTCTAGAGACCGGTTTTCTGTTCTGCGGCGGATGGCATTTGACACTGCCCGTAAGGAAGATGTTCTTCCGATCCAGACCAGCCATCTTCAGCATCTCATCCAGAAACTTGCCGGATCTCCCCATGAAAAGCTTGCCAGTCCTATCTTCTTCAACGCCAGGAGCTTCTGCAACCACCATGATCTTTCCAGCCCCTTCGCCAGGAACCGCCAGAGTCCTAGATCTCCACAAAGGACAGGCAGTGCATTTGCGGATGCCTTCTGCTAATGAAAATAATGTGTCTGCCATCAGATATCGATCAGTACCTGCGCTTCCCAGCCGTTTCTTTTCTTTTCAACTTTAAACAGATGCATGGTAATCGCTTTCACGTCAACCTTCGGATGATGTTTTTCAACATCAAGCTTCTCACCGTGAGCGATGCAGTGTAACTTAAACCCGCCTTCTTTCTCTTTGATTTCTATCTCGAATCTGTTGAACAATAACTGCTCGGCGTCTTTATAGAACAAGAGTTCATCCAGGAAATTAAACAGCAGCCGTTCTGTATCTTTTCCTTCTACGCTGAACCTGGTCTTCTTCTTCTGTTCTACCTTAGAAAGATCGACCTGGGTCTCCTCTACAGCTAGCCCGCATTGCTCGAAAAGTTCCGGCAAGGTCTTAGCAGCAGCTTTAAACAGCACATCGGCAGTATGATCGATAAATTGGTATGAAGCTTCCATGATATCTTTAGTTATGCAGCTCTAATTTAATTCTTTCGTTTATGACTTTATACTTTATCAGTTCTTCATCCTGAAGCTTTAAGCAGAGGGAAAGCAGCCATTCCCGGTCATTTTGATCATAATCACTTTTTACGACCTTCCCCAGATCAGTAAGATTGATCAGATCACCATCGTTCTTTCTCACGAATTCCACGATGCGGCCGCGGAAGATGCGGTTCGGAACATGTCTGCCGTTTTCAATAACACCTTTCTCTGTTTTCTTCTCCATGACAAACAGCGCTTTCTCTTTCTGGCGACCATAAAGGGGATAGAACTGACAGCTATTCTGTAATGGGCAAGCAGAACAAGACGGATCGTTCCGGGTGCAGACTAAAGAACCGAAATCCATCAGCGCATTATGGAAATCTCGGCTTCTGTCCGGCGGAATACTTTTTACGATCAGCCCATACAACTGTCTCTCATCTTCTTTACCCATCGGCAGACCTTGATCCAGACCTCGAAAATAACGCAGGTAAATTCTTCTCACGTTGACATCGACGGCCGGTTCCGGCTTGTTGAAAGCGAAAGAAGCGATAGCTCCAGCCGTATAAGGGCCGATGCCCGGCAGATTCAACAGCTCTTCTGCCGATTCAGGAATCTTTCCTCGATATTGTTCCACTATCGTTTGAGCAAATTTCTGCAGCAGCAACGCCCGTCTATTGTAACCGAGACCGCTCCAGGCCTGGATAACATCAGCTCTGGAAGCAGCTGCCAGGTCCGATAGTGTCGGAAATTTTTCCATGAACTCTTTGAACTTCTCGATAACTCTCGGCACTTGCGTCTGCTGCAGCATCATCTCTGAAACCACTACCTGATAAGGTTCAGGATTGTCCCGCCAGGGTAGGACGCGCTTGTTATGACCGTACCATTGCAAGATGCTTTGAGAGAATTCCATAAAGTAGACGCGATGCTAGAGGTATAAAAAGATTGCGAGAAGAAAAGATAGGTATTAGCAGAGAAAAAAGGATAATAAAAAATTATTTTTCCTGTGACTTCACTTTTGGTAAAGGCAGAGGGCTTGGTAAGTTGATATCTTCGCTGATCTTGATAGCCTGGATGTTGCCTTTGTGAAGAGCCGCGTTGACGATCTGTTCCATGACTTTCATCGGCACTTTCTTCTCCTTAGCCCAAGTGTCTTTGACTTCTTTTATGACCTTCTCTTCATCAACATAGAGAACTTGCCCTTCGACATCGATCTTGCCTAAGCTGTCATAATCACAGTTGAAAGTAAAAGTAAATTTCAGTCCGCTCTTGCCGTCTGCAGAGAAAGACATATCTTCAACATTCTTGATAGATACGTTATTGTTTATCTTGATCTGGCCGGCTTTAGCTTCCAGATTTTTTTCAGCATTGATCTTATGGATGTTAATCTTTACTATTGTCATTAAAAACCACCTTTTTCTGTTTTATGCCTAAATCCTAAGCTTTATTTATAAAATTTCCGATACTTAAGAACTGAAGTCTCACTTAGAACTCTTCTTTTTGACAGTCTTTTTCTTCTTGACCGTCTTTTTAGTTGTCTTGGAATCGCCGGTCTTCACCACCGGATGCTCTTTGTCAACCTTGCCTTCTTTGATATTCATCAAGGTCTTGCATTTAGGATAATTATTACAGCCCAGGAACTCTCCATAGAAGCTCTTCCGTAAGACCATCTTGCCTTCATTACAAGTCGGGCAGGTCATGCCCTCTTCTGGGTACTTCTTTTCTTTCTTCTCCTCAGGCTGGCCGGGTGTGGAAAGGGTCAAAGGGTTCTCTCTTTTCTTCTTGCCAGAACCGGCGATGACGATCGGATTACCTTTCTCATCATTCTTGCCAGTGTAAGAGACCATACCAGCCTTAGGGATGTTGTAGATAGCAGTACAATCAGGATATTTGTCACAGCCGACAAAACGACCGAAGCGGCCTCTCTTAATAGTCAGCTGGCCTTCCTTGCAGACCGGACAAGGCCCCATGTTATTCTGGGTCTCGATGGTTTCCCGCAATGATTGGATGATATCCTCACCAATTGATTTCTCTTTCTTCTTGAAATCAGCCAACATGCCAGTTAAGAATTTCTGAGCTTTTTCCAGGACCTGCTCTTCTTTCTTCTTGCCTTCACGGATCTCTTCCATCTCGTTCTCGAAATCAGCTGTCAGTTTCTCATCGACGATCGGCGGAGCATGTTTTTCAAGGATCTCGACAGTAGAGATACCTAATTGAGTAGTCGTGATCTGGACGCCTTCAACATAACCTCGCTGGAACAATCTGTCTAGGATGTCAGCTCTAGTAGCCTTTGTCCCGAGATTGCGTTTCTCCAACTCTTTGATGATAGAAGACTGATTATAGCGTTTCGGCGGCTGGGTCTCTTTGTCCACCTGGCTGATCTCTTTGATAGCAACAACATCTTTCTCTTTCATGTCAGGCAAGGTAACTTCTTCCAGCTTCACATAGGGTTTGTAAAAGACATGCCAGTTTTCTTTGACCGTTCTCGTACCTTTGGTCAAGAAGATCTCTTCTTTAACATCTAAAGCTACTTCCATCGTCTCTCTTACGGCCGCCTCGCAGAATGTAGCCATGAATCTTTTGACAATAAGATCATAAATTTTATTTTCCTGCGGTTTCAATCCTTTAGGTGCCAAGCCCGTCGGATAGATCGCGGGATGGGCTGGATCAGTCTTCTTGCCGTTATTCGGTTTAAGTTCTTTCCTTTTCAAAAGTTCCTTACATAATAGTCCATATTCCGGCTGGCTGCCAAGACTTTGCAAAATTTTAGCAAATCCCAACTTCGGATCTAACTGCTGAGAGGATGTTCTAGGGTAGGAAGTGACTCCAGCCAGGTATAATGTCTGAGCGATGGCTAAAGTCTGTTTCGGAGTGATCCTGAAAAGGTTATATGATTCAGATTGTAATGATGTAAGATCAAAAGGATACGGCGGTGCCTGGTTTCTCTGCGTCCGATTGACTGATTTTACTACTGCTTCTTTCTGGGACTTGACTTTTGACAGTATTTCATCAACAACTTTCTTGTCAAAGATCTTGTCTTTCTCATGCCAAGCCTCAACAGCATTCTTTTTGAATTCGCCGTCAAGCTTGATCTGCCAGAACGGTTCCGGCTTAAAAGCCTGGATCTCCTTCTCCCTATCAGCTAGAATCTTTAAAGCCGGACCTTGGACACGGCCGGCCGACATGATCTTGAATGAGCCGGCTGCTTTAACAGAGGCAGTCAGAGCACGGGAAAGATTGATACCATAGAACCAATCTAACTTATGCCTGGTCTCGCCGGCAAAGGCCTGCCCCCAGTCAAGATGATTCAGCTTTGTATCGTATGATTCTACAAGGTCTGGCTTGGTCATGGTCGAGAACTTCATCCTGTTGGCATCTTTCTTCTTACAGGCAAAACGGACAACATTGAAGCCGATAACTTCTCCCTCTACGTCATAGTCGCAGGCGATGGTGATCTCATCAGCAACTTTAGTTAGAGTCTGGATGGTGTCGATATAATCTTTGACGTACTTCAAAGCAGCTGACATCTTGTAAGAAGGCACCCACTCAATATCAAAAACTGGATATGACCAGTTGCTGCTGTTCTTTTCTGCGAGACCATAAAGATGGCCTACTGCGGAAGTGACGAGAATCTTCTTTTTATTATGGGTAAGTTCAAAATAGGAAGACTGCTTGTTTTTCTTTTGGACCGGTTTGCCATCTGCTAAAGCTTCAGCGATCTTCTTGGCAGAACTTGGCTTCTCTGTTATAATCAATTCAGTCATTAGGTCTTGATTCTGGCACGTTCTTTAAAAAAGTTTGGATTTGGAGCTATGTTCTCCGCAACCGCATCTTTAGAAACTCATCTTTACCCATCTTCAGAAACCGATTGTTCTTTTTTTCTCTGCCGACAGTGGATGTTTCCGTCGAACCATAATCATGTCCTGGATAGATGATAACGTCATCAGGCAGCTGTTTCAGCTTCTCTAAAGTGTTTACCATCAGTTCAGGATCGCTGCCTTCAAAATCGACGCGGCCGCAGCCTTCTACAAACAAAGTGTCTGATGTGAACAGATGCTTCCCATCCAATAAAAGACAGATACAATCATAGCGATGACCTGGAGTGTGCAAGACTTTAATTTTAGTGTCGCCAAGAGGGATAATCTCGCCATCTTTCAGCCTGCGATCAATCAGTATCTTAGTCAATTCATGACCATAGATGGGAATTCCTTTCTCACGATAAACTTTAAGATCGACAACATGATCAAAGTGGCTGTGAAGAAAAACAACGAATTGTAAATCTAATTCTTTCTCTTTTACAAAAGCTAAAACTTCTTTGGCCGGAACCGCTGGATCTAATATGCAACAATCTTTCTCATGATAGATAACATAGGTAAAATTGCTGTCATAGCCGCCTTTGAATGTCTTTATCTGCATGAGGATAACAAAAAAAAGAAGAATATTAAAAAGGTATCATTTCTTTTTCTTCACCTTGCCATCAATCGTCTTCTCCAGAAATTCGAAGTACTCAAACCGCTTCAGCATGGCATGGATACCAATCAGCATGAGGAGAGCGACAAAGAAAGGCACCACTACCCTATCCAGCAAGGTAAATTCTAACAATAAACCTTCAAAATAATTAACTTTTATCAAGATCAACAGGCGCCGACAGGCAAAGAGGATAATACCAACAGGAAACACCAGCCATCTCTTCGACATCCTATTGAACTTATAGATCCGATAGGAGTAGTATGCGGTCACTCCTAGGATGATGATCTGGAGAATACCCAGAACATTGGTAATGATCATATCCATCGTTTCAATTTCCATTCTTAAATCACCTCATCAACAAATGACTCCAAAAGTCCGCGGAGACTGTTCGCCACTCCGGAATCGATCACTATCAAGACCGTATCAACATCTTTAAGACGCATCTTGCCGATCATGAAATGTGAAAATCTGGCCACTATATTTTCACCGTTGTAAGCTGAAAGGGTGCTGATCGAGTCGATAACCAGCACTTTCTTACCGGGAAAGGCATCAACCGACTTAGTTATGGCCAGGCTGAGGCCGGTGATCTCACGGGGGCTGCCCAGGAAAAGACAGTTGTCTTCTCCTTTTTTCGTCACTTCGTTCACCTTTGAGACACAGTCGATAAAGAACGAATTCTTCGCCTTAAGTTCTTTACCAAAAGCTGCCTGGAGATCAGAATAAGTCCGGTTTACCGTCACATAGATCAGCAGCTTTGAACCCAGATTTTTCTTGATGAAAGAACGGACTGTACTAAGATAATCATTAGAAGGCGTCGTGAGAAGTATAATCCTTGCCATAAGAAAGAGGAAAATTTTAAAGTATTTAAACTATGCTGCTTCGGCGTTTTGTTCTCACAAGACCATACACCAGCAGTGAGAGAGCAGCGATCATCAACAAGAAAGGGACGACTGTCTTGAAGATAAACAGACGTTGCTTTTCCGTCACAGCGATCTCGACCTGTTCTTTGACGCTAGGGCCCGTGAAACGGTTGTGGAAATGGTTCCAGGGATAAAGCCGTTCCTTGGTAGCTTGATCATAATAATAAGCGATCGTATCGTCCTCATATTTGATCATCCTACCCGTCACCGGCTCTAGCCATAACGTAAGATTGATGTCAAGATCTATGCCCCTGGTTTCTGGAACGCCAGGCAGATGATCCAGATTTTCAGTTTGGTCAGCATGATATTGAGCCGTGTAACGATAGACTGGAAGACCATAAAGAACCTCGACCGCCTGAAATTCCATCTGCGCCGGCCCATCATAGTTTATATGCCAATAAGTGAAAGGCTCACCCGCTTTCAGGTTTTTTGGCGCGAAAAGATATCCCTCCCGATCCTTGTCACCATACCCGGAAACATGCTTGCCAGTCTTTGGATCTATACCATAGAGACGCTCAACAGAAAATATCTTCTGATCAGTTAAGGTACGGACGTCAAAGATATTTTTTATGATCAGGACATCATCTTCTTTCTTTTCTACTTCATAACTAAAGTCAGTCTTAGAGATCTGCTGTTCAAGATAGACCATCCGGTCAGTATTGTAAAAATTGTCCAATGAAAAAACATCAGCAGTGTAGGTAAAATCTTCTGGCAATCCAGTGAACTGAGGAACAGCCACCAACAGCCATAGAGGAATGAAGAGAATGACCACCAAAGCCGCTATAGAAACAGTTTTCATCCGATCACCTCGTCTGTTGCTGCTAACAAAAGGCCAGGTATTTCCAAGTTTAACTTTCTAGCTGTCACCTGATTGATGATCACATCATCTTCCGTTGAAGATCGGGTTGGGAGGTCGGTCGGCCTTGCTCCTTTCAGGATCTTCGCGGCATGAAGACCTGCCTGGTAGCCGATGCTCTCCTGGTCGGCTGTAACGGACAAAAGACCGCCTTTATCGACAACTTCCCGGCTACAGCTAAAGACTGGCTTCCCCGCCTGCGTCGCAAGATCAACGACGATTTTATCTCCACCTTCCTGTATCAACGCATCACAGGGAGTATAGACAGCATCGACCTTGTCGATCACTGAGGCTAAAGCTTCTTTCAGATCGACGGTATCCACCGCCTCAACAGCGATCAGATCAATGTTTTTATCTTCTAGAAAGAGCTTGAATTCTTCTTTCTGAAAGAACGAACTTACGCTGCCGACCCTAGAGACAAAAGCCAGAGACCGCATCTCGGGAAGAATTTTCAAAAAATGACGGAACTGACGGACGGCAGGAACATAATTACGAGTTCCCACAAGATTGTTGCCTGACTGTTCCAATGATCCGATGAGAGATGTCTCCACTGGAAAAGGGACCGAGGAAAAGACTAGGGGGGTGTCTTTGAGGATCGCTTTCATGATCAACGTTCCTTGTGTGCTGAGAGAATATATCAAATCAACCTCTTGCTCCTGAAAATTTTCAGCGATGTCAAGCTGTCTTTCGATATCTGCTTGAGCATTTTGTTCAATATAATATAGATCAATATTTTCCATGAAGCCTTGGTCTGCAAGCGCTTTCTTGAACCCTTGGATGTTCTGCTGATTATCTGGAGACGAACTCCAAGGCGAGATGCCGATGACAAAATTATCTTTTTCCACTTCAGAACAACCGCTGAACATTGAGACTAGTAATAGAAAAAGAACCCAGAACACTACGTTTTTGTATCTCATCACCAATCCCTATCAGCAGAAAGTAAAATAGAAGAATATATAAATATAACTTCACAGATAAATGTCAAAAAAGGTGGACAGATGAGGATTCGATTTAAGTTATCACTGTTGATTATCATTCCGCTAGTGATCGCCGGTCTGATCCAAATATTCTTCCAGACACAGATTGCGGGAGAAGTGGCCAGTATCAGAGAAAACAATATCCGCCCTTCGTTGGAAGAGATAGACGCTGTTTACGATATCCGCCTGCTCAGCTCTCAGATTGCTCTCTCAATAGATCAGGCGATCCTTTTTCTGGCTGCTGGTGATGAGGAAGCTGTTCTTGAGGAAACTGTCCACGTGGCAGAACTAAAGAAGCAGCGGCTGGACAGAGTAGACGATTTGCAGGCGATCAGTTCAGGCCAGCAGTCAGATCCTTACTTTGACTCTACCACCAGGAACCTAAACAGCCTGACCATAGCGATCGACACAGCAAACCCGGTCAGTGAAGAGATCATAGCCGAGATAAAAAATGCCGTCAACAATGAAGAACAGTTCAACATTAAGCTTATCCAGGAGATAAATAGAGAGCTCACCCCGCTTCATGAGACCATCTTTGAAAAAGCGACGCAGCTTGTAGAAGAGGAGAAACAGGAGATAGAAGAATTAGAGGCAGCGGTCATCAAAAAAGAGAAGCAGATCGTTCTATTATCTTACCTGATTACCATTATCTCCGTCATCACTATAATCCTTGTTTCTATCCTCATCGTCAGCCAGATAGTAGGAAGAATAGAATCCTTGACGACAAGGGTCAGAGAAGTAAGAGCCGCCAGAAAAGGTCCAAAGCAGGAGTTCAAGAAAAGCGACGACGAGATCAGTACTCTTACTGAACAATTTGAAGAGCTGATCACAAGGACTGAACGCTATGAGGCTCAGCTCGAAAAGAACGTCGTAGAACTCAAGAGCATCGACAAGCAGAAAGACATTCTATTTTCGCAGTTATCTCACGAGCTCAAGACCCCACTGGCGCCGATCATGGGCTACCTGGAGATGATCTACAACGGCGAATATGGAAAAGTGAGCAAACAGCAAAGGGAAAA
The DNA here is from genome assembly GCA_002762785.1 of Candidatus Woesearchaeota archaeon CG10_big_fil_rev_8_21_14_0_10_45_16. Taxonomy (GTDB): domain Archaea; phylum Nanobdellota; class Nanobdellia; order Woesearchaeales; family GW2011-AR9; genus PCXY01. The sequence goes on along the minus strand of PCXY01000004.1, from coordinate 244,888 downwards.
GTTAGCCATCTGTTACCGCAACGCTTCCAATCTTTTGAAACTGGTGGAGGATTTTCTGAACCTGACCCGTCTTGAATTGAACAAGATAAAGCTAAATATTTCCTCCGAGAATCTTTGCAATGTTGCCAACGATGTAAGAGAAGATCTGGATCAGTTGGCCAGAGGACACAATGCTCAGATTGCTGTAGTCTGCAAGAAAGAAGCCAGAATTCACTGCGACAAGCAGAGGATCAGAGAGATATTCACAAACCTTATCAAGAACTCTATACTGTACGGTAAAAAGGGCAAGAAAAACACGATCACCATCACCATCACGGATCGAGCCGAGGAAGTTTCGATCGAGATCAAGGATCAAGGTATGGGAATCCCTAAGAAAGATATCAAGAAACTGTTCAACCAGTTCGAAAGGGCTCAACAAGCCATCAGGAGTCCCGGTATAGGAACGGGGCTAGGTCTGGTCATCACCAAAAGGCTTATTGAATTGCAAGGTGGGACCATCTCTGTAGAAAGCAAAGAAGGTTCCGGATCAACGTTCACGTTCACATTACCAAAGAAGAGAGGTGTAAAAAAATGAAGACCGTTTTGATTGTAGAAGACCGCCGGGACACAAGACATATGTTAAGCGACGCTCTTAAGAGATCGGGATACAACGTCCTTGAAGCTGAGGATGGAGAACAAGCCTTGGAGATCGTCAGCAAGAATGGCATCGATGCGATCCTGCTGGACATTTTGCTGCCAAAGAAAGACGGCACTGAAGTGCTGGGGGAGATCAGATCGGACAAGAAAAAAAACAGGATCAAGATAATAATGATAACCGCTGTAAGAGTCAAAGATGATGTGATAGCTGATTATAGGAGATTAGGAGCTGATGGCTTCCTTCTCAAACCATTGTTCCTCAAGACCGTCCGTAACGAGCTGGCTCGTGTGCTGGGTGAGAAGATTCCTAAAACAGCGCCAAAAAAATCTTCCGCGGTCAAGAAGAAAGCTTCTCCGAAGCAAAAGACACAAACTTTTAAAAACAGCCTCTGATTACAAGCTGTTGAGGGAGAGCTAGGCTGGCGCGCTAGTCCTGCGCTGTAACCGTGAACGGACTTTACACGGAGCCGAAGCCCAAGGAAGGGTTGCCTTTGTTTCAATGGTCCTTCTTGTCTTTGCTGACAGCCTGTCCTTTGGGACCGCTGCCATGCGAACCGTGTCAGACCCTGACGGGAGCAGCACTAAGCATGGTCAGTTGGTGTTCAGAGGGTTGCAGGTTCGAGAAGCTAGAAGGGTTCAACTGTTGGGGCTTAGTCGATTCGACTGCGGGCGTGCCCCTAATCTTTCTTTGAGGAAAAGTATAGTGTTCAGGTTTCATGAATAAGAAAATGTTACATATTAGTTAAGAAAAAAAAAAGAAAAAAAGAAAATACCTATTCTAACTCAAGGTCATCAAGCTCGTCCAATGAGACGTCAAGATCGTCGATCTCATCCAGGTCGTTCAGATCATCCAGACCGTCGCCGAGATCGCTGTCATCAACACTATCAACGACAGGCGTATCATCTGCCTGCGGAACAGACCGTTGACAAGCTACCAACAAGACCAAGATCAGCATCAAGACCGAAACCAATGTTTTCATCAGCAATACCTCCTATGGTAAAGAAGAAAAGAAGTTATAAAAAACTTCTTTATTCTTCCTCAGTAGTGCTGTCATCAGCAACGTCGTTGGTTTCAGTTTCCGCTTCAACTTCAGCTTCTGCCTCAACTTCGACTTCAACTTCTGTTTCAGAGTCTTCTGCATCATCCCCAACGCTCTTCTTGAGTTCAGTAAACTTGGCTACGAACTCTCTAAGGATGCTTTGGGACTCTTTCATGGATGCTCTCAGTTCCAGTTGAGCTGCTTTCCAGGCGTCTAAGGCTTCATCTTTGTCTTCAGCAGCCTGCCAGGCTTCTTTAGCCGCAGCATACTGAGCATCTACTTCAGCTACGTGAGCTTCAAAGCGGGCCATAATCGCTACAAGTTCAGACACGTCCACACCTTGCTTTTCCAGGCTGTCGATACGCGCATCCATGCTTCTCAGCAGACCATGATGCTTGTCGTCAAGATCGCCTAACTTAGAATGCACCAGTCTAGCGACCAGCTTCCGCTGTTCCTTCTGGATCTCTTTCCAGGTATCTTTCAATTCTTTGATCTTTTCCCGCAATACAGCTGGATCAACATCCTCCTGCCCTGCCAACGCCTCCAGTTCTGCTTTTTGAGAAGCTAATTTTTCTTGTAGTTCGGCAATCTTAGCCAGTGCACCTTCTTTTTCAGAATCACTTAAGTCAGAATTTTCGATCCTTGCCTGTAGATTTTCCAGTGACTTTTCCATCACTTCGATAGATCTCACCAGATGTAACCGCACGCCCAACCGCAGATCAATCTTGCTCTTACGGCATTCTTCTCTATCTGTTCCACAGTCTTTAACCCTGCTTCGCAACTGTAATAATCGGTCTTTATCTTCACGATGTTCTTCACGGACTTCTCGGATCTTTTCTCTAGTCTCCTGAATATCTTCGCGGACATCTTTCACTTTCTCGCGAACCTTTTCACGGATTTCACCATCCTTGATCCTTGTCTCTTCACGTACTTCTACGTCACCAACTCTTACTCTGGTCTCAGACCTAATTTCATCATCTGATCCTTCTTCAGCCAACGCTGCCGGCATGATACTGACTATGAACAAAGCCAAGATCATCACCGCAAACAATTTCTGCATCATTTTCATGGTATGCACCTCGCATCTGTGTTTTTCTGCAATTTGAAGGGAAGAATTACTTTATAAAGAAACTTTTCAGGATACTTTCAAAGAAGAGTTATTTTTTCTTTACTCACTTTACAAAACTTTATTTTCCGTTAAAAAAAGATTTAAAGGCAATTTTAGCCCATCTTAAAGAAAAAAGATCATTTCTTCACTTTAAACCTTTTCCCATGACCTGGAATGATAAAATCAGCCGCTTCGATCAGCTTCTTTCGGCTTTCTACCAGAACAGCCATATCCATGCCCTTAGCCTGGGAATGGTCTTTCTGATGCAGATCGAATACCTGAGGCTCATCTGCCAGCCACCAGATAACGTCTCCGGCGATAGCCACTTTGCCTTCCTCTGTATCTACTATCAAAGAAAGGTGTTCCAAAACATGTCCCGGCGTTTCCATGATCTCGATCTCATCACCTAACTGACGCTTATCAAATCCGCTGAGGCGATCGCCATCATATTGCAGATTGCCGTCATAGGTGATGAACTTCGCCTTTTCAAAGATGCCTGAAAGTAAGATATGGTCGGGATGGCAATGCGACATGAAAACGTAATCGATGTCTTTAGTCGTGAGATTTTCCTTCTGCAATGCTGCCAGCAGTTTTTCCCGATTACAACCTGGATCAGTGATGATCTTCTTATTGCCGGAAGTTATCAGGCAGCAGGTTGAATTGGCTATCCAGCCGTTCTCCTGCATCTTCGCATATCCTTCGAGAAGTATCTTTATGGCTGCCATGTGGTTGTGGGAAAAAATGGCCACATTTAAAAAAGTTTTTATAAATAAAAAGATTAAAATAAAAATCAGTAATGCAGCAGCACTTCGACATCCCGGCCGAAGATGTTCTTTAGGTCCTCAAAGATAGCATCCTTGATGAAGACACGCGGCGGGAACTGGGCTTTGGCCAATTCCTTCTCGTAATCCTCGATGCTGCTTTCCGTCAAAGAGCCTAAGCTGCCGTCAGCATTGATCTTGCCTTTCTCGATACGCTGATCCTTGGCATCGATATCATGGATGACAAAAGCAACTTTGTCCAATAAGACAACTTCGCCGTATTTCTCGCCGTGCTTGACCCGAATCTTGGCCCGCTCCAGCTCTTTGCCGCGTTTCCGCTGTAAGTATTCGATCATGAACTTGATCAGACCGGAGCTGCCTTTCCGAGCTTTCTCGATGTCAGCCTTGCTGAGCTTCTTCTGGTCATGTCTGCTCTTGGCTTCGACGATCTCGTTTAAATCACGTAATAATCTGGCTGGAATCTTACCAGTAGAGATCAGCTCATCTTCAAATAACTTAATCAATTCTTCATCCTGAGCCCGTTCGATGCCTTCCATCTTCAGCACGTCGCGGATGATGGTCATGATCTCATCATAGAGATAGAGGATCGATTTCTCATTATGCATCTCTTCGATCGAGGTGAACAGTTCCCTGATACGTTTCAGATATTTTTCAGCGTTATTGACGTATTCATCAAGTTCGGTGCCGGACAACTCTTTCTTCTCTCCGTGTTCGATCTTCTTCCGCAGGTCGACATTCTTACGAAGGATCTCCACATATTCCTTTTCCAGCATCTTCTCTTTCTTGACAAAGATCTCTTCCATGACTTCAGGAGTTTCACGTGGTGTCGGCGGCGGCAGACCATACAACATCAACGCTGCCTGCGACGGCGTCAAGATGGCATAATAAGTATCTTCCATGCCCATGTCTTTCAACCGCAGCTTTACCCGGCTGATGCTCTGTTCTCCGGTGCTCATGAACAGGTCGATAGCTTCCCTAGAAGGTTTTATCCTTCCCATCCGCAGCAGCTGTTTCCAGGGCATGAAAATCCCACGATCATAGAACGGCACACCGTCCCTAAGTAAAGTAAAGATGATCGGATTGGCTTCTTTCAGTGAATCCCAGAAGTCAGTCAATATGTAAACCTGGATGTTAAGCTTGTTCTTGATGCCAGTTATCTCGCCGGCTTCCACACCCATGCCGATGATGATCGCCCGCAGCTTGTCTTTCAGTTCGGTGCGGGTCATCTTCTTGACATCAGTGTCATCGATGACGATCCAGACGTCGATGTCAGAAGTAGGAGTAGCTCTTCCCTGGGTCAATGAACCGGCCAGGACATAGCTCATGATATACTTCTCAAACTTCTTGATGACCATGCTCTTATGGATCTCAGCGATCTTGATGGCCGCCATCATCCCGGTATCGTGGATCGGCGCACCCAGCGAGATCAACCGGTTGAGGTCAAACTTGCCGTCATAACAATTCTGCCAGAGGTCAGTAAGAAGGATACTCTGCGGGTCGATATTCTTATCCACATCTTCAGCTGTCTTTTTTACGATCGAAGAGAACTTCTGGTACAGTTCATCTTTGGTCATCTTCTGTGAGGTCGTGTCATCCACTACGACCAGAAGGCTGATCTTTTCCGGATCTTGTTTCTCTTTATCGTCTTTTGGTTTTTCAGGCGGAAGAAGAGTGATGCCGATGATATAATCGCCAAATTTTTCTAACAATTTTGCTTTAAAATCGTCTAATTTTGTCTTTAAACCCTGCAGCTTCTTTTCCAGCTCGGGCGGCAGTTTGGGAGTTGACGGCTGTGATTCAGCCGGCGTGATACTTTTCGCAGAAACAGATTTTTTGGATGGTTTTTTCTTAGCCATGAGTTTTTATCCCTCTGTGATATTTAAATATAAGCAGTGAGAATATTCTTTATATACTTTATAATAGTTTCTATTTGCACTGAGACGTTTTGGTCACTCAATGGAGAAAGGAAATGTTTAAATAGGGCTAATTTCTTCTTTGGGGTTATGAGTAGCGGCGGTCACGGCGGTTCTTCGCCTAAGAAAAAGAAAAAAGGCAGTTTCTCGGTAGATGATATCGTAAATCATTATCAAAGCCACCATCACAGCACAGGCAAACCTTTTACAGAAAGGATCCAAAAGATGGAAGAGTTCTTTGATCCCGAAAATATCCATGGCAAACAATTAGCTCATCACGCCCATTATACACTTTTCGGAAAAGGGTCAGACATGCACAATTATCCAGGAGCTTTTAACGAAGCGGAAAAAGTTCTCAGCGCGAATTTTCAAGATGGAGATAAGATCAAAGACGAAGACAAACTTACTGAGATTCTTGAAAAATACACGGATACGTTCTTAGACCAGGCCATGGGTGATTCGTACAAAGAACTGATGAGCCATCATGACATTGGAGAAATAAGCAAAGAAGAAGTGCGAAAGTTCAAAGGAGCGCTGATGTCAAGATATGCCCGTGATAGAGAAGGTAATCCGATCAACCTGTTAAGCGAAGAGCATATCAAAGGCCTTAAAGGAAAGAAAAAGATCGATGTCGTCGGTTATCTAAGAGGAATTTCAGAGCAAGTAAGAGAAAGTTATGCCGCTCATCTTACAAATAAAGCGATCAGCGGTCTAGTCTCTGAAGAAGACAGGATTGATTTAGCTGACCATGTATCGGCGGCTTTCAGAGAAAGAGGCTTCAAGAACGAAAAGCCACTGATCACATTAGGGATTTCCGACCAGATAAGCCATTATGGCGCTCTTCTCCAAGGTGGAGATATCCAACAGTTCGGGTATAAGCCCATGGAGAAAGATAAGAAAGGCAAGCACCATTAGGCCCCACTGGATAGTGACAATTTTTAAGAAACTTTTATAAATATGCCTGATTATTTCTTTTTTAGATGGTTAACGAAACAAAATATGGTATAATCTCCGATGTACATCGTGATCCAAGGATTGTTCCGGCCACGATAGATGTTCTAAAAGGATTAGGGGCCCAGAAACTTCTCTTAAACGGTGATATTGGCGAGCATCAGAGAACTTTAGAAGCAAGTCAGGCTTATGTTGCTGTTATCCTAGACGCCGTCGGTAAAAGTGGCTTAGAGGCGCATGTACAACCAGGAAGCCACGAAACAGTCGGTGCGTTTCAGCCGGTTTTAGACCATTTCAAGAGCAGATACTCAAACATAATCAGCGCTTTTGATGTTCCTAAAGTTGAAGCGAGAGATCACCATTTAGTATTCCTACCAGGATCAGATTTTACCATGCGAGGCGAATATCAGTTCGGGAACGATGGAAAACTCTCTTCCGGCCTGTATCTCCCAGTAGAAAGAGAATTGCTGCACTATCGTGAAATAATCCATCAAATATTGGTAGGAGAGAAAAGGTTCCAAGGCTTCTTACGATACTCAAACATGGATGATTTGAGAAGTCTCGTCAACGAAGCTGAAAAAACCATAGTTATCTGCCACGTTCCACGAAGGTTTGATGTGCTTGAAGGAGCTGTCGATATGGCTTATTTTGCAGAGAGGGCTGATGGCAGTTTATTTCCCGGAGTTGTCGCAGAAGCGATGATAAGACAACAGCACGGAGATGTTTCCGAAAGTCAGATGAGGCGTATTGCCGCTGCTGATGGATTAACATTTAAAGTCGAGAACCGAGGGAATGAGGATCTAAGAGATCTATACGCAGAATTAGGGATTACAAAAGCTGTCAGCGGCCATTTCCACGAAAGTGGACATAACGCGCATGACAGACTGGTTAGACCTGTCCAGGAAGGAACTCTAGTCAATGAGTTATATTGGAACACCGGCCAACTTGATTCAGGACAAACAGGAATCTTAACGGTCCGTGACGGAAAAGTTAGCTATCAGAATGTTAGGTTGCAGGATCATCTAAGATAATCAATACCAGAAAAATCAGAAAAAACTAAGACCCCCTCATCCCACTCTCTATCTCTTCAGCTACCATCTTCATGACGTCTTTCTCCTGCGCGACCTTGCCGGATTCAAACTTATAAGAATCAAGCAGCTTCTTGATCTGCGCGTAGATGTAAGCGGTGTCTCCCACCAGCTCACCCGGAAAACTGGCTTCTAAAGGGAACCGATAGACATACTTATTGATGACCCCTTTTATAAAATAGACCAGCGGTTTCATGTTCCAGCGGTAATGATAATCTGTCAGCAGCCAGGAATCAAAAACGACAGTCAGGTTGCCCTGGTCAAACTTTCGTTTCTGCCCCTTCAGCTCCTCAACCACTTCCGTCATGTTATCCATGGTGACTTTGATCTTGATCATCAGGATAGCATAATTAGTCTTCTTCTTGGACGGACGCAGTTCGATGTAGCTTCTTTTCCCCTCTTCAGTCACCAGTTCCTCGGTCCGCTTCTCCTGTTTCTCATACCCCTTCTGTTCCAAAGCCCGGTTTATTATGGAAAAGATCTCATCAGAACGGAATATCCCTCTGTAATGCAAAGTCTTGCCGTTCACCAGCAGGTTCTGTTCGTAATGGTGTTGCCCGATCATCGTTGATAAGTGTATTTATACACGTTGAGGTAATTCTTGATCTTGTTGTAGAGGTCGTCCAGATCCGATTTGATCCAGACCTCAAACTTATGGTAATGCTCTTTAAAAAAGTATTTTTCAGCCATAAAAGCCACAAACCACTTGAACGGCGAACCGTTCCAACGACCTTTCCTGTCGCTGACCACGAAACCGTCAAAGACGATTCTGACTACGCCATGGTTAAGATGAAGCTTCTTCCCTTCATGCTCAACTTCTACCTCTTTGACATCGATCATCTGCAGGTGGATCTTCATGGTGATCTTATGATAATCAGAGACGCTTTTCCAAGGCTCCAGGACAATCCGGATCTGTTTCCCCTGCAAAGTAACCTGCTCTTGGTTAATCTTCTCATACCAATCCCAAGTCTTTTCATAGAACCAGGTAGCGATCAGATTATATAATTCGGCAGAGTTAAACAGCCCTTCATAGCTGAATTTCAGGTGGTCCACTACTAAATGCCTATCGCTCATCCTGTTTCAAATAAACCGAGAGAGACTTATAAATATTCTGTTTCGTATGGCTCTGGAAAATCTCTTCGAGGGATCACGGGCAACTCGCTCTTTTGCTGAAGTGATTGGAATACGACATCCCCAAATGTGGCAAACCCCCTGTCGCAAACTGCAGTCACAAATTGGTGATGCTGCTCGTACAGAGACGGTGACTTTTCATTTTCCACAAAACTGTTCCACCCATGAGCTGATTTTCAGCTTTAAAAGACAAAATTCATCTTCCAGCACCAAAAAGCTTAATAACAAGCTTCATTCATCTGCTTACAGCAAGAGGGGTGCAAAAGTGAAGGTATTTTTGAAAAATCTTCTACAGAAATTCAAGTTCAATCCGTTTGCGCGGAGAGGCCACATCAAGCTAGGTCTTTATGGGCCGCCAAACGGTGGTAAGTCTACTTTAGCCAACCGCGTCTGCCAAGACTGGCTGGGCGAAGAGATGTCTTCTGTATCACATATTGCTCACGAGACCAGAGAGATCAAGATCAAAGAGCAGATCAATATCAAAAATAAGAAAGGGAAAGAGCTGACGTTCTCGCTGGTCGACACGCCAGGGATAGCTACTAAGATCGATTATGAAGATTTCATCAAGAGAGGCATCAAGAAAGTAGATGCCAAGAAAAGAGCTAAAGAAGCCACCAAAGGGGTTATCGATTCCATCAAATGGCTAGACAACATGGAAGCTGTTGTGGTCGTCCTTGACGCCACCATGGACCCCTATTCTCAAGTAAACATCACCATCATCGGCAACCTTCAGGCAAGGAACATCCCGGTACTGATCGCCGCCAACAAGATTGATCTTAAGAAATCAAGCATCGACGTCATCAAGAACGCTTTCCCCCAGTATCCTGTCGTCGGCATCTCTGCCAAATACGGCAAGAATATCGAAGACTTTTACGAGCAGTTGTTCAAGCTGGTAAAATAGACAAACTTTAAAAACAAAAACAGTTTCCCAGATAACGTAAAGAGGTCCATAACAGATGGTTACATTTCAGTTCATCCCATACCAAGAGATCGAAAGCCTTTCCTCAGCCAAGAGGATCAGCAGGCTGCTTAACGTGGTCAAAGAAGACAAGATCGTCATCATGGAAGGCCGCCTCAAAAAAGAAGAAGAGGCTGACCTTATCGAGATCACCATGGAGGAGATTTCCCCGCAGTTCAAAGGAATCGAATTAAGCGTTATCTATCCAGACAAAAATAAACAAAATGCAGTGCAGAAACTGCGCGGTGCTTTCGCCAGCGTCTTGCTGGGAGACAGGCAGGGACTGACCATCATCGGTCCGGCCAATATTGTCAAGAAGATTGAACAGAACCCTAACAAGATTGAACTGTTCACGAAAGAAGCCAACCGTAATTCCCGTGGCAAAACGTCACGGAAAAAATCATAACGATGCCACATCAATGTGTTCGCTGCAACACGCTCTACCCGGACGGCGCCAAAGAAATTCTTCAGGGATGCCAATGCGGAGCCAGATTGTTCTTCTACATCAAGAAGAAACATCTTGAAGACAGCAAAGAGCTAGTCAGTACCCTTTCTGAAGAAGACAAGTTCAATATCGAAAAAGATGTTACGGAGATCCTGGAGATCAAAAATGAAGATCCAAACAGGCCGGTCGTCCTGGACTTGGAAGCCATCCGTATCATGAAACCAGGGAAATATGAATTAGATCTCGTTCACCTCTTCAAGAAAGATCCGTTGATAATCAAGCTGGAAGAAGGCAAGTATATCATCGACCTGGGTCAGGCTTTCAAGAAAGAAGATTAAAGCTTACTCTTCTGCGCCTTATCACTGATGATGGCTGAATGGCCAGAAGGGTCTTCGATGATGATCTTCAATTTTTCTCTTCCTACTAACGCTTTAGCGATCTTTTTCAGAAGGTTCTTAGCTTTCTTCTTAGCGGACTCATCGTCTTCACTTTCCATGGTAGATTGGATTACTTTTTTAACTCTCTCTAGTAACCCTTCCACATTGGTGACGTAGCCATTAGAAGCAGGACCTGACTCGATGGTGACGATCCTCGGAATCTTGACAGTCGCTTCGCTGGATTTCACGATTTTGATGTTAAGATCATCTTCTGATTCCAGTTCCAGTGTGTAGCGGCAAGGTTCTTTCTGTTCAGCCGCTTCCACGTCAGATTTCCGGGTACCGCAGGCTTCACATTCCAGGGAAAAGACAAAAGCCCGTCCGAAGAAAGGTATCTCTATATCTTCCTCTCTTAAAAGAGCTTTCTTTTCCCCGCAGAAGGGACACATCTGCTGCTTTATTTCAGGCATTTCATCATAAAGAGAAGATGGATTTAAAAACGTTTTGGAAGACGGTCATTTCCGAACACCAAAACCTTAATAAATGACGGGTCACCACATCTGCTTTGTGCACCGGTAGTATAACGGCTAGTATCCCGGCCTTCCATTTCCGCAAGGAAGATGAGAGCCGGTTGTCCGGGTTCGAAAGAAAAGGTTTAGCTTAGAAAAACCAGCTGGTTAGTCCCCTGAGGACCGTAAAACCTGTCTCGAAAGTCCCGGCCGGTGCATGAACGTCAGTAAGTGCACGGCTGGCTCAAAAAGCAGAGTCTTTTTGTCTGCCGGCCGGTGCATTTCTTTCTCATTCCAAACCAGCGATAACACTATCCTGCATCTTGGCCATCGCTGGCAGGACAGCTGCTTCAATGGTCCTAAACGCTTCATAAGAAGGTAACCTTCTGCCAGAAGCAAACGCATCCTGCGCCTCCATCGCCAAACCTAAAGAGATGAAAAATCGGCCAAACACCTCCGGACGGTAGGACCGCCATCCAGAAACTTCTACATCTTCAAACTCCAGATCAGAAAAATCTTCATACTCAGCACGATGATGACGGATCCTGGTTGTCCGACTAACATCTGCCAAAGCCTGACCGTTATACTCTTTCTCCGGATTAAGAGTCTTGACTTTGACAAAACGGTCGGAATATCTCAAGATGAGCATGACATTACGCTCGTGATACGATCCATGATCGGTCTCCCGTCGGATAAGGAACAAGTCCGGCAGTCCACCACTATCTCGCTGCCAAGCTTGTAGACGGACCTTATTTCCATTACCGTCACATCTCCAGGAATGAAGCTGCTCATAACTGATCTCATCCAGACTAGGAGAACCATCTTTAGACCTCCTAAATTCTGAAATGTAAGAACACCTGCCTCGCTCTTCTTTAACCAGATATAAAGATCGATCCGGCTCAACTTGCGAAACAAAGTGACGATAATCAGCCCGGACAATCTGCAGCGGAATGGCTTCCTCAAGATGAAGTGGTCGTTCATGGTTATCTTGCAAAGGACCCAGGACTAACCCCACCAGACCGGCCGCCCCAAATAAGAGATATCTCATCTCTCCATTTTTAGATTCCATCTTTTTAAATATTGTTAAGCTCCATTCATTCTATTCTGGTGGTAAGAAATGCTTAAATAGTAGTCTTCCTCACAGGAACAAGCCAGATAGATGAGAAAACGTGAAGTTTAGCTTAGAAAAACCAGCTGGTTAACTTCGAGTTGTAAAACTTCTGTTCTCATGATCTGTCTGGCACTTTTTCTTGATGATTAAAAGTATCAATAAGCGACTCCAATGCAGACTAACAAACAGCAACCTTTATAAACCATAAATAAAACATTTGGCTATGTTACGAGGGACTTTTCAATGACGAGAATCAACCGGATCACTATTCATGGTTTTAAGAGCTTTGCCCACAAGACAGATATCCCCTTCGAGGGAGAATTCAATTGTATCCTGGGAGCCAACGGTTCTGGCAAGAGCAACATAGGAGATTCACTGTGTTTCGTGCTGGGAAAGCTCTCCGCTAAGTCTATGAGAGCGGAAAAAGCCTCTAACCTTATCTTTAACGGTGGTAAGAGCAAGAAACCTGCTGACCAAGGGACCGTCGAGATCGCTTTTTCTAACGAAAATAAGATCTTTCCTCTTGAAGAGAAAGAAGTGGTCGTCTCCAGGACCATCAAAAAAGACGGTGGCAGCGCCTACCGTGTAAACGGCAAGAAGATAACCAGGACCGAGATCTTAGACCTGCTTTCTCATGCCAAGATCAACCCTGATGGTTACAATATCATCCTCCAAGGAGACATCACCCGTTTCGTCACCATGAGTCCCCTCGAGAGAAGGAAAGTCATCGAAGAGATCAGCGACGTTTCATTATATGAAGAAAAGAAGCACAAAGCAAACTTAGAACTGACCAAAGTAGAGGAAAAACTCAATAATGCCGACATCATCCTCAAAGAAAGGAAGACCTATCTGAAAGAACTTCAGAAAGATCGCGATCAGGCCTTGAAGTTCAAGGAGTTGCGGGACAAGATCGATTCCAATAAAGCTACTTACATTCACCTACAGATCACTGAAAAACAGAAAGATAACGAAAAGCTTGATGTAGAGATCAAGAAACACCAGGAAAAGATCGATCATTCCGAAAATCAGATCAAAGAACTAAAAGAAAAAGTAGAGTCTATCAAAACGGAGATAAACAGGATCAATGCCGAGATCGAACAGAAAGGAGAGAAAGAACAGGTAAAGGTACATCGAGACCTTGAAGAGTTGAAAGTTACTATCGCTAAAGAAAAGACCCGTGTCTCTACGCTAAAAGATGAGATCAACAAGATCAAGCTGAGGAAAGACCAGTTCCGCCAGGAGCTGAAAGATCTCGAACAGAAATTTTCATCATATAATCAAAAAGAGAAAGACCTTACCCAAGAGATGACCAAGAAACAGAAAGAGCTGTCTGTTTTAGAAGAATCCATCGCCCAGTTCAAGAAGAAAAACAAGATCGATTCATCCCAGGAACTCGATCAGCAGATGGAAGAGAAGGATAAAGTCATCGAACAGAAGCAGGAAGAGATCCAGAAAGTTCGGCAAGCACAACAGGAACTGCTAAGAGAGAAAGACAAGATCGAGTTCCAGCTGGAAAGCATCGATGAACGTATCCGCAAGGTCAAGGAAGTCAGCAAGGAAAACCAGGAACAGATCAAGCAGCTGCAGAAGATCAAGAACGATTTCAAAGCCGCCACATTAAAACTGAACAAATGCCTCGATAATGACAGCAGTTTTGCGTCACAGATCGCTAACGCCAGAAGAAAACTGGTAGATGCACAGGAGCAGCATGCCAAAGCGCAGGCTAAGACCTTATCCAGACAAGCCAGCCTAGCCAACAACCAAGCTGTCAGGAATATCATCGAGAACAAGAAGAGATTCAGCGGTGTCCATGGCACGATCGCTGAGCTGGGAAAAGTCCAGAAGAAATACTCAGCAGCATTAGAGACAGCAGCCGGCGGACGCATGCAGCATATCGTCGTCGATGACGACAAGACCGCAGCCAGCTGCATCAAATATCTGCAGCAGAACAAGCTTGGTTCAGCATCGTTCATCCCTTTAAACAAGATCCGTTATAACGATATTTCAAGCGACGACAAAAAGCTCCTTAGAGAAAACGGCGTCCATGATTTCGCCCTTAGTGTTATCACGTTCAATCCCGAGTTCAGGAAAGCGTTCTCCTACGTCTTCGGCAACACTTTAGTGGTGGAAGACATCGAAACAGCCAGAAAAGTAGGCATCGGCAGGATCAAGATGACCACCCTGGATGGCAGTCTGGCCGAAGCCAGCGGCGTCATGCGCGGCGGTTTCCAGCAGAAGCGGGAAGGCGGCTTCCGAGAGAGCGATTCAGAAGAACTAGTCGAAAAACTGGAAGCAGAAGTAGGGGAATTGCAAAGCGTTATCGCCAACCTGGAGACAAAAAGAGAAGGCAACCAGTTGGAGATTACTTCTTTAAGACAGATGAAAGGAGAACTGGAAGCCGAGATCATCAAGTTAGAGAAGACGCTTCACCTGGAGACAGGAGACTTAGAAGCGACGGCTAATTTCAAGAAAGAACTGGAAGAGAAGCTGAAAGAGGTAGAGAAACAGCTTTCAGGCGTCCAAAACAGTGTCTCTGTCATAAACCAGGATCTAGCCAAAGTTAAGTCAGAGAAACAGATCTTACGTTCTCAAGTGAGTGAACTGCGCAACCCGCGATTGATGGCCCAGATGAGTGCTTTTGAAGAGTCACGGCAGAAGCTTCGGGAAGATATCCTACGTCTTGAAGGGGACCTGAAGAACAGCGGCAGCCAAGTCAACCAATTGCTGGCGCCAGAGAAAGACAAGATAATCGAGATCATCAAACAACATGACAAAGAAGAAACACAGTTTAGTGAAGAGATAAAGAAACTATCAGACTCCGTCGGTAAAAAAGAAGAAGAATTGAAACAGAAAGAAAAAGACAGTAAAGAATTCTATTCCAAGTACAAAGCCCTGTTCAACGAACGAGAAAAACTCGGCGGCGAGATCAACAAAGCCGATAATAATATCGAAACGCTACGTGAGAAGTCGCGGAACAGCGAAAGAGAGATCAACCTGGTATCGTTGAAGAATGCTGAGATCAAAGCGAAACTGGCAGGATTGCAAGAAGAATTTATCAAATATCAGAATGCTCATTTATTAGAGAACAAAAGCATCGATGAGCTTAAGAAAGAGATCGCCCGCTTTGAAGTGATGCTGGGTCAGATGTCTGCTGTCAACATGAAAGCTCTGGAGATCTACGAACAGATCGAGACGGAATATAACAAGCTGACCGACAAACGCGACTCATTATCTAAAGAGAAGACTGATGTCATGACCCTGATGAACGAGATCGAGACCAAGAAGAAAGATCATTTCATGAAGACGTTCAGTTCAGCCAATGAACATTTCACCCGTATCTTCAGCAGCCTCTTCAAGAAGGGCAAAGCCTTCCTGCAGCTTGATAATCCAAACAATCCATTTGAAGACGGTCTATCCATCAAAGTGAAGATCTCCGGCAACCGATACATGGACATCAAATCGTTGTCCGGCGGTGAGAAGACACTGACTGCTTTATCGTTCATCTTCGCCATCCAGGAATACCAGCCGGCATCATTCTACATCCTGGATGAGATCGACGCGGCTCTTGACAAGCATAATGCTGAAACTCTGGCTCAACTTATCAGATCGTAT
This sequence comes from Candidatus Woesearchaeota archaeon CG10_big_fil_rev_8_21_14_0_10_45_16, assembly GCA_002762785.1. Lineage (GTDB taxonomy): Archaea > Nanobdellota > Nanobdellia > Woesearchaeales > GW2011-AR9 > PCXY01. Next base: position 229,227 of record PCXY01000004.1, on the reverse strand, counting down.
TCCAAGAATGCCCAGTACATCGTCATCAGCCACAACGATTCACTTATTTCTGAAGCAGATACCCTTTTCGGTGTCAGCATGGCCGACGGTATCAGTAAGGTCACGAGTTTGAAGATCTGAATTCTTTTTCATCCAGCCTGCAAAACCAAAGCTTTATAAATTGAAAATATTTACTCCAGACTATAAAAAAGAGGTGATAGTTACATGGCTACTCGAAAAAAAGCCCGAAAGGCTGCTCCAAAGAGAAAATCTTCTCCAGCCAGGAAAGCAAATACAGCAAGCGTAGTGTTACCACGATTACCGGTAAAGACCGTCCTTAGCAAGCATGCTCTGGCCTATACTTTTGCGGTCCTGATGGCATTGGACGTATTGATCGTCAGCATTCTCGGAAGTTTTGGTTACATTTCAGGCGCAGTGCAGATATACCAAGGAAGTCTTTTATCATATTCATTGACTTTTGCAGGTGTTGTCGCCGGCATGGCAGAAGCTGCTATCTACGGGTTGATCGCTGGTTTCTTAGGCGGCTGGCTCTACAATAAGTTTTCTTCTTAATTTTTTTTAGTTTATTTTTTATAGAGAATATTTTTGTGGTTTAGAATTCTTTCGGTATCTAGGAACAACAATCTCTAAATATCCAAATTAACAACTTCTTTCGCATGCGTCTCGATGAACAACCTGCGTGGCTCAACCTCATCACCCATCAGGACGGTAAAGATCTGATCTGCGGCCACTGCATCTTCCACCGTGACCAGCTTCAGCTTACGGACAGCAGGATCCATGGTCGTCTCCCACAGCTGCTTAGGGTTCATCTCTCCTAGACCTTTGTAACGCTGGATGCCCACGCTGTCGCCCATCTCAGCCACTAACTTGTCTTTCTCAGCATCGGAATAGACGTATTCTACCCGTTTACCTTTCTGCAGCCTGTATAACGGCGGCATAGCCACATAGACATGGCCTTTATCGACCAGCTCTTTCATGTGGCGGTAGAAGAACGTCAGCAAGAGAGTCATGATGTGCGAACCGTCAACGTCGGCATCAGTCATGATGATGACCCGATCGTAACGCAGTTTAGAGATATCAAATTCCTCGCCGACACCAGTTCCGAAAGCAGTGATCATAGCAATGATCTCTTTATTCTCCATGATCTTATGCAATCTCGCCTTCTCCACGTTAAGGATCTTACCACGCAGCGGCAGGATCGCCTGGAACTCTCGGTTGCGTCCTTGTTTAGCGCTTCCCCCCGCAGAATCTCCTTCCACAAGGTATACTTCACATAATTTAGGATCACGATTGCTGCAATCAGCCAGTTTCCCCGGCAGTCCGGCGCCTTCCAAAGCCCCTTTTCTTCTGGTCAGGTCGCGAGCTTTCCTAGCCGCCTCCCTGGCCCGGGCCGCGTCAAGACATTTACCAACGATAGCTTTGATCGCGCCAGGATGCTCGCCAAAATAAGTAGTAAGCTCGTCATGAGTGACGGAACTGACAATACCAAAAACATCGCTGTTCCCTAGTTTTGTCTTGGTCTGACCTTCAAACAAAGGTTCTTGAACTTTTACGGAGATGACAGCAGAAAGACCTTCCTTGACATCATCGCCAGTCAGCTTTTCAGCTTTGCCGTTGCTGATCTCTTTGGCAAAGTTATTCATAACTCTTGTTAAAGCAGTCTTAAATCCAGAAAGATGAGTGCCCCCTTCAATGGTACTGATGTTATTAACATATGAAAAGACATTTTCTTGATAGCTGGCGTTATATCGAAGAGCAATCTCAACGACAACGTCGTCTTTCTCTTTTTCATAGAAGATGACTTCATGAAGAGGCTGCTTGTTCTGGTCGACGAACTGGACGAACTCTTTGATGCCGCCCTCATACTTGAACATTTCATGACGGTTTTCTGCTCTCTCGTCAGACAGCTCTATCTCGATGCCCCTATTAAGGAAAGCCAGTTCCCGGAGTCTTTTGGTGAGAATATCATAATGAAATTCTGTCTGGGTAAATATCTCTGGATCGGGCTTGAAATGGACGATGGTGCCTCTTTCTGGAGTATCACCGGTGATCTTCAGTTCAGAAGTAGGTTTTCCCCGGGAATAAGTCTGGAAATGGATCTTGCCGTTTCTTTTAACCTGTACTTCCAGTTTTATAGAAAGGGCGTTGACGACGCTGACGCCTACCCCATGCAGACCACCTGAAACTTTATAGGTATCCTTATCGAACTTGCCTCCCGCGTGCAGCTTGGTAAGAGCTACTTCAACAGCCGAGATGCCGAATTTAGGATGGATATCGGTCGGGATGCCTCTGCCGTTATCAAAGACAGTAACAGAATTGTCAGGATGGATGATAACTTTGATCTTAGTACAATGCCCAGCCAAAGCCTCGTCGATAGAGTTGTCGACGATCTCCCAGACCAGGTGGTGAAGCCCTCTCAGCGAGGTGTCTCCGATGTACATCCCAGGGCGTTTACGGACCGCTTCCAGACCTTCCAGTACGGTGATCTGGGAAGCGCCATAGCTGTTTTCAGGCGCTGGTTTTTGCTCTGGTTGGTCAGTCATTTTTAGCATTACAAGATGGTTTTTCAGACTCTTTTTTTAATAATATCTTCAGAGTATTTATCGTCGATAAATTCTTATTTTACAGAGAATCTGATGGTTTATAAAGTTGTCGGTTTTTGGGAAGTGGGATCAACCCTAATAGAACATCACAATAATAATTAAATAAGCCCTAGCCATCTTACCATAAAAATGGCTTCAAGAAATCTTCTTACGTTAATGGTAGCAGCATCAGCATTAGCAAATTGCAAGAGAGAAACTGATTTCACACATTATAAAGATTACAGAAGATACGAGCTTAGATCTAGTGTCGTTGAGATATATCACTGGAGTGGCGTTAACGAGATTGGCGGGGAATACTACGACGAAGATTACGATAGCATCAACAAAGATGGAAAGAAAGTTCATAGCTGTAATTATAGGTCGGTAGATGAGACTGTGACTGAGTTTAATGGTCAAACATGCCTTAAGTATACTTGCGATGCCACAGGAAGACTGGCAAGCTTTATTGATGGTAAAGAAGATTACCTGCTATGTGATAGTGGAGATCATTTCCGCAACCATAATAAAGGAAAAAATAACAGAGGATTTAGGTGGATACATGCTTCAATTGAAGACTAGACCTCATCAGCCCGCCAGTGAGGCTTGACTTCTACATCCCCATACGAATCCTTCCTGAGGAAACCCTCCCAGGCGATCATAGCTCCTTGATCACCAGCAAGGTCCACCGGTACTTTATAGAACACAGCTCCTCTTTCTTTGCACATGATATCAAGCATTTCACAGAACCGCTTATTAGCTCCTACACCGCCTACTAGCAGCAATTCCTGCTTGCCAGTGTGAGCCATCGCTCTTTCTACCACCTCAGCCAGCATGGCAAAAGCCGTCTCCTGCAGTGAGAAACAGAGGTCTTCTTTGGAAACTCCTTTCGCAAACAGCTGCTGCGCTTTCGTCAGCAGCCCAGAAAAAGAAGCATCCATGCCTTTTACAGTATAAGGCAGTTCAACATATTTTCCGTTCTTAGCCAGCTTCTCGATCTCCGGACCGGCAGGAAAGCCTAAACCGATGATCCGGCCAAACTTGTCCAGCATGTTACCCAGACCGATGTCTAACGTCTCACCCATCACATGGTACTTTCCGCCTTCAGAAACGATGATTTGGGTATTGACACCAGAAACATAGAGATAGCAAGGATCTTCCAACTTGTTCCAGACTTTTCCTATCGAGAGGTGGGCGCAGCAATGGTTGACGCCGACCAGCGGCTTCTTGATCCTTGCAGCCAAATCCTTAGCGAAATGATATCCAGACCAGAGGGCAGGATCAAGGCCGGGACCGGCAGAATAAGCTACCTGATCGACAGAATCAAGCATAACCTGAGCTTCTTTCAAAGCTTTCTCTAAAACTTCCTCAGCCACCTGCTTATGATGATCGGCGATCTCATCCGGGATCATCCCTTTATCAGCAGAGGTATATCTATCATAAACATTAGCCAGCACTTTCCACTGCGAATCTACGATACCTACACCAAAGGTATGGGCCGTCGATTCAATCCCCAAGATGATCATAGCCAGCAAAGAATAGGGCTATTTTAAAACATTTATGGTAAGAAATAAAAACCCCAAGATATTCCACAGGTAGATGGAAAAAGAGGCTAAGCAGCATCTAATCTACGGTATCGTCATCGCTATCGTGCTTATCGCGACCGTCAGCTATACCGTTTTCACTAAAAATGAGCTGAGTCAGGAGATAAGCCAGCTGCAATCCACCATCCAGGAGCAGATCACTACTTTAGAAAAGACCAATGCTCAGCAGGATCAGAGCATCCAGAACGTGGAATCGTCATTAGAGCAGCAGGGTACCGAGATATCCAGCCGCATCTCAGAAGTGGAAAGCCAAAGTGAACAGCGCAGCGCCGTATTGGAAGAATCGTTGCAAAACCTAAAGTTACAGAACCAGGATTTTTCTGAAGTCATCGACAAAGTTATCCCTTCAGTGGTCAGCATCCAGACCAATACCGGTATCGGCAGCGGTTTTATCATCAGCAAACAGGGATATATCGTCACCAATTATCACGTCGTTGACGGCATCTCTTCCGGCGCCATCGAGACCTCTAACGGCAAAAGGCATCAGTTCCGCATCGTCGGTTTCGATTCAAGAGCTGATATCGCTGTGCTCCAGATCAACACCAGCGGATTAAAAGTGATCAATTTTGGCAATTCTAATAACCTAAGGGTTGGAGAGAAAGTTATCGCCGTCGGCAGTCCTGGAGGACTGGATTTCAGTGTCAGCCAGGGTATCGTCAGCGCCGTCGGAAGAGAAGATTCGCGAAAACGTGAGTTCGTACAGATAGATGTTCCTATCAATCCTGGCAATTCAGGCGGCCCATTGATCAATGCGGCAGGAGAGGTCGTCGGCGTCAACACCCAGAAGATTACCGGCTTTGAAGGAGTCGGCTTCGCCCTTGCTTCCAACTACGTCAGTGATGTTGTAGACGATATCCTCAGAGACAACAACTAGACCATAGTAAGATTTTTAATGTTTATAATCATTCTAAAATATTCTAAAATATTAAAATTAAGAATTATCCTTTAAATTAAATTGTAAAGATTAAATAAAAAATAGAATTAACTTTACTTACTGCTGGCTGCCTGTCTTTCAAGATCTCTCTTCTTGGCGATGGCGTTGCTCTTTGCAGAAGCTTTGAAAGCATTGATGATCTCGTCAGCTAGGGCGTCTTCGATAGCGACCTTCTTGTTGAAGGACCGAAGATAGGCACCCTGGGTCATATATCGTAAAGCCAGATCAATCCTTCTTTGAGGAGCAACGTCGACAGATTTAGGATAACGAGCACCGCCGTATTCGATGGCAATAACCTCTTCACGAGGAGCTGCGTTTTCAACTGCTTTAACTAGGATCAACAAAGGATTCTTTTTCAACACCTGTTCAGCTTTAGCCAAAGCATTTTCAACAATCTTAAGAACTTTGTTTTTCTTGCCGGTGTTATGGCCGGAACTCATGAAATGTTTCTTACTTTTGTGGCCGGAACTCATCAGCTTGGAAGCAAGCCTTTCCACGATAAAAGTATGAGATTTATGGAACCTGTTGCCGGCATAGCGAGCGCCGGTCTTCGGCATCAGCTTCGGATCGATAGTAAGATATCTTTGCAATCCAACGTCACTGACAACAACGCCTTCGCCAGACCATCTGTTGAAAAATTTTATGTCGCTCATGTTTATCGTCTCGCTTTCTCCAATTTACCGCCTAGTAGAGCTACCAGGCTTTGATCGTTAACTTTGATGACCTGCCACCTGACGCCGGGGATATCCCCCTTAGCACGGCCCATCTTACCGCCGATACATTCCACGATAACTTCATCGTGCTCGTTGATCAACTTCTGGGCACCGTCGCCTGGCATAAACGCAGTGATCTGCTTGCCGTTCTTGACCAACTGGACGCGTGCGCACTTACGCATGGCTGAGTTAGGCTGTTTAGCTTCAATCTGAACTTTTTCCAGAACAATACCTTTAGCCTGGGAAGAACCTGCCAATGGATCTACCTTTTTCTTAAGCTTGCTTCTGCTTTGAAGCTTGAAAGTGCTTCTACGTTTCATCAGCTTCTTGGCTGCTCCCAATCCAGTCGGTTTCTTTCCCATTTTTATTCGATCTTGACATCCACGTTAAAAAAGCGCTGAATTGCCCTTTTAATGAGGTTTATGTTGCGACTCTCCCTGCCTATTAATAAACTTTTTGTTTTTCTGTTGCTATCTTTGAGGATTATGACACCCTCTCCCAGTACAATCTGCTCCACTTTAAGAGGATAGATAACATTTTTGATGAACTCTACCGGATCCTCCCGATATTCTATGATCTTGACTCTCTTTCCCAGCTCGTCCTGAACCTTGTGGATGTTGCTGCCGCCTTTTCCCAAGGCCTTGCCCATCTGTCCCTGAGAGACTATACAATAGATCGTCTCACTATCTTTGAAACAGTCTTTCACCCTCACTCCTAATTTCCGCTCAAGCAGATTAGAGAAGCCGAGAGTGTCCTGATCAAGTTTGAGACGTGCCACTTTTACGCTGTCGCCAAGACGGAGACAAAAAAGTTTTTCTTGCAGAGAGTCCCTAACTCTTCATTATCTCTCTCCAGGACGATAACCGGGACGTCAGCGAGAGCAGCATGGTGTTCAATATTTTTTCTGAGTTCTTCCGGACAATTCTGAGCAAGATAGACGCCAGTAAGAGAACCTTGTTTTAGAGTCTTGAGCACTCTATCGGCCCCAATGATCGCTTTCCCTTCCTGAAGAGCTACTTTGATCGTCTTGACGTTGTCGGAAACTTCTTTTCTTTTTGCCATCAGTATTCACCTTATTTCAATTTTGTAATCAAGCCGGGTAAGCCTGTTCCTAACGGCACCGGCTGGTTGATCATAACATTCTCAACGACGGAGGTCAGAGCATCTACTTCACCTTCCAAGGCAGCATTGATAAGGTGCCTGATCGGTGTCTCAAATGAAGCCCTGGCCAGGACGCTGGCTTTTTCCTTGACGACTCCATAACGAGTGATACCACGTAAGACGCCGGAAGCGCACATGATATCAGCTACCAACATGATATGGCGGATGTCGATATTGAGGCCCTGTGATTCGATAACTTTGTAGACTTCGTTGATAACAGTCTGCCGGGCTGCTTCCAGACCAAGAACCTGATAGACTTCATTCATATCATTACAGATGGTTCTGGTAGCGTCAACTTCATCCATCTCCAGAACTTCTTTTAGGTTGGTACCTGAAGTAAGGACGATATATTCTTCACCACGCTTGACCGGAAGAACCTGCCTGATACCTTTCAGGCCGCTGATCTTGACGGCTTTTAATTTCTCTTTAAGATTGTAAAGATCTTTGATATCTTCAGGTTTCCCTTTATGGATAAATGTGAGAGATCCGTCGTCAGATTCCATAGTAAAGCCTTTTGCTTTCAGCTTAAGTGCTTTGATCATATCTTTCACATCGAGACCATGGTCATCAAGAAGCTCCCTGCTGAGGGTAACTTTCAGGTTCTGCTCGAAGATATTTAGTGAATAAGAGGTGACGAACTCGCTGAATTTGGTCTCTTTGATCTTTAAAGCCAATGCTTTAACATTCTCTATCTTAGGATCTTTAAGGTAGACTTCCATCATCGGCGTCTTGATAGTCTTTTGGCAGTCGAAAATCTCGATGATACGCGGCAGACCAGTGGTAACGTTCATCTCAGCGACCCCAGCGAAGTGGAAGGTGTTCAAGGTCATCTGCGTACCTGGTTCGCCGATACTTTCAGCTGAGACCAGACCGACGCATTCGCCTGGATTGATCTTCGCCTGTAGGTATAATGCAAAGGTTTCCTCAAGGATAGTCTTGATGTTCTCTTTGGAAGCGCTGTCAGGAACGGAATTTTTGATCTCTTCCAAGACCGAAAAGGGCAGCTTGTTTTCGTAAGTGTCCACTAGTTTTGCGTTTTCTGCTTTCATTCTTTGCCACCTATAACCTGTTCGATGATACGATGAACGTCGACCTGGCCGTTCTTTGTGCGTGAGACATCAAGACCGTCTTCACCATAAGCGAACTGGACAACCCGATTGCTGGCATCACGGACCATGCCGTTATAATCAACTTTAAGATCCTGCATAGCGTTGGAAAGCCTTCTGTAAAGGTAACCTGATTTAGGCGTCCTCAAAGCAGTATCCATCAGAGCGTCCCTACCAGTCATGGCCCCGAAGAAAAACTCATACGGAGTAAGACCGCTTTTGAAATTGTTGCGGACGAATCCCCGTGCTTTCGGTGAGACATCACCAACTTTAAAATAAGGAAGGGTTCTACCGCTGTAACCATGATCGATACGTCTGCCGCGTAAAGCCTGCTGGCCGACGACAGCTGCCATCTGGGCGATGTTCAAAGCATTACCTCTTGCTCCTGACTTTGCCATGACCAAAGCAGCACTGTCAAATTTCTGCCGCATGGCCAGATCCCCGCTCTTGTTACGAGCCCTGTTCAAAGCTTCCAGGATACGCAGTTCCATCGTTTCCTGCAATGATCTGCCGGGCAGCGGTTCCAGCTTTCCTTGATTGAAATGTTCGATGATCTTTTCAGCTTCCAGTTCAGCACGTTCCAAGACGGACTTGATCTCATCTTCTGTCTCGTTAGTTAGGTCCATGTCGCCGATACCGATAGAAAAACCTCTTCGTGAGAGAACGTTGATACCTAGTTTTGAGACTTTGCCGAGGAACTCAGCCGCATAGGCTGCACCGTAGCGCTCATAGATATTACGCAGCATCAGACCTGACTCCTGACCAAGGTTTGCTTTGTCCATCAGACCAGTCTTCAACTTACCATTAGTGATCTTAACGTCGTTGCCGCTCTTATCCTTGCCGCTGAAATTGAAATCTTCAGGAAGCAGGACAGAGAACACTTCTTTGCCATCGATCTTATCTTTATTAGGAAGACGTGAGAGGTCGTCGACACCGCAAGCATAAAGCAGGTCTACCGCTTCCAGGCGGGTCAATACCAGCTCCTTTGTCAAAAGATAATTACCAGTGATACCATCGTGGATGCAGCCGACGACGCTAAGGCCGTAACGGGGGCTGATCATCTGAGTCTCTACCAGCATCAAAACTTGTGCTTCCGCGCGGGCTTCTTCAGTCTGAGGGATGTGAAGGTTCATCTCGTCACCGTCGAAGTCTGCGTTATAAGGATTACATACAGCGGGATTAAGACGGAAAGTTCTTCCCGGCAGGACTTTTACGTGATGACACATCATGCTCATCCTGTGCAAAGACGGCTGCCTGTTGAATAAAGCGACGTCACCGTCGATCAGGTGTCTTTCCACGACGTAGCCGGGAGCAAGCTCCTCCAGGATCTCTTCTTTAGTCTCCTCAGTAACTGTTTTCCTGCGCCCATCGGGTTTGATGATGTAGTTAGCGCCAGGATATACTTTAGAACCGCGTTCAACATATTTACGAAGGTATTCAATGTTCCACTCGTTGATCCTTTCAGGGACAGTAAGGCTCATGGCCATGGCCTGCGGCACACCCACTTCATTAAGAGCGATAAGAGGATCGGGGCTGATAACTGTACGCGCTGAGAAATCAGTACGCTTACCGGCCAGGTTGTGCCTGATACGTCCTTCCTTGCTGCTGATCCTATTGACCAGCGTTTTCAGCACTTGGCCGCCGCGATGTCTTGCTGGAGGCAGCTGCGGCACCTCATTGTCGAAGAAAGTTGTAACATGATATTGCAAGAGGTCCCAGAGGTCTTCGATGATGACTTCAGGAGCTCCAGCGTTGATGTTTTCAAAAAGACGCTGGTTGATACGGACGATGTCTCCCAACTTGTGAGTAAGATCATCTTCACTACGTTCGCCGGATTCCAAAGTGATGCTCGGCCTCATGGTAACTGGCGGGATACCCAAGATAGTAAGGACCATCCATTCCGGCCGGAAACCCAGCGCAAATCCGAACAATCCAAGCTCCTCATCAGGGATCTTTTCTAATCTAGCCCTCACTTCGATCGGGCTGAGCCTGGTATCATTCTCATAAAAGTTATAAGGTTTATCAAGCTTGATCTTTTCCTGCTTGCCGCCGCAGTGCGGACATTTATCTTTTTTCTTGTATTTATCGACGATAATCTTGATCTGTCTTCTACGTGACTCAAACCCTTCTTCTTCGCCCATCTTGTTAAGAAGGTTGCGATACTTAGCAGTATTCTCTTCCGGAATCAATAGTTTTCCACAAGAACGGCAGGATGACTTCAGAAGATCAAGTATTTGCCGGATAAATTTAATATGGACCACCGGACGAGCCAACTCGATATAGCCGAAGTGACCGAGAGTATCTTTCAGTTTTAGTCCGTCAGTCTTACAGACCAGACCTGGATCGATGACACCAAGACGGGTGTCCATAAGACCGCCGTCAACCGGGTAGCCTTCACGATCGTACAACTCGGGGGTCACCACTTTTGCCGCTGACATGTCTTTAACGACTTTTGGAGACAAAACTGCAAAAGAGATGGATTTGATCTTTTTGGATACGAATTGCGGTTTCATGTCAGTAGTCCTCTAATATTTGTCCTCAAGTTCTATCTTAGGATGGATACCTAAAGATATCAGCTCATTAAGCAAAAGTTTGAAGGCGTAGCTCATCTCTACATATGAGATATCTGAATCTTCTCCGTATACGGGAGACATCAACTTGTTAGTTCTGGCATCATAATAGCCGACAAGACCAGACTTCTCACAGACTGGAACGGTAACACGGTCTGAATCGAACCGCTCTTTCAACAAGAGAGAAGCGCCGTGAGCGATAAAGGTATCTTTCTCCATCTCTCCCAGTCGAAGACCGCCTTCTTTGGCTTTCCCTTCAGTAGGCTGTCTTGTCAAAAGCTGGATAGGACCGCGGGCCCTGGACTGCATCTTGTTAGCGACCATGTGGCGCAGACGCAGGTAATACATATTGCCGACATAGATCTTGGCCAGCATCTGTTTGCCAGTACGTCCATCGAAGAAGATCTCAGTACCATCTTCACGGAATCCTAAAGTGAGAAGCTCTTTACGGAGGTCTTCAGCTTTTTCAGATTCAAACAAGGTACCGTCAACATAACGGCCGCCAAGTGCTCCTACTTTTCCACCCAGAAGTTCCACCAGATGTGAGATAGTCATCCTCGAGGATATACCATGAGGTGTAAAGATGAGATCAGGAACGATACCTGAAGTTGAGAAAGGCGCATCTGCCTGCGGCACCAAGATGCCGGTAACTCCTTTCTGTCCGTGACGGGACGTGAACTTGTCGCCGATCTCCGGGACACGTTCTTCTCTTAAGCGTACCTGCACCAACTTGTTACCTTCTTCGTTCTCAGTAAGTACTACGAAATCGGCAATGCCTTGCTCACCATGTTTTAATGCGACGGAACTTTCACGACGGATAGAACCAGAAAGGTTATATTCATCCATGCCGCTTAAGAATCGCGGCGGGCTGGTACGACCGATAACAACATTGCCCTCTTCGACGAAAGCTTCGGGAGAGACGATACCATCTGCTTCCAGGTGGCGGTAATCACGCTCACTGCGGTAACCTTTAACTTCTTTGTCCGGTACTGCCACTTCATCAATAAGACCGCCGGAGTAACGGAGCTCTTCAGCTTTTACCGGCGTGAAATAAGTGCTTCGGGCCAGACCACGTTGGATAGAGCCTTTGTTAAGGATGACACCGTCTTCCATGTTATAACCATCATAACACATGACAGCTACGACCATGTTTTGGCCGGAAGGATGCTCTTCATAATCAGTCACGTCATGGATCCTGGTCTTGACGATAGGAAACTGCGGATAGTGCAGGATGTTGGCGTCCATATCCATCCTTAGATGGAAGTTAGCGGCATAGAAACCAAGAGACTGTTTCTGGTTCTTGCTGCCGATGATAAGGCGTGAGGATTGGTTGTAATTCCCGAAAGGAACTAAAGCGGTAGCGACGCCACTGATAGAACCCGGTGTGATCTCCATGTGAGTGTGGCTCTCGGTAAGATCTTCCGGCCTGTAAGCCACGAGGGCGTTCTCTTCTTCACCAGCATCAAGATATTCGATAACACCTTGACGTACGAGGTCAACCCAAGTAAGCTCACCGTCTTTCAGCTGTTCAAGATGTTTCTCAGTCAGAAGGGTCTTGCCTTCCCTGACGATGATTAGCGGACGTCTAGCTCGGCCCTCATCAGACATGACGTAGATCTCGTCAACTTCTTTATTATGGAAAATGTTAATATCATCAGGCAAAGTGCCTTTCCTTCTAAGATCTTTGATATCGCTGACAAAAGAGCGAGGATCATCTACAGTTCCGACATATTTTGCGTTGATATATACTTCTGCCATTTTATGCTTCCCGTAACCCGATGGTTTTCAATGATTCCAGAACCTTGTCTTCTGGAACGTTTTGTGATAGTGAACAGAGCATGGCCAGGTTCTTACGTAGACCGATGTTAGTACCTTCGGGAGTCTCGATAGGACACAGCCGGCCTAGATGGGTACAGTGCAAGGCTCTCGCTTCGAAGTTCTCCTGAGCGCTAGACAGCGGGCTGACGACCCTCTGCAAGTGTGAGACCATATCCAGGAAATTAGTACGGCTCATACGCTGTGAAACCCCTTGTCTGCCGCCGACCCATTCGCCAGTGGCCATGGATGAGTATAATCTAGATGTTAACAGCTTGTCACGGATGATGACCCTGATCGAAGGAAGCTTACCTCGCTTGATGATACGCTGGAAGTTGTAAAGGATATCCCCGACAAGGACTTTAAAGTTGACCCGGAACAAGTCCAGCAAAAGGTCACCGCTCATCCTGATCCGCTTGTTCATGTAATGATCCTTGTCATCAGACGGTCTCTGCCCGGAAGCGACGTCAATATATTTTTTGAGCATCTTGCAAAGGTTAATGGCTTTTTCCGGGCGGTTCTCTTGAGTCATGCCGATATTTGGGAACAAGTATTTCTCCAGGATCTCTTTGGTCCTTTCAACACGGATCTCTTTGGTCTGACCGACACCGATCTGCTTACTGATAAAATCGATAGCATCATCCTGAGTTTTTATGTCGACAAATTCAAATAGGTTAAGGATAAGCTCATCGTAACTTCTGTCTTTGGAAACTGATTTCATGATCTCTTCATCTTTGACCAGACCAAGAGCTTTCAAGACAACAACGATAGGCATCTGCTTAACACGGGTGAACGAGATGTAATAGATGCCATCCTTCTTGCGTTCGAAACTATGCGGAATCTTATAGGAACCGCGGGCGGCGAAGAAACGACCGACAAATTCCCCGGATGAAGCTTGCTCAACCATGAAGTTGTTAGGAGCCAGATCTTCCACATTGACGATGACCCTTTCAGTGCCGTTGATGATAAAATAACCGCCTGGATCAGAAGGGTCTTCTCCCTGTTTCAAAAGGTCCTCCCGTTTCAAGCCGTCCAGGTGGCAGAACTTACTTTTAAGCATGATCGGCAGCTTGCCGACTTCAGCCACGAAGTTCTCACGCTGTACATCATTGATATAAGTGTTGACTTCAAGATAGATAGGAGCATTATAAGAGATCTTTCGCAGACGCGCCTCCATCGGATAGATCGGTCTTTTACTGCCGTCAGCCTCCGTGATCTCCGGCTTACCGATAGTGATGCGGCCAAAACGGATCTTAAATTTTTCGATGTTAGCCGGGATGATGGTCGGTTCAGCTTCTTTGTTCTCTTCAATGACTTCCTGAAGACCGTTCTCCAGCAGATTATTGAATGATTGGATGTTGCTATCTACGAAGCGTTTCTCTTCAAAATATTTCTTGATAAGGATAGACCTGTTATTATCCATTGATTACCACCCTATAATAAAATGTCTTGCCAGCAGTAGCGCTAGCCCGTTCGATCCTGATGATGTCTCCTTCTTTAGCACCGGAACCGATCAAAGCAGGATCATTTACCAAGATTTTAGGAAGTTCTTTGATAGTAAGATTTTGAGACTGTAAGAAAGTTTCCTTCTCCTTGTCAGAGAGCTTGACATGAGACGGTACGAGGATGTGTTTTGCGGGGCTGGTCATTGTGTTTGCGGGATGATTATGAGGTGGGCGGGAAAATCCCGAAATTTACGTTCGGAACTTTCTTCGCCCCTGACGGGCCGGAAGGGATTTGAACCCTCGACCGCCTGATAACATTGTCGGTTGAACGACCAACCTGACGTAAAAGTCAGGCGCTCTACCAAGCTAAGCTACCGGCCCAGAGTGCCTGGCCGATATCAAAGGTTTGACCTTTGCACCGTCCAGGAACTAAAAAGCGCCCTGGCCGGGACTTTCATTGATTGTGATTGACCCAACCATTTTGAACCCGGGTCGAAGCCGTGACAGGGCTCCATGCTAGGCCGAACTACACCACCAGGGCACCTCTTCTGACAGCGCATCATCTACACTATTTTTACTGATAGTTGTAGAAAATCCCCTGCCATTGGGTCAAGAAACTGGGGTCTGTTTATAAAGCTTTTGCTTTTTTAGATTATAGGAAGAGCAAAAACGATAGATAGAAGAAACCTGCCAAGACCACGCCTTGCAGCAGCCAGGCCAAGAATGCCCTTATGAAACCTACATCGAATGCAAATCTGTAGACGACAATAGTAGCTAAGAAAGAGACAATGCCAGCATAAGATGAGAGTTTAATAGTAATAAAAAGAGAGACCGATCCTGTCAACAAAGCCACTAAAGAGGTCTTTAGCAACGAGGTGTGTCCTCCCAGCATCTTTACGGCGATATAGAGGGGGATGATGGAGACTATGAAGATGATAACCACCATTATCAGGTTAGCCGTGATCAAACCCAGTAATTCTACCATGTGGAAAAGAATAGACAGGGACTATTAAAGATTACGGTCTTTCCACGACCACTGCGGCATATCTTACCCCTTTTGAAGCTAACGCCGCTGGTTTCTTAACAGTAACCCTTACTTTCTTAAGAGAAAAAGATCCCAGCAAGGTTTTAGCGCAGGTGTCCGAGATTCGTTCCAGCAGATTATATTCTGTCTTCTCAATGATGTCTTTTAGAACAGCATGAACTTCTTCGTAATTGATTGTATCGTTGACCTCGTCTGAACTAGCTGCTTTTGAGATGTCGGTAAAGATTTCTACGTCGATAAGAATCTCTTGTTTGGTCTTACGTTCTTCTTCAGAGACGCCGAGGTTACAGAGAAAAGAACAATCGTAAAGGATTATGGAATCCATCATTTTTTGGGCATAAGAGCCTCGACCGCTTTGTCTAAGCTGCTGTATATCGGAGGCGTGTTAAAACTGACCTGATTCTGCTCATTCAACTTTTTCCAGGTTCTCATGAAATCCCTAGAAGCCCTGCCTACAAAACCAGCTCTTTCGATGCCATAACTAGCATGAGCTAAAGCCGCAGCATGGACCAGCTGAGCGCTAACATCGGGAGTATAACCCGCAAAATTGAAAGCTAAAGCCTGATAACCAGCAGCGCTCATCTGAGATACGACGTCGGTAAGGTCAGCAGGACTAACCTTTGTAGGACAAGCCACAGAGACCACACCTATTGTTGGATTATCAGCAGCTACAAAAGTAAGCACGTCAATGTCAGCTTCAATAAATCTTCTTACATATTCCATAACCGTGCATCCGTCAGATCAGCCTTTTTATATATTGAGGAACATGATTCTTAAGAAAAAAGAAAGGAAAGACGCGAACGCCTCCCCTTCCGTATCCCCTCTCCCGGATTTGAACCGGGGATCTCTCCGTCACCGCTGTCTGCATGTCATTCGAGGGATAATTCCCAGTCGTGCAGCGAGAATCTCTACAGCGGAGCGTTCTAGCCAGGCTAAACTAAGAGGGGTCGATGCTTATTCCTGTGAGATTTGGACGTGGTTTATTAAATTTTTGGAGAATGTAAGTGATTAAGCGTTTTAGAGATAAGCTTCCAGCCAACAAAAAACTTTATTAAGAGCTCCCTTTTTCCCATTGATTGATGCGGGAGTCGTATAGTGGTCTAGTATGCGGCCTTGCCAAGGCTGCGACCCGGGTTCAAATCCCGGCTTCCGCACCATTTTTCTTATATCTCAGAGATTTCAGGAATCGGTACTGTGCACTTCGTCTGATCTTCTTTCAAGAGATAGAAATGGTGGCAGAATAATCCCTGGTCTCGATATGCAGGAAGCACTACTATCTCCCGAGACTTGTCGATCAAGCTGTATTGACGATCACTGATAAGTTTGTCAAAAGCCAGTCTGCGAAACTCAGCGTCTGTAATGTTCCCGTCTGAGCTGCAACCGATTATCTCGTAAGCTGAGCCAAAGCCATCACCTTCTTCCGCCTCAAGTTGAACTTCATAGACATCGATATTCCAATCATGCTGCAGCCACTGCGTCTGAGACGGTCCCGCGCAACCAGCCAATAATCCTGCTAAAGTCATCTGTAAGGTTCTCATGTTTTTCTCCAAACATCAATCACCACAAAAGATGGGCTCTGAAAGATCAAGATCCCTATCGGAGACAGTACAATAAAAGCCGTGAGAATTACATTCTTTATAAAATTCACAGATCTTTTTTTCTATAGTAGGATAGTCGACAGCCAGGACAAACTTGCCGTCCCGGACAGCTTGGTCAAGAAAAGAGAGAGAGCTGTCATCTGAAATCTCTTCGTCATCATCAAACCAAGTATCTTCTTTGCCGAAACCGTCGATGATCTGTCTATATTCCTCAAAAGTATACAGTTCGGCGGCATTCTGCGGCACGATCAGAAAACTCGGATTAATCTGCTGGCTGGCTTCACGTATCTTTCTGACAAAGTCAATCATCTCTTGAGCAGCCGTTTCTCGTCCCTGTTCTTCGTAGTATTCGTATGCGTCAATGATATCCAGATAGACGCCGTCGTAGCCTTGTTCCGCGATCATTTCCACTTTAGCCAAAATGATCTCCTGCCATCCGAGATCCCAATATTTCACTTTAAAATTGCCTTCCCAACCAGGATTTTCAGCGTCGATGAAAGAAGGAGAACCAACCCGCCAGCCATCCTGCCAGTATTCACGGTAATCTTCCGCTTCACCGATGCTAAGATAAGAAAAGATGGTCTTGCCCTGCTGGTGCAGTACACCCAGCTGTTCTGCCGAAAGATCGATATCGTCGATGTCAACTATGACATAAGCCGTCTGAAGTTCCCGTACACTAGAGAAAGTAGCATCCTGGAGCTGGTAATGCCAGTCATCCAAAGTCGACGGTTCTTCAGCTTGAACTTCCGGTGGTAAAATTTCAGGAACTTCTGACGGTAAGACCTCAGTAGATCGTCCCGATTCAGGAGTTGGTTCCAGATTTACCTGCTCCGTAGCCGGCTCCGGCGCTTCGGAAACGCAAGCTACTATGAAAAGCAGTATTGATAATAAGAGAATCAGTTTTAATTTCATTGACAGACATCACCTTCACAACAAGGATTGATATGGCCGCAGTTCCGGCAGATATATTTCTGCTTGATCGACTCCATCTCATTTCCGCAGGCTTCACAGTGGAACGGCATCTTATAAGAGAATCAGCTGGAACTTATAAATCTCACGCAGAGGTTTCAATATATATCAACGCTTCCTCTAGAGTCAATGCTTCAACACCATAATGAGAAAGAGTATCGACGGCTTTAATTTTAATAGATTCACCTCTGGAAACACACAAGTCAGGGACATAGGCCACTTTCGTATTTGGAAAATTTACTTTAAAATCCAGCATCGCTTTAGACAGAGCATCTTCAAGAAGACCCCCGATAAATATCGTCCGGTCGTCGTCTCCGACCAATACCCGCTGTTTTGCGCGACAAAGGTATTTTGACTTATAAAAATTCCATCTCTGCTTTGAAACACCCTCAGGAGGAGCATCGTCAAGGGGCAGACCGTCATCTGTAATGCAAACAGAAGTAATCCTTCGATCAGACATGAAAGAGAACGCCGGGTCACCCTGGAATGCCTGAGATCGGATAAATGCAGCCAAAGGATTAATGCGCTCGACTTCCGGTCGATACTCTTTCAGGACCAGAACTCCCGCTTCATATATTAAGCCCCGTTCAACCAACTGGGAGACACTTTTATCACGTTCCCCATTTGCTGGGATCGGCCCCATCACCAATGCCTGGCGGGAATGACCATTAACGCCACCATAAACCATCTTGTAATGGTGCGGTAACATCACTTGTAGTAACATAACTCCCGCAAAAATGGACTATTTTAAAAGGATTACCTAGTTTTTATCTACTGCCACTTAATTTCTGCTGCCAAAGTCTCCGCTGTCAATTATCTTCGACCGTCAATTATCTTCGGCTCTCAATTGCTTTTAGCCGTCATCTATTCCCTGCTGTCATGGTGCGTATGGACAAGCACGGCTTTGATCCTGCGGACACCAGCAGACGAGGATTCTTCTTTGGTGATCTTGATACCGATGATCTCTTTGGTATTGTGGACATGAGGACCGCCGCAGAACTCTTTAGAATAATCGCCGACGAAATAGACCGATACTTTGTCAGGATACTTAGCGCCGAACTCCATCTGGGCGCCGATCTTGATAGCCTCATCCTTAGACATCTCTTCCCGACGGACCGGCATCTCTTCTTTGATGACCCGATTGACCTCTTCCTCAACTTTCTTAACTTCTTCAGGAGTCAGTTTCCGGTCAAAGGAGAAATCAAAACGCAGTCTTTCAGGAGTGATGTTACTGCCCCGTTGTTTTATTTCAGAAGAAACTACTTTTCTAAGAGCTTCATTAAGAAGATGAGTGGCAGTATGCAACCTGGTGGTTTCAGGAGAATGATCGCTCAGACCACCTTTAAACTTGCCGGCAGAGGCTGTTCGGGAAAGTTCTTGATGTTTTTCATATTCCTCTTTGAAACCTTCTTCATCGACAGAGATATCGTTCTCCAGAGCCAGCTCCTGAGTCATCTCCAGCGGGAAACCGTAGCTCTGGAATAACAGGAAAGCGTCCTTGCCGGAAATCATCTCGGCTTCCGCAGCCAGCTTCTCGAAGAGGCGGAGACCTTTCTCAAGGGTAGCGGCAAAACGGTCTTCTTCCAATTGCAGTTCGCTGAGGATGGTGCTCTTATTTTTCATTAGTTCGTTATAGAAAGAAGAGTATTCTTTGATGATAGTTTCAGCGACTTTGGAAGTAAACGGATCTTCGATGCCTAGTTGTTTGCCGTAACGGATGGCTCTTCGGATGAGTCTTCTGAGGACATAGCCGCGATCGACGTTGGAAGGGATGACGGAGTTCTCGTCACCGATGATAAAAACCGCTGCCCGAAGATGGTCGGCGATGATACGCATCGCTTTCTTATGCTCTGAATATTTTTTGCCGCTGAGTTTCTCGACCGCTTTGATGATCGGCTTGAACAACGCTGTCTCGTAGGCGCTTTTCTCACCTGCCAGCACAGTGACGGCCCTTTCAAAGCCCATGCCGGTGTCGACATTTTTCTGGGATAGATGAGACAAAGAACCATCTTTAGCTTTATTATACGTCATGAACACATCATTCCAGATCTCTACCCAGCGGTTATCATCAGGATCAAACTTCACAGGAACTTTCTCATCGCCCGTCCAGTAGAACATCTCCGTACAGGGGCCGCAGGGACCGGTTTCACCGGCTGACCAGAAATTGTCGCTGCCGCAATAAGCTATTCTCTCTTTAGCGATCCCTAATCCCTGCCACAAGGCTACAGCTTCTTTGTCAACAGGAACAACCTCATCACCTTTATAGACGGTTACGGCCAGCATCTCTTTTGGTATGCCCAACCATTTTTTAGAGGTAAGGAACTCAAAGCTCCATTCGATAGCTTCCTTCTTGAAATAATCACCCAGAGACCAGTTGCCGAGCATCTGGAAGAACGTATGATGGGTGTTGTCGCCGATATTTTCCACATCTCCGGTGCGGAGGCATTTTTGGACGTTGACCAGCCGTTTCCCAGCAGGATGTTTCTGTCCTAATAAATAAGGTACCAAAGGCTGCATGCCGGCCGTGGTGAACAAGACGGAAGGGTCGTTCAACGGAACAAGGGAAGCTGAAGGGATCAAAGCATGGTTCTTAGATTTAAAAAACTCGAAGTACTTTTCACGCAGGGTTGCCGGATCCATACCAGCAGGAATAAAGAAAGGGTTTTTAAGAATTTCTACTCCACCACAGTCATCCCTTTAGCCGTAAGAATCCTCCGTACAGAACTATCGATCCTCTCTTCCGAGATTTCACCGTTCTCTACAGCTTTCTCAACGGCTCTAATCATGCGATAGATATTCTTAGGATCCCTATCAAAATTGAGGATAAGATCGTGGCCGGCCTTGACCAGGTCGACGTACATGATATTGACTTCCGCCGGCTTGTAGAAACCAGCCAAACCCAGCATACCTACCTCATCGCTGAAGATCAGCCCAGAAAACTGCTGACGTAATGACGATACGACTGCTGGAGAGACACCGGAAGGCCTGCCTTCTGAATCGACAGCTCCTGAGGAGATGACGTGAGATACCATGATACCAGAGACATCATTAGTCATCGCTTCTTTGAAAGGGACCAGATCATCCTCTCCAATAGTGGCAGAAACGATGGTCTTGTGGGAATCATCGACACTGAGCGTTTTCCCAGGGTAATGTTTGCCGACAGCCAGCACCTCTTGTTCCTGCAACCCAGCCAGGTATCTTGCCCCTTTTTCAGAAACTTCTTCGGTGCTTCCTGAGAAGCTGCGGCAATGCAGGATATCATCTTTCAGGTCAAGCACCGGAGCAAGATTAACATTTATGCGCAGAGAAGAGAGCAGTTCGCCCTCTCTTTTTCCGACGGCATAGGCCTCATCAGATGTGTTTATCTCAGCCAATGAGGGAAATTGAGCAAAATTTTCAAATGGATTAAGACAGCCTTCCAGGTCGACTGCTACCAAGAGAGGGATGGTCGCTTTCTCCTGAAATGAGGAAACAGCATCATTGAAATCAGCTTCCTGTCTTTTCGCTCCCAGATACACGCCACCGATTAGCATCTTTTGATAGAGTTCGGCGTTACTATCTTTTCCATATACTAGAATCATCTGCGCGATCTTCTGTTTTAGAGTAAGTGACTGCAGGGAAATAACATTTTCGTCGATGACAACATTAGAAGGTTCGTCCACCTGAAGAGGAAGCTGACCACGCAGGGTGACTAAAGAAAGCACCAATATGAGGATCAACAGCACTTTTGTCGTCTTCCAGCTATCCCACATCGTATCCCCTCTTCTGGCATAAGGTCATCATGTCTTGATCTAAGACGAGAAACCGCGAAGATTCCGGAGAGGCATAACATCTGTATCCACCATCATCCTTTTCGCAGGCATACTGTTTAACCGCTTCGTAGCAGCACTGTTCTTTCGGCAGGGTGGCCAGGACACCGTCTTCTGAATAAGCGCAAGTTGCGTCAGAATTTTCAAGAGAAGTGATGCTTCCCCCGGTAAAAGCCGGCGAGACGTTAACCATAAGCAGAACGGTCGCCACCAGCAGTAAAGCGATATTTACAACAAAGACAGGTTTCATGTCAGGAAGTAATCAAAGCAAGTTTAAGAAGATTGCGGAGGTTGATCTAACACCTTCCCCTTTAGATCGAAAGTAGTGGTCTTGTCTATCCGCACCTTGACTTTCTGGCCTAAAGAGAAATTGCCATCGACCAGCACTTGTTTATACGCTTCGTTGCGGCCGATCCATTGATTTTCCTGCGTTCCTTTCTCATCTATCAATATCTCTCCCTGCCAACCAAGCCAGCGTTCGTTCTGGAGGGTAGAGATGTTATGGAAAATATCCATCAGCACTTTAGTTCGCCTTTTCATCTCTTCCAAAGGGATAGGTTCCATCTCAGCGGCAGGAGTTTTCGGCTGCGGCCAGAAACGGCTCATGCTGATTATGTCGGGAGAAGTCTTGCGGACCACTTCCAGTGTCTGCCAGAAGTCATCCTCAGTTTCCGTAGGAAAGCCGACGATGATGTCAGTTGCCAGAGTGATGTGAGGGATTTCTTCTTTGACACGTTTTACCAAGTTGAGGAATTCATCAGTAGTGTTTCCTCTTTGCATATCTCTCAAGACTTTGTCGCTGCCGGCCTGCATCGGCAGATGGATGAACTTAAACACTTTTGGATGGTTGAACAACGGTATCAGCTCATCTTTTATCTTAAGCAGATGGACCGGATTGCCCATACCAACACGAATCTTGAAATCTCCGGGAATCTCTACCAGCTTCTGGAGCAGTTCAGCTAAGTTGGTCTTGATGTCAAAACCGTAGCACATGGTATCCTGAGAAGTCAACCAGATCTCTTTGACACCTTCTTTCACCGATCTTTTAGCCAAGTTAATGATCTCTTCCGTTGGGTACGAGGTAAGATTACCTCTAGCTGATTTAGTCTTACAGAAAGTACAGGCGTTTAAGCAGCCAAGATTGAGAGGGATTATCTCCACGATAGGATTTTTCCTTACTTTGGGCAGGTCTAACGGCGGCATCTCTCCAGCCTCCAGCATCTGGACAGTATTATTGTTGAGAGCTTCTTCCACTACTTCTACGATGCAGTGGATAGCTTTGGTGCCGACGAGAGCAAAGCCTTTAAGCCGTTCAGGATCGGTCTGCGGGATGCAGCCGGTGATGATGATCAGCTTATAGGGATGTTCTTTCTTTATGCTCTCTAACCTGGTGAAGAAAGCGTCAGCCGTAGGACCTTCCACGGTGCAGGTGTTGAAGACGATGATGTCGGCATCTTCCAGGCTTTCTTTATGCTCAAACCTAGCTTCTTTCAACAGCCCAGCCATCCTCTCTGAATCTGAATCTGAAAAATTGTGCGAACAGCCGTACGTCTCGATGTAAAATGAAGTCATGCAGGCTTTCAGAGCGCTTCTCTTTTTAAAGATTTATTTTGAGAATAGCCTATTGATAGAAATCTTGTCCCTTACTTTTCCAGCGTTGAAACTTTTCATGCCCTTAGTGTAGGTATAGTCAAGGTCTACTAAAGTAGCATCATCTTGAGCAGGACCGACAATGATATTCCGACGAGAGAGTGTAATGCCGGAGAAACCAGCTTCATGGATCACCCCAATAGTTTTTTCAAGATCATCCCGAAGATTCGGAAGGGCTGACCTTTCAATCATTGTACCATAAACATATGGCCTCAGAAGAACACATTGCTCAGAAGATTGGTAGATTCCGATGATCCCGGCCAAACCCGGTAATTTATTGCCGTCAAGAACATTATGGTGCCCTTCAATATCTCTATGAAAATTGGCCCAACGACGCAATTGCGGCATCTCAATTTCGGGAAAAACTTTTAGGACTAAAGCGCCCTCAGGACCCATCACTTTATAGGCCGGAGTAGAGGACTGAGGAGAACTCAGACTTCCCACGAGAACTAAAGCTGGATTGATCTCTTCTACAACTTCATGATAAGTTTGCATGGGTTGAAATTTTCTGCCGGTTATTTATAAGATTACCGTTTGTAATTTACCAGGGGGGCTACAATAGAGGCATAATCTTTCTCTAAGACCAAAAGCCGGTCCGATAAGTTATCGATCTCTCCGATAGGTTCGAAACCATCGTCCATAAGAACATCAAGACCAACATATCCATGCTTTACGACTACGATAGCTTTCCCGCGAGTACGAGAAACAAATCGGTGCAGCCCGGCAAGAGCTTTGGTTATATCATCTCTTGAACCATTGATGATCCGGATGACTGAAGCATCCATTGAAAGAGTATAACCATCTTCAAAAGGATGAAAGTCTGACTCAGGGATCTCTTCTAGGCCATAAAGCTGGACGGTCAGTTGTCCGACGGTTAGGACACCACCCCCTACTTTAGCTTCTAATCTTCTATGAGGCTTTTCTAGAAAATATAACAGTTCCCCCATCTTTTCTGTTTTCTGAAAAGTTTATTTTTATTTGTTTCTATAGTTTGTAGCCAAAAGTCAGGAAGGGATTGACCGCAAGACCGGGATCATAAGTAAGAACTGAATAAGGCAAGTCGTTCTGTGAAACTGTTACTTCAGGAACTATGGAAAAATCGCCAACATCAACTTTTACTTCTGCCTCTAGCTCATAGCCGACGTGATCAGAGTTGCCGCTGCCTGGCAGGTATTCGGAAATCGCCGCGGAAACACTGCCCTTGACGGAGAAACTCCCTTCGTACAGTGGAATACCATCGACAGAGAGACCTTGCCGGTGAGCATGACCAGGACCGAGCTTGAAATCAAGCGCATCAGGAGTTGACATGATGTCAAGCGTAGCCGTCGTTCCTTCAGCTACTTTAAAGACAACGCCGCCGCGGACAGCTGCACCATGCGGTGTGAAGTCAAAGCTGAAATATGGCGGAGTGAATTCAACACCACCCACATTGAACAAGAGCGGATGATAACTTCGGTCGCTAGTCCTGACGTAATCGATGATCTCCAGGACGGCATTGATCGTCTCAAGATTAGCAGAGGCAAGAGCAAGGTCTAAAGCAGCCGCCTGCTCCGCATCAGCAACATGAAACAGGTCATACTCGTTAAAGAGAACTATGCCGTTTGGGATGACCAGTTCTGGTTCGCTGTACTTCATGTTTATCCCTGTCTCCCAACCTTTAACATCACAGGTACTCCTTAAGCCCCGATCAAGATCTTTGTAGTTTTTGATCTCCAGATCAAGACCATTGACAAGACAAAAAGCAGAGTATATCGGTGAGGACAAAGCATTTGTCAGGAAATTTATAGCATCATCAATGTCTTTAGGTTCAGCAACGGCATATCTAAGAAGTCCCCTTGCAAGACCATCCTGAAAGATCAATGACCTGGAACTTCTGGTAATAACCTCATTGATGAGATAGTCTTCAGAAGGAGAGCCCCGATAGTCCAAAAAAATTCCTCCAAAACCGTTAAAGCCAAGCTGTTTATTGTCATCCTCAATGCCATGCACAAACTCATGAGCAGATCCGGTAAAGTAACCATTGACGGTTCCTAAAGCAAGAACCATTCCAAATCGAGAAAGCGAAGTGGGCGTCTCAGTCCTATCAAAAACAGCCCCAGTCAAAGCATAAACATCACCAAGAGCTGTTCCTACAACATACGGCAGACAGCTGTCGTCTTCGCAGGTGAGAGGGACAGGCAGTTGTATCTCTCGTTCCGGTGGTTGACGCGCTTGCGAGATGGAAGGCAAGGCCGCCAGTACCAAAGCTGTTAAAGTAAATTTAGTCATATCAAACAGCAAAAAAGAGAGGGCTTTAAATAATTTACCACTAAGAAGTGTTAAACTTCCTGGTCGGCTCTGGGTAGGTTCAGGTTTTTCAGAACTTCTTCCAGTTTTCTAGCATTGTCTGGATCCATCTCACATAACGGTGAACGCAGTCCGCCGACATTGTGTCCAAGATAGTTAAGAGCATGCTTGACCGGGATGGGATTGCTCTCAATGAATAAAGCATCAAATAGTGGTGATAATCTGTTATGGTTATCCTCTGCAAGATTATAATTCTCTGTTAAAGCATTTTCAACCAGGTCATTCATTTCTTCAGGAATAACATTGCTGGCGACAGAGATGACCCCATGACCGCCTCTTCGTATGACAAGCAGCGTTTTAGCATCATCGCCGCTCAGGACGTAGAACGGTCTTCCATTAAAACGGCTGATGATGTCTCCTATCTGGACGACATCGCCAGATGCTTCTTTGACAGCGATAACATGAGGATTAGCGTCAGCGATCCGTTCTAACGTTTCCGGCAGAAGATTGACACCCGTACGGCCGGGAACGTTGTAAGCGATGATCGGTCTGTCAGTAGCTCCAGCAACTTCACTGAAATAACGAAAGAGACCTTCCTGAGTGGGCTTATTATAATAAGGCGTAACTACCAGCATGGCAGAAGCTCCGGCATCATGCGCGGATTTAGTCATAACCACTGCTTTCTTAGTATCATTGGAACCAGTGCCAGGGATGACTTTTGTGTCAGTGCCTCTTACGCGTTCAATAGCATAGGCAACAATATCACGCTGTTCTTCCACAGATAACGTCGGTGTCTCACCAGTCGTACCGCAAGGGACGATACCATCAACTGCAGCAGCTATCTGCCGGTCGATGAGCCTGCCTAGAACATCATAATTCACCTCGCCATCTTTATCAAAAGGAGTTACTAAAGCCGTATAAAGGCCGCTTAGATCAGTATCCATAGCTCATCACCAAGAAACGAGAGATCGGAACATTATAAAAATCTTTAGATGGTAGAGGCTCTGGCTTTAAGTGAACAACCCCTCTAAATACGCTCGGTCTTTAGCTTTCCCTAACTGAAAACCATCTCTTGAAACGACCGATCGATGTTTAGCAGATCCCAAGTCAATCAGAACTGCGTCTTCATCATCTGGTGTGATCACAACATTCTTGGGACTGATGTCCAGATCACATAAACTAAACTTATGAAGTTTTGCGACAGTATCTCTCAATCGCTGTTGTAGTGAGGAGGAGATTGCAACTGGTCCTCGTTGATAAAGATCCTGCCCCTGACGGTATTCCTTCAGGATGGCTCTAAAACCGCCCTGAGAACCGTAATCATTGACAAGCTTTGTTATCCCATCGAGACTTTGGGCAATCGTTAACGCTCTTACTTCTCCATCAATGTGCTCGTTGAAATAAGGGTTATCAGAAGGAAAGGCTTTGAGCACATATGGTGTATCGCCATGTGATACTTTAAGAACCAGACGTTCAGGACTATAGTTCATGCCAGCGACGAAAGATAATCCCCCGTCGAAAATGGTAACGATCTCTTGAGACATATTATGTTTATTCTGTCACCACTTTAAAAGATTAATTCAAAAAACATTCAAAAAAACTTCAAAAAACTCAAAATCCCAATCTTTTGATGATTGTCTCGGCATCGAACTGTTCCAGATCTTTATATTCCTGGCCCACTCCCAGAAATAAGATCGGCTTCTTGATAGTATATGATATCGACAACGGCGCACCGCCTTTCTCATCTACATCTGCTTTAGTAAGGATAGCGCCGTCCATCTCCACCAGCTCGTTGAACTTCCGGGCCTGTTCGATACAGTCATTTCCGGTGATGGATTCACCGACAAAGATTTTCAGGTCCGGTTTGGTAACACGGATGATCTTCTCCAGTTCGGCCATCAGGTTGGTGTTGGAATGCAGCCTTCCTGCCGTGTCTATCAGAACAACTTCAACATCATTCTTCTGGGCATACTGGATAGCATCATAAGCTACAGCCGCAGCATCAGAACCGTAATCATGCTTGATCATCTTCACGCCCAGCTTATTGGCGTGCTCTTCCAACTGCTGGATGGCGGCTGCTCTGAAAGTATCGCAGGCAGCTAACACGACCGACTTATGGTTCTGCCGGAAATAATGGGCCAGCTTGGCGATCGATGTAGTTTTTCCTGCTCCGTTGATACCGAAGAAGGCGATAACGTACGGCTGTTTCTGGCTGACTTTCTCGATAAGGTCGATCTTTTCATAAGATAATATTTCTCTCAGAGTTCTTTCTAACGTTTCTTCGATCTTAGCCAAGACATCCCTCGGCAGTGGTTTGTCGACCAGCTCTTCTTTCAGATCTTCTTTGATCTTGTCGATTACTTCGACAGAAACGTTATTCTCTAACAAGATCAGTTCCAGATCCCAGAACAGTTCTTCGAACTTCTCAGCAGAGATGGTCTTGGTCGTGAATGACTGCTTGATCTTGCCGAAGAAGCTCTTCTGTCCTTCTTTAGGTTTTTCGGCAACTTTCTCTTCTCTCTTAGGAGATTCTTTTTTCTCCCCAATAACTGGTCTCTCCTTGATTTCGACAGCTTTTCCTTCTATAACCGATTTTTCTTTAGTCTCAACAGCTTTTTCTTTCTTTTCAACTGTGGGAACAGTCTTTTCTTTAAGTTCTGGTTTATTCTCGACAATCTTTTCTTCTGTCTTCTCAACAACCTTCTTGGTTTCAGGGATGACTTCTTTTTCAGTAATTTTTTCTACAGCTTTTTCATCCTCAAAAACTTTCTCTTCGACAGCTTCCTCTTTCTTCTTACCGAATAATTTCCCGAAGAAACCTTTCTTCTCCTCTTTAGCCGCAGGAACTTCTACTTTTTCTTCGATGACATATTCCCAGCCCGGCTGCCAGGCTTTCTTGCCGCGCCAATCTTCAGTGATAGCCGCTTTCCAGGTTTTTCCATTCAGAAGAACTTCTAAAGCCAGCTGCGGAGCCTGATGCGCGACGATAGCAATATGCTGGCCATAGTAATTATCATAAAGATAGTTAATGAACTCAGCCATCCGTCTTTCCACGTCATGATAGCTTTCCCCTTCAGGATAGCGTTTTTCAACGTAATCGATAATCTCCCAGTCTTTCTTCTTGCCATTCCATTTACCATAATTACATTCTCTTAGTTTCTCATCCTGGATGACCATCCCTTTGAAACCGAGATTAGCTGACTGGATAGCTCTTTTAAGATCAGAACAGAAAACTACTTCAAAATCAGCATCATACTTATGTAGATCTTTAG
Source organism: Candidatus Woesearchaeota archaeon CG10_big_fil_rev_8_21_14_0_10_45_16 (assembly GCA_002762785.1). Lineage (GTDB taxonomy): Archaea > Nanobdellota > Nanobdellia > Woesearchaeales > GW2011-AR9 > PCXY01. The sequence goes on along the minus strand of PCXY01000004.1, from coordinate 200,671 downwards.
CTTGTTTCTCACCTAACTCAGATAATTCTCCGGGATTCCAGCCGGTGGCGATATCCTGCTCATTGTCGGTAGTTGTGCCATGGACAAAATAAGTGATCTTGACCCCTTTGATCTTTTCCTTTTCAGTCTTCTCCTCTTTAGCCGCAGGAACTTCTACTTTTTCTTCTTCCTTTGGCGCTTCAGGGATCGTCTCAAGAACTTCCTTCGTCTCCTCAACTATCTTCTCGGCGAATGGCTCTTTCTTCTTCTTCGGTTTTTTCTCTTTGAATTCCTTTTTGGTCGCTTCGATCAGTTCTTCCGCAGTAGGGATGTCTTTGGGGACGGGAGTTTCTTCCAATAACTCAGTAACTTTTTCTACTTCAGCCTTTTCTTCAACAACAGGCTCTTCTTTAGGCTCTTCAATATCCTCAGAAACTTCATCAGATTTTTCTTCAAGTTCCTCTTTGATCTCTTCAGCTACTTCTTCCGTCTTCTTAGAAAACACCGATAAAGCGCCTTTCAGCTTGTCTTTCAGTCTGCCGAACATTATTCCTCAACATGCTCCTCTACCTGCTTGTAGATCTCATAGGCTTTCTGATGAAGGTGCTGCATGAAGCCTTCCGCTTCCATGATCTTGGAACTCATCTCTTCTTCCTGCTGTTTCAATAAGTTGATCACTTCTTCCACAGTCTTTTCCACGACAGTGCCGGCGCCGACATTGACCAGCAGTTTCTGAGTATCCTGCAAAGTAGCTTTGACAAAGATGCCGTTGGCAACGGGAGCCAGCATCTCAGACTTGGCTTCTGATAAAGCAAGATCCTGCAAGGCTGTCTTGGAGGCATCCAGTTCCTGCATCTGCTGGTTCAGCAGCTGGACGTGTTCAGTGATCTGTTCGATCTGTCCCTGCAGCATCTGGAACTGCATCAGCTGTTCTTGGACGTTCATACTAATTTTCTCACCAATGTTTGAAGATACTTATGATATTCAGCTTCGCTCTTAAGGAAAGCCAAGTCTGACTGGTCTCCTGCTACCTTATTAAGGAAGGGAGAATTGCTGATGACCAATTGCTTAAAATCCTTCTTCAGATGCTCCATCTCTTTACCGACAAGCACCTTTAAGACCGCTTTATCCTGTTTTGTGAGTTCCATCTGCCTGATAGAAGAAGGGAGTTTTATAAGGTTTTTGGAAGATTCGGGATTTTTAAAGAAAATCCTGAAAAGCGACTATTCCCAGCCCTAAATGGCGGGGATTTACACCGTTTTTCCGAGACGGATTTTCTATAGTGAAATATAGCGGAAATCCCTTGAAGTGATAACTCGCATTTAACCCAGGGATGAATCCAAGGGATCTCTGTTTATTTCACTTAAATAGATATGATTTAAATGGGAAATAAATAAAAAGCCTTGCCGTTTTTTGTGGCTCATGCCATATGTATCACATAAAGCCAGTTATAATCTCGGTGAAAGACAATTAGAACCTGGAGAAAGAGTAGTTGTCGGGACAAGGGGTGGCGCTTTCGATCCCAAAAATGATCCCAGCGAACCACGACGGGTGGCAAAACATCTTGGTGTTTCTCCAGAACAACCTTCTATCATAATACAACACCAAGTTTGGCAAAATGGCGAATACATGCCCAGATGGAACATGAAACAGATTCTTGAAGGGGATGGTAGATTCAAAAGATATGCAGATAATTATCAAGGTCCTGACGGTAGTAGATCCTGGGGACAAAGTCTTAGAGGAAGAACAGTATATCTTGTCCATACTCTCAGCAATAATCTTTCCAATAACGATCTAGCTTCCAGAGTACAGAAGATCGCCAGCAACGCAAAGTATCATGGCGCTGAAAGTGTGGTCCTTCTCGCTTTTACTTTAGACAACGAAGCTCAGGAAAGGGGGATACATGACAAAGAACATCCGCGACTTCAGACAGATAAAGCGCGCTATTCTATAGAGGGAGAACCTCACGCTTTATACGATTCATTAAAACAATTGGCGGTTGCCGGTGTTGACGCTATCGTCACGCCGTCTTGTCACGATCCAAGAGCAGCTGCAACATTGTGTGATATTGTCAATGAAGAGCTGGCGCCGATGAACCAGGTCAGTAGAGAAAACCGATCTACCATGCGTTACAAACTTAGTTTTTATAATGTTAGTCTCGCGCCGGTCGTGGCCATGCTCCTGTTAGGAAACGCACCAGGCGGACCACAGTTCAACACTTCCGATAATGGAAAGAATCTGATCATAATGGGTCCTGATGCAGGAATCCTTCCTTATGTTAGAGAGATCGCAAGAAGTACCGGGTTATCAGATGTCAACCAGGCGATAATGTCCAAGATGAAATCAGCAGACGGCGGAGCCATAGAATTGCTGCGTCTGGAAGAAGCGGAAGGACTTACTACAGAAAGGGGAATAGAAGGCATGGACATTGTCATAGTTGATGACATGATCCGCTCAGGAAAGACCATGAGCAGCAACATCGATGTTCTCTATGGAATCACGCTTGAAGGCTTATCTCGTGACCCAAGGATCAGAGGTACACCCAATAAAGTTTCAGTCATCACCACAAGGACCAATTTCGGAGGAGAATCAGTAGGAGTCCTTTCAAATCCTCGAATAGAAGATGTTATCGTCACTAACGCTGATCCACGCGGTTTTAAAAGGATGGGCCGGCTGAGTGATAAGACTTCAATCGTCTATATCAACTTCCTTATGGCTGAAGCGGCAAAAGCTATCGAACGTGGTGAAGACCCTAATGCCGTCCTCACAGCTGGATTTATCAAAGACAATAGGCTGCTTAAAGTAGAAGCCGCTCACGACCACAGAAGCAATGCCGGCTCGTCACAGATAATCTAACCATAGAAACTTAATTCATCCGTCTTCTCGTCCACAAACACGTAAGCTTCCGGATGCTCTTTCAGATATTTCTCACGTTTATCGGCCGGCATGTTGTCTAAGGTTCCTTTTCCAGATAAGCCGACCTGCGGAGTCTTCTTGTAATAATCATCGGCAGTGAAATCTTTTCCAGAAGTTGAAAGCTCGGCAAATTTCTCAAAGTCGATCCAGGTATGCCAGACGCCGTCTTTTTTCCATTTTTTCTTAGCGAACATGACAACCCTTGAAGAGATATGTTCAGAGACGATCTCATAATCAGGAAGATTCTTTTCTAATATTTTAGAGAAGACGACCACCTCCTCATGCAGGGGCATGTTTTCCCGGCTCAGTCTGTTCTGCGAAGGACCAACGTGCATGTACGCCTTGACTTCGATGAAGTCAGGACTGCCTTTCATGATCAGCTTAGCATAATTCTCCGGTTCCATCATGTTGACGTTTTTTATCATGGTCAACCGCAGGCAGGTCCGTTCTTTTCTCTGGGAAAGATTATCTAAACTATTGTTCATGCGCTCCCAGTAATCGGTGAATAAAGGCTTGTCGACCTCTTTCAACAGTTCTTTGTTGGGAGCATCGATGCTTAAGTATAGCTGGGTGATCGGTCTGAGATTTTTGATATGCTCATCATATTGAGCATTGGTTACCAGAAAAGTAGATATCCCCTGAGCATGGAACTTGTCGATGAGTTCGTTCATCCTCGGATAGGTTATCGGTTCTCCCGTCAATGAAAGAGCAACGTGCTTGACGTCTTTAGAGACCTCATAAGCTCTTTTGTTTGATTTGGGCGATCCTTTGAAACCGATCAGCAGCTTGTGATGGGCTTCCAACGATCCTTTGAGGATCATCTCAGGGTCGTCAACGTCCCATTTCCATTCTTTGGAGACCGGCGCTTTATATCCCCGCCAGCAGAAAGTACACCTATTGGCGCAGCTAATGGACGTGGTCATCTGCATGCACTGGTTGCTCATGATCCCATAGAATTTCAGCTTGTAGCAGCCACCTTCCCCGTTGATCATGTTCTTGGTCCAGCCGCAGGTCTTGACGGCGGAATGGCTGCCGACGATCCTGTACTGCTGTTTTTCCAGTTCTGCTTTAGCTTCCGGTGTTAACATACGCTTGAAATCAGAAGGCTGATTTAAAAAAGTTTTGGCTTTCACTTCGCTGCCAGAATCGGCTGGGTTTCCGGCTTCTTATAGCCTTCGAAGATCTCTACCATGGCTTTCAGGTTATCCATGTATCTGGCCGCAACTTCATCTCTCCGATCATAAGGGGCAGTAGTTTCTGCAAAGGCTATCAATCTAGACCTCAAAGAAGAACCATAATTGTTAGTGTCAAACAATAAAGTCGATTGACCACCAGGCCCTTCCAGGTAAAATAAGCGACTAAAACTGGGGTAATAGAGACAAAGATGAGGGTCTACCATCTTTACCGGCTGGCTGAAATCCGTCGGTTTTCCAGCATGATCAAAGACAGAAAAACGCTCCGGGATCGTTATGTTAAGATATTTCAAGAGGGAAGTGTTGAAAACTCTTCGAAAACCAAAGTGGGCCACAAGAAGATGTTTAAGAGGAACGTCAGTCTGATACCCTTCTTTAACTCTCGGCACTCCATCGCGGCGGACTCTCAATGAAAAGTGATGCAACGCTCCCTCTAAATCCTGTTGAAAAACCAGATTATCTTGATCTTTTTTTTTATTAGCCGACATCTTAAGAGAATCATACGTTTCAAGTATCTGTTCCAGCTTTCTGTGGATATCAACAAGATCTAGCATGGCAGCCTCAAATAAAGCCGTTTTTAAAAAGATTCTCCACCAAAAGATATAAATTAGAACGGATATAATCCCTATAAAATGGTCCGCACTTTAGAAGGCAAGCATCCCAAGTACTATGAAGCCATCCTCCAGCTAAGGGAAGTCACCCAGGAAGTGGTCGATTTCATTGAAGAAGAGCTGGCCAAAGGCAGGATGATCATATCAAAAGTAGAAGATGTCCGCAACGGTATCGATTATTACCTCTCAGACAATGATCTTACCAAAGCACTAGGCAAAAAATTACAGATAAAATTCGGCGGAGAACTGAAACTCACCGCTTCGTTACATACAAAGAAAGACAGCAAAGATCTCTACCGGGTGACGGTCTTGTTCCGCCAGGCTCATTTCAGGAAAGGCGACAAAGTAGATTACCAGGGAGATGTTTATGATGTCAAGTCCGTCAGTAAAGAGATCTTGTTACAGCATGATAAGACCGGAAAGAAGGTCCATATCAAATACAAAGAGATGAACCAGATCAAGAAAGTCGCTTAGGTTTTTATTAACTAGCCCCTGATTTTTTCAGTCCTGATTTTTTCAGTCAAGAAAGCAGCTTCTTAAGGGCTCGTATCTTCTTCTGCATCGCTTTCTCGCCCAACTTGGCAAACTTATCACTCTCATCAAAATCGATCCAGGAATGGTCTGGAAAGACTGGAGAGACGATCAGATCAACCTCACTATTCCTCAACTGTTCCCGAGCCAGATTATTAGACAAGGCATAGATGGATTGATAGATGACTTTCATTATTTCCGGCGTCTGACGACCGGTCATGGCCCGGAAAACCCTAGCTGGATACAATAACTTATCGAACAGCCACCCCAAGATTTTCTTGATAAATCTTGGCCAGCGTTTTGGCACAAGATAATTCTTGAGGTTGAGAAGCTCTACCAGGATAAATTGCTCTTTGATATCCTCGATAAAAGGTTTCTTTTTAGGAGCGGAGCGGATGATCATGGCCTCTTTAGAGTAAAGGTCGACGGCAATGACAATATCGGCCCCCATATCTCTTACTATATCGTATGGCGTCGGATCCGTCACGGCGCCATCGATGAAAGCCCCATCTTTGGATTTATGGGGATTAAAGAGACCAGGGATGGAAAGAGACGCCCGTAAGGCTTTGGTAACATCACCCTTTGAAAAGATGACCCTTTCAAATTTTTTAAGATTGTAAGAGACGACACGCAGCGGGATGTCAAGTTGAGAAAACTTTTTCCCTTGGACGATCTCCCGCAATTTTTTCTCGATCCTATATCCTCGCAGCAAGCCTGATTTCGGTACTGTAAAGTCAACGATCTCTTTCCAATCGATGGAAGAGGCGATCTTGGCGATCTCTTCAGGAGTACGGCCGGAAGCGTAGGCCGCGCCGATGACAGCACCCATGGATGTGCCGGCGATGTAGTCAGGATAGATCTTGTTCTGGTGAAGAACTTTAAGGACACCGATATGGGCAAAGCCTTTGGCGCCGCCTGAACCCAAGGCTAAACCTATCTTAAGCTTCTTTTTGTGAACATCCATCACTAGAAGTAATAGCATTAAGGTTTATCTTTCTTTCTGTTAGAAAACATTTTAAAATAAACCCTATCTCGAATAAAATATGGACCATCAATTGATGATGCAAAGGATGACTGCAGACGAAAGAAGAGATTGTGAGACACTACGAAAATCTCTCGAACAGGAATTCCCATTCTATCAAAGAGATCATGCTGTCTATGGCAACATCTTTCCTGGCGGCACTCACTTATTTTACAGAGCAACGCAAGGACGTTGCTGGGGAAGCACCCATTTTGATATTTCAAGAAATGCTGACCGATGGGGATCTATCGAAGAATTCGAAATAGCTCCGGAACAGAGAGGACAAGGTCATGGAAGAAAATTATACAGAGCCATAGAACAATATTTCACGGAAACCGGTTGTAGGACTATCACCCTTATGTCCACGACAGCTGGAGATTTTTGGCAAACTCTCGGTTTCAATTGTTTTGATAAAGTGTCATTCATCAAGCGCATCCAAAAATAAGTAGCATAACATTTTTAAGTAAACCTCATTCTACAGGATGTATGGAATGGAATGATACTTATGCCATCCTTCTGTATCTCTCAGGCAAGAAGGAAGAGACGACAACCAGCCAGATTGCGGAAGAAGTCAATGTTTCCCAGCAGACCGTCTCCCGAAAACTGAAGGAATGCGAAGAGACAGGGCTTATCAACCGGAACGTCACCCCGCAAGGTCTTACCATCACCCTGACAGAGAAAGGGTTATCACTCCTGAAAAAACATTACCATCTTTTACACAGCGTATTTGATAAAGAAAAAGAAGTCAATTGCACCGTCCAGTCAGGCTTAGGAGAAGGTAAATATTACATGTCGCTTCCCCAATACAAGAAACAGTTTAAAGAAAAGATCGGCTACGAACCGTATGAAGGAACGTTAAATGTTAAAGTTGAAAGGGAACAGGTAGAAGTTTTTCTCAAAAGACCGATCCACATCTCTGGTTTCAGCACCACAGAAAGAACTTTCGGCGGCTTGATAAGCTACCCTGTAACCTTAAAGTTTAACCAGAAGAAGATAGCTGCCCATATCGTCCTGCCGGAAAGGACCACCCATCATAAAGATATCATCGAGATCATCGCTCCCATCAGGTTGCGGGACAGTTGGAAGATAAAAGATGGAGACATATTGACCTTACAATGAAGATCGGCATCGCAGACACCATGTTCGCGCGGGTGGACATGGCTAAGACAGCATTACAAGTCATCGGAAACAAGCATCAGGTAGAGCGCTACACCGTTCCTGGTTTCAAAGACCTGCCGGTTGCCTGCAAGAAACTTATCGAGGAATACGGTTGCGACATAGTAATAGCATTCGGTTGGGTAGGAAAAGAAGATATCGACGAGGTCTGCGCCCATGAAGCCAACCAAGGGCTGATACAAGCAGAACTTATGACGAACAAACACATCCTTAAAGTCTTCTTCCATGAGAAAGAGACCAGAGACGAGAAGAAGCAGAAGGAGATAGCTCTAGATAGAGCAAAGAAACACACTGAAAATGCTTTGGCCTTACTGAAAGGCAAGAGCGAGCTGACAAGGGAAGCCGGACAGGGCAAAAGACAAGGATATGATGATGCGGGGGAAATAGCATGAGATTGGGAATAGTCGTTTCAGAAACATATTGGGAACTGTTGACCAGCAAGATGCTGGACCTGGCTTTAAAGACAGCAAAAGAAAACAAAGTGGAGACGGAAGTGCTGAAAGTTCCAGGGAGCTTTGATATCCCTTACGGCACACAAATTTTACTGGAAAAAGAAAAGATCGACGGTGTCGTAACTCTAGGCGCAGTGGTGCAAGGAAAAACCGACCATGACGGTGTCATCAGTTATGCAGTCGCCAATAAACTGTTAGACCTACAACAGAAGTATGAGAAACCGGTTGTCCTTGGCATCAATGGACCAAAGATGAACCGTGAACAAGCTATCGAAAGGATACCCAGAGCAGCGGAAGTTACCAAAGCCTGCATCCAGATGATCAATGCAACAAGCAATAAGTGATCTGCAACAGGGAAGATCAGTCATTATCGTTGATGATAAAGATCGGGAAGATGAAGCAGATCTGCTGGTCGCTGGTGAGATGGTAACAGAAGGACACCTGCGGTTCATGCTCAAATATTGTTCCGGGATAATCTGTGTGGCTATGACTGATGAACGGTTACGGGAACTGCAATTGAAGCCCATGGTTGAGAACAATACCGATAAGTTTCAGACACCGTTCACGGTTTCTGTTGATGCTAAAAAGATACGAGACGGCGGTGTCAGCGTCAGAGACAGATTGTTGACCATAAGAACGCTGATCTCCGGGAAAGCAGAAGACCTAGGAAGACCAGGTCATGTTTTTCCGTTGCGGGCGGCAAAAGACGGCCTTAGAGAAAGACAGGGACATACAGAAGCTAGTGTGGAACTGCTGGGGATAGCAGGATTATATCCCGCTGGTGTCATCTGCGAACTGATGAACCAAGACGGGACGATGATGCGCGGACAGGAACTTAGCGATTTTGCTTCGAAAGAAAATATCCCCCTAATTTCTATTAAAGAGATCAAAGATGTTAAAGAGATTAAAGATGTTAAAGATTAACTTACCCACGAAACATGGTACCTTCCAGATGCTGGAGTTCAATGGGGGGTACGCTCTGATGAAAGGCGATGTCTCCAGAAAAGAAGAGGTCCTGACCAGGGTGCATTCTTCCTGTTTCACCTCTGAGGTTTTTGGTTCACTACGCTGTGACTGTCAGGAGCAGCTGCAGGATGCTCTAATGAGGATCGAACAAGAAGGCATTGGCATATTGATCTACCTGCAACAGGAAGGCCGCGGCATCGGCTTGTCCAACAAGTTAAAAGCATATCAATTACAGGAACAAGGGTATGACACAGTGGAAGCAAATGAAAAGCTGGGTTTTGCAGCCGACCTAAGAGATTATACTGCCGCAGCAAGGCTATTACAATCTTTAGGCGTGAAGTCCGTCAGGCTGCTGACCAACAACCCTAGAAAAGTCAAAGGGCTGCAAGAAAAAGGCATCAAAGTTGAAAGAGGTTCTAGCATCATGGATAAGAACCAGCACAATGCTTTCTATCTAGAGACGAAGAAAGAGAAGCTGGGGCATCTGTTATAGATATATTTATAAGTCATCATCTTTATCTTTAGCTTCATGAAAAGGGGAGTGATCATATTATTGACCGTCCTGCTTCTGGCTGCTTTTGCGACAGCTCAGGACCAATATCATCTTACATTATTAGCTGTGCAAGAAACAGATGATGGATTGGTCGGCAGCAGTGCCGACCTTTACCTGGAGCTGATACCAGGAAACGGAAGGGTCTTCCTGGACACTTTCCCGGCAACGAAGGTAGACACGCAATTCTCAACCCGATTCGCCAAAGAGATCGCCTGCAAGCATTTCAAGCTGGATTGTAACAGATACGACTTTATCTACACCATAAAATCAGATACAAGTATCATCGGCGGCCCCAGCGCCGGTGCGGCCATGGCAGCCCTGACAACGATCGCCGTCAGTGATCTTGATTACACTGAAGAGATAGCCATCACCGGAACCATCAACTCGGGTGCGATCATCGGTCCTGTCGGCGGTGTCAAGCAGAAGATCGAAGCGGCTGCCGGCAACAACCTTAAGAAAGTGTTGATCGCTAAGGGAACAGCTAAAGTTCCGCCGAAAGACAACGAGACAGAGGGTCTGGACCTGATCGCTTATGGAAAAGATAACCTCAGCATCGATGTGGAAGAGGTGCTGACCCTGGACGAAGTGGTGTTCCAGCTCACCGGAGAGGAATTAAATAACAAACCTTTCTCACTAGAAGAGAACCCACAGTATCAGGCGATCATGAAAGGACTGCAGGAGGCTTTATGCCAGCGGACAGGAGAGATAGAAGCCGATAGCTTCGGTGTTAATCTTAACAATGATACCATCAAAACCATCGCCAAAAGAAAAGCCAGCATGGAGAATTCTACTTCTCAGGGCGATTACTATTCTGCCGCCAGCTTCTGCTTTGCCAACAACATCCAGCTTAAACGAGAGTTCTATCAGCACAAACAACTGTCACCGGAAGCGATGCTCAACATCATCAACGGTCTTAGCAAGAAAGTCGATCTTACAGAAGAAAAAGTACGACAGGAAAAGATCGAGACCATCTCCGATCTGCAGGCTCTGATGGTAGTACAAGAAAGATTACATGATGTCCGGCAGCAGGTCAAGACATTTACAGAAGATAATCTGACGAAAGAAGAACAATATAATCTGCTGGCCTATGCTGAAGAACGTTTCTACTCAGCTCTGGCCTGGATGCAGTTTTTTAATATGGACGGAGCCAGGATCGTCGTCGATGACGATCTTCTCAAGATCTCCTGCCAGCAGAAGATCTCAGAAGCAGAAGAACGCTACCAATACGCCAGCCTGTTCCTCAGCCAGTTCCAGGTCGGACATCTCAATGACAAGAATGATGAAGCCCGAGCTGCTTTGAACCATAATGAGACGGCTCTCTGTCTGATCATCGCCTCGCAGGCGAAAGCCGACGCCAATGCCATCCTCAGTTCGTTTGGGTTAACAAATGAGACTGAGCAGGACCTTTTCAACAGCAAGAAGGAGGCTGCTGGAAGGATCATCTTTGAGAACAGCCAGCAAGGCGTGTTTCCTATCCTCGGCTATTCTTACTACCAATACGCGCAGGCTTTGCAGACGGATGAGCTGCCTACCAGCCTGGTATATCTAGAATACGCTTTAGAGATGAGTGATTTCAGCATCTATTTCCCTGAAGAGATGACAACAGCAAGTAGAATTGGAGAATTCATCCTGCAAAAAGAGATCATGCTGCTGCTGGAAGGCTTTGCTTTAGGCGTGCTGATCACGCTGGTGCTGGTGTTCATGAAAAAGAAGAAATGATTATAAAAAAAGTCTTCTTTTCATCTTCGTAAAGATGGAAAAGCTATTCATTGAAAACAGGAAAGGACAGAAGATAGCAGTCATCATTGAGAGATCATCAGACCAGAAGGGACTGGCTTTCGTGATGCATGGGCTTAGTGGTTTTAAAGAACAGCCCCATATCAAGATGTTTGCCGATACGTTTAGGGAAGAAGGCTTCACCGTCATCCGTTTCGATACTACCAATACTTTTGGTGAGAGTGAAGGCACATACGAAGATGCCACCACTACCAATTATCTCGAAGATCTAGAAGATGTTATCTCTTGGTCAGCAGACCAATCATGGTATCAAGAACCATTCTGGTTATGCGGACATAGCTTGGGTAGTTTTTGTATCACACTCTTTGCTGAGAAATATCCTCATAAAGTAAAAGGTCTTGTTCCCACATCTACCGTCGTTTCAGGAAAATTAAGTCTGGAAAAACCAAAATTTAGAAATAATGACATCTTCAGAAGATGGAAAGAGACAGGTTGGAACGAAGAGAAGAGCGATTCCAAACCAGGCGTTGTCAAAAGGCTGAAATGGTCGCACATGGAAGACCGGTTGAAATATGATCTCCTAGGTAAAGTCGATAGATTAACGATGCCAGTCTTGCTGATAGTCGGCGATAAAGATACGTCTACTCCGCCGGATCATCAGAAGATCTTATTTGAGAAGCTGCCTGGGAAAAAAGAGATGCATATCATCAAAGATGCCCTGCATACATTCCGAGATAAGGCTCACTTAGTTCAGGTCAAACACATTTTGAAAAAATGGATAAAAAGAAACCAAGAATAGTTATTGTTGATGATGACGACCAGATTATTGGTCATAAAGAACGAGGAACTTTAACCAAAAGGGATATTTACAGAGTTTCGGCATTATGGATCACTAATTCAAAAGGAAATATTCTTCTTGCAAGACGACATCATACGAAATCTCATCATCCCAACAGATGGGGGCCTGCCGTAGCTGGAACGGTGGATGAAGACGAAACATATGAACAGAATATTATCAAAGAAGCAGAAGAAGAGTTAGGACTGATAGATATAAGTCCGAAGATCGGTCCAAAAACAGAAACAACAGGACCATACCATCACTTCACACAATGGTTTACATTCATTCTCGATAAAGATTGTAATGATCTTACTATCCAAGAAGATGAAGTTGAAGAAGTTAGATGGTTTCAAAGAAATGAGCTGGAAAAGCAACTAAGAGATCATCCAGAAGAATTCTTGCCCACATTAGGCAAATATCTTAAATTATTTACAAAGTCAGATTAAATATCAGGATTATAAAAACCCCTTGCCAGCCCGAAAGCCGGCTTGGGGAAAAAGAGGTGATAGATGTTTACTACCTGAAAATAGGAACTAATATATAAAGCTTTCGGGCAGTTTAGTATCCAGCAGTAGTGACTAAAACCCAGCTATATTATTTATAAAGGGAAGTGTCCTCCCGACCATATGCGGTATCAAATAGCCATGATATTGGTCCTCTGCCTCATACCACTAGCTTCGGCAGCCACTTTACAGGGAGCGGTCTATAACGACAACCTGGAAGTAGAAAAAGACGTATTACTAGAGATCGATACCACTCCGGCCCAGAAGCTGCTTTCTAAAGATGGTAATTACGCGTTTGAGCTGCTCCCGGGAACCTATACGCTGGAAGCCCGTAAAGGCTTGATAACCGTCACCGAAAAAGTTCTGATCCAACAGGAAGGGACGTTCAAATTAGACTTATTCTTGCTGCCCGATTTCACCGATGAAGATGAATTATGGGCTGAGACAGATGAGGACCTTCTGGCTGGCGTGGAAGAAGAAAGCAGCAATATCTGGTCGTACATAATAGCAGGATTATTCCTTGCTTTCGCCGTCTGGAGAATAGTCGCCGCCAGGAAGAGATACGGCTCTTTGGGTAAGTTCAGGAAGAAGATGAAGATAGAACAGTCCAAGACCATCGAAGAACATAAAGAAGACTTAGCGCAGGAACCTGGCTACGTCGAAAAGGCTTTGGAGATCATCAAGAAACACGATGGCCGCATCAGCCAAAAGGAACTGCGGAAAGAGATGGCGTATCTGTCTGAAGCCAAGGTCAGCCTGATCATCACGGAACTGGAGCATAAAAGTTTGGTTGAGAAAGTGAAAAAAGGAAGGGGCAATGTTATACTGCTGAAAACCATTTCTGAGGGTTAGCGAGGATTTCATAAAATCTATTTCTAATGATATAATTTTTAAATGATGGTTCGAAAAAGTGCCTTATGAGTCTAGATTCAACCACTATCTACATCAATAGGACGAGTAGAGTACCATATCTCTCTGAAGAGGAAGAAAAAGGGTTCTTCCAGCGACTAGAAAGCTATCATAAAGAGATAGTCACGACTCTCTGCCGTGACAGCGAAGGGATCCAGATGCTCTATTCTTCACTAGAAGACCGCTTGAAAGATGATCCTGGATCAAACCGTGTTCGACAAAAATGGAGTCATCTTGAGAATCAATTGCGATCATCTGGAAATAAGAAACAGAAAGACCAAAGATACCAAAGAGCTGCTGGATTTATCTACAACAATCTGTCTCGGAAAGAAATACGCAAGGCTATGAAGAAGAGAATTGAACGGCAGAAAGAACAGCATGGCGGCCAGCCCTATAAAAAGATGCAGCAAGTCTTAAAGATGATCGATCGAGAGACGGGCGAATTCTTAAACTCGTTACGATATTTTACCAGGAGAGAAGCATACACCAGAGCAGGAGGATACGAAGAAAGGTTTATGGATTTTATCCAAGAAGGAAGCATCGGGTTGATGCATGCTTTAGAAAAATATGATCCTCGAAGAGGAATCAGGTTCATGAGCTATGCTAAAGATTGGATAAAAACCATGATGAACAGAAAGATCTGGGAAGAAAAGGGTTTGAAGATCGGAGATGAGGGATATCGAAAATTAAATCAGATCGTAATTGCCAAGAATGAACTAAAAAGAGATCTAGGAAAGAGAGTATCGGTTGAAGAGATCGCTGAAAGAGCTGGCGTCAATCCAAAGGAAGTAAGTTTCTATCTATCACGTGAGAAGATGGTAAGAGGAAGGCAGATATCATTAGATGCGCCGATCGGTGAAGATTCCGAGGATACCTTGCTGGATAGGATTGCCGAGACAGCAGACTCCGGCCAGGACGATGAGGCCGTGATCCTCAAAAGAGACCAGCTCGAATTGATAAGATCAGTACTTCCAACACTAGATCAAAACGAACAAAGAGTTCTTACGCTTCGATATTGTTTAGATGGAAATAATGGCGGGCGAGAGATGCTCCCGAAAGAGATCGGCGAAGAGGTTGGGTTGACGAGACAGGGAATAGAAAGAATAGAAAGAAAAGCTCTCGAAAAAATTAGGAAAAAATTGGCCACATTAGAGATGCAAAGGATGAGCAAGGCTTAAGCAGGATGATACCAGACACCATCACATTCATCCTCCAGAACGGAGGGAAGACCAGCATTCTTCAACCAGAGGAAGTAGTCTCTCTAAGCCAAAGATTGGAGAGAAACTATCAGAAGCTGCTGGGTTTCATCCTCGACGGACACGAGGTAGTGACTGCAGAAAGGTTAGAGCTATTAGGAAGAGTAGTACAGATCTACCGGCCGGAAAATTTTGAAGCGTATCAACGATTACAAACAAAAAAAGAAGAACCAATTGATAATGAAGAAGCTCGGAATAGTTATTTTAGACGATTAAAACAATTTGTAGAAGAGTTAGACATCATCGTTCCTGATTTCGGACAGCAAAATCTGCCAGTAAGAGTGCGGGGTCCATTATTGGATCAACTGCTAACAACCTATGTCCCAGACACACGAGGTGAAAAGCTGCTAGAGGCAGAAGTCAACAAAGCCTATCTAAGATCGTACCAGAACTTGTTATGGGCTTATAAAAGAGGAGATAAAGAACAGTTTCTTAACTTCTGTATCTACTCTACAGACCCAGAAGTGAATGTCAGGAACACCACTGCTTTAGAAAGAAAAAGTATCGAAAAAGTGGCTGGACACCTGGCAGAAACAGATCTTTACAAAGACCAGACCATCCCGCAACAGATACGCAAGTCATTAAGAGAGATCAAACAAGATAAAGATCGTCTTATCAAAGCTAACCTCCGTCTTTGCTCAGCAATAGCCAGAAGATATCGCAACCGAGGAATAGATTATCCTGATCTGGTCCAAAGCGGCAGCATCGGCTTGATGCGAGCCGTCGACAAGTTTGATCATCGAAGAGGATTCAAGTTCAGCACCTATGCCGGGACCTGGATAAGCCAGGCCATCCTGCGTGAGATAGAAGAGCACGGTCGGACTATCCGCATCCCAGGAGGGGAACAGGATCTGATCAATAGAGTGTATAGGGTAAGAAACAAGCTGAGAGATGATCTTAGTGGTGAAAGGGAACCTACAGAAGAGGAGATCGCTGCCGAAACAAAGCTGGCTGTGGGAGATGTTAGGAGAATCCTGATAGAAAGTCGGCGTACCACGTCGTTACAACTCCAAACTGTTGAAGACGGGCCCACTACCCTTGAAGATCTTATCGTTGATCCAGACGCTCACGAAACGATAGAGACAGCTGCAGAATCATCTGAATTGCGAGGGGTAATGGATCAGGAGTTAGGGAAATTGCCTCCGAGAGAGAGAGCGGTGTTGATATACCGCTATCGTGACGGACTTACTCTTGATGAGACAGGAGAGAGGGTTAAAAGGATAGATGGATCAGGCACACTAACTAGAGAAAGAGCTAGACAGCTGGAAACCAGGGCTTTAAGAAGAATCAACAACCAAAACAGAAGAAACGCCCCTCTGCGCCAAATCTGGGAACAATCATGACAATCTTTTTAAAGAGACCGGCACTCCTCTTCAGATATGAAGTTCCCGACGTACAATCACACTGAACTGGAGCCGGAGATCCTGACCTATTGGAAACGCCACCAGATCACCGAGATCTTACGAGAGAAAAACAAGGACAAGCAAAAATTCTATTTTTTGGAAGGACCGCCGTACACATCCGGCCATATTCATCTAGGGCACGCCTGGAACATGGCTCTCAAAGATATCATCTTGCGATATAAGAGGATGCAAGGCTTCAACGTCTGGGACCGCATGGGCTATGACATGCATGGACTGCCCACGGAACAGAAAGTGATGGCCAAGCTCAATCTTAAGAATAAAGACGAGATCATCAAATTCGGACTTAAGAATTTCATGCATGAATGCTACAAGTTCTGCACTGAGATGATGCATAAGATGGATGAGGACTTCGCCCGTCTCGGCACCACGTTAGACCATACTGACCCGTACCAGCCGATCAAGAAAGAGTTCATGGAAGCCGAATGGTGGCTGATCAAGCAAGCTTATGAAAAAGGCCGATTGTATCAAGGCTTACGGACCATGCATTGGGATGCTGCCACCCAGACAGCCGTCGCTAAGCACGAACTGGAATACAAACGGGTCACCGATACATCCATCTACGTCAAGCTTAAACTGAAAGATGAACAGGACACCTTCTTCGTCATCTGGACGACAACCCCCTGGACTATTCCACTGAACTTAGCAGTGATGGTCAATCCCGATCTAAGCTATGTCAAAGTCCAAGTTGGAACTGAAAGATGGATCCTTGCTAAGAGTCTAGCCAAACAAGTTATGGAAAAAGCCGGCTACGATGACCTAAAAATATTAGAAGAGTTCAATGGAAAAGATCTGGAAGGAAAACGATACATCCATCCCCTTGACGTCAAGCAGTTCCTACCAAAAGAACTACAGGAAAATCCAAAACTGTTCAGTGTCTTGCTGTCAAGCGAATATGTTGATGATTCCGCCGGTACAGGACTGGTCCATGCCGCTCCCGGCTGCGGTCCTGAGGATTACGAAGTAGGACATCGCAACGGTTTGCAGCCGTTCAACTGTGTCAATGAAGAAGGCTTCTTTGAGAATTTCGGATCGTTCGACGGCTGGAAAGCCAAAACTGACGACAAAAAGTTTATCCAAGCTATCGATGATGCTGAGGCACTCATCGCTAAAGAACCATACATCCACGATTATCCTCATGGAGAACGCAGCCATGAACCGGTCATCTTCAGGACGACCAAGCAATGGTTCTTCAAGGTAGAAGATCTCAAAGAGAAGATGATTGAGGCTAATGAAGATATCTACTGGAATCCCCAAGCAGGAAAGAATGCTTTCCGATCATGGCTGGAAAATCTGAGGGATAACTCCATCACCAAACAACGCTACTGGGGCACGCCGGTTCCGATCTGGCAGGCTGATGACGGCGATTTCCTGGTCATCGGCAGCATCAAAGAACTGGAAGAGCTTTCTGGCAAGAAAATAGGAGAGATGCATATTCCCGACATAGATGAGATTACTATCGAAAAAGACGGTAAGATATATAAGAGGGTGCCTGATGTCTTGGATGTCTGGATCGATGCGGGAACTGTCTCCTGGAACTGTCTTGATTATCCGAACAACCAAGAACTATTGGAAAAATTGTTCCCGGCTGATTTTATCCTGGAAGGAAAAGATCAGATCAGAGGCTGGTTCAACCTGTTGATGGTCGCATCCGCCTTAGCTTTCGACAAGCCGATGTCATTCAAGAACGTCTTTATGCACGGTTTCGTAACTGACGTAAGCGGTGTAAAGATGTCAAAATCACTTGGCAACATCATCTCACCTTATGAATTGATCGAGAAACATGGCGCTGACGTGCTGCGATACTATATGTGCCAGACCAATGCCGGAGAAGATATCAATTTCACTTGGGAGGAATGTGTTGTGAAAGAACGTCAATTACATATTCTCTGGAACGTCCACAAGTTATTATTGACTTTAACAAAGGACCATAAGATCAACCCTTTCACGCTCGACAAAAGTCTGATCCACAATGTTTTGGATGTAGAAGAGAAGTATATCTTCTCAAAACTTCACCAGACCATCCTGAAAGTGACGGAGCTTCTGGAAAACTACCGCATCGATGAGATCATCACACCTATCGAGGACCTTTTCTTGGAACTGTCAAGAACCTATATCCAGATGGTCCGGGACAAGAGCGGTTCTGAAGATGATCAAGAGAAAGAAGTGGTGACTTACACTATAGCCACGGTGCTTCTAGACTGTCTCAAGATGCTAAGCCTTATCTCTCCGTTCATCAGCGAAGCGATGTATCTCAACCTCAAAGAAGCGTTCAACCTCAAGGAAGAAAGCATCAGCCATTGCAGTTGGCCGAAAGCAGATCATGAGATGGTCGATGAAAACCTGCTTCAGCAGATGAAGACAGCTCAAGAGATCATCCAGGCTGCGCTCAATACCAGGGAGAAAGCTAAACTGGGATTACGCTGGCCGGTGAAAGAAGTTATCGTCGTCAGCAAAGACAAGTCCGTAGTAGAGAGTGCTTCTGCTTTGCATGAAGTCATCAGCCGCCAGGTAAATTGCAAGGCTTTTACTGTCTTAGAAGACCTGTCCGCTGTCAAGAAGAAGATAAGGCCGGAATACAGCAAGATCGGTCCTGCCTACGGTCCGCTGTCGACGGAGATCATCACTAAACTTACGATCATCAGCCCAGAAACTGTCCTGGAAAATTTTGAGAAGAACGGTTCCTACAAGTTCATCGTAAAAGAGAAAGAAGTTGAGGTTACCCCGGACATGGTCAAGATCGAAAGGATTGTTCCTGAAAAGTACAAAGAAAGCGAATGCCGGAATGCTCTGGTGTATCTGGATACTGACAGAAATGCCGAATTGGAGGCAGAAGGCTTCGCCCGGGAACTCATGCGCAACGTACAGAACCTGCGTAAGAAAGCAGGATTACAGAAGACCGACGAGATCCATCTTATCGTCAAAGTTGATGAAGAGATGCTGGGGATGCTGGAACAGTTCTCAGTTGAGATCAGAGATAAGGTCGGTGCTGACAAGCTGGACCTGATCGTGGTGGATCCAGTCAGGAAACACCAGTTTGAGGAAGAATTTCTCGTAAAAGGAAAGATGTTCTGGATATTGTTTGACAAAGTCTGATCTTTTGAAAGCAGACGAGATGATTTTGCAGGAGTAATCTTTATATAACCATAAATAATCATCATTTGTAATGCCAAAAGATATCTTAGGACCCATCATCGTCCGTTACGCCGGGCTGTTTGACCTAGACACGCTGTACTCTTCAATTATTGATTGGGCTAAAAACTACGGCTATATGTGGCATGAAAAATCGTACAAACATAAGATCCCTTCAGTCTTGGGTGCAGAACAAGAACTCGACTGGGAATTAAGCAAAAATGTTACGGAATATATCAAGTATGTGATCAAGATCAGGCTTCTTCTGACCGAGATGACCGAACTGGAAGTAAATACTGGCGGCAAGACTAAACAGTTGACTAGCGGCCGTCTTTACCTGACCATGAACGGCGTCGTGGAATGGGACTGGCAGAAACGCTTCGAGAAAGGCGGCCGGCTCGGCAAATGGCTTGGCAAGATGTACGAAAGAGCTACCCAGAAAGAACTGGAATCGATCTACATGGACACTTTATGGTACAGGATGTGGAACCTGCAAGGGATGATCAAGAAGATCCTAGACCTGCAGACCAAGAAACATGCATTCAAAGAGTATCTAGGAGAGAGTTAGGAGCATTTTCTTTCTAATCTTCTTTTATCAAGAGTAATATATAACCGTATCCCTAAAGTTCCAATAAAATTCCAATAGAATCTCAATAACTCTTCCCAAAATAAAACCATTGCTTAGCTTCACCGCAGCCCATGAAACATCTCTTTCCGGAAACAGAAGGCTGTTCAAACGGCGCGTTCAATGATTTTGCTCCAGTCTGTTCTTTCAACTTTTCTTCGGATTCAGGAGAACCACACCAAGGAGCGAAGAACATCTTCTCTTCTTTGATGACGGCAGCAGCTTTTTCCAGATTAGTAACTTCGATGATGCTCTCTTTCATGAACTTTTCTGCCTTCGTGTAAAGGTCAGACTGGATAGTTTCCAATAAAGAAGCAACTTCAGAATCGACGGAAGCGAACGGCACCGCTTTCTTTTCACCAGTATCACGACGGACGATCATCACCTGCTTCTTCTCCAAGTCTTTCGGACCGATCTCGATACGCAGAGGGATACCTTTCACTTCCCACTCGTTGAACTTCCAGCCTGGCGTGTAACCTTCACGGTCGTCAAGATAGCTGTTCGGCAGAGACTTCTGGATCTCCTTTGCCTTCTTCATGACAGCTTCCGCTTTATCACCGATAAGGATGGGAACGACAACAACCTGAGTTGCTGCTATTCTAGGAGGCAGGACCAAGCCTTTATCATCAGAATGCATCATGATCATCACACCGATGGACCGGGTAGAGATACCCCAGGAATTCTGCCAGACATACTGACTTTCCTGATTCTCATCTTTAAAAGTTATGCCGAAGGCTTTGGCGAAATTCTGACCGAGCTGGTGCGACGTCGCACCCTGGATAGCTTTGCCGTTCGGCAAAAATGTTTCTACTGAGGTTGTGATGTCAGCACCGGCAAACTTCTCTTTTTCTGACTTGCGGCCTTTCATCACCGGAACAGCATAAAGCTCGACGAACACTTTTTCGTAAAAATCAAGGATCTTATGGACTTCCTGCATCGCTTCTCCCTGTGTGGCAAACGCTGTATGACCTTCCTGCCATAAGAACTCACGGCTGCGGAGGAAAGGTGTGCAATGCTTGAACTCCCACCTGACCACGTTGCACCACTGGTTAAGCCGTAACGGCAGATCACGATGCGACCTGATCCACTTCGCATAGGAATCATTGATGATCGTCTCGGAAGTCGGACGCACTGCTAATCTTTCAGTCAATTTGCTCTGGCCACCAGTTTCCACCCAGGCTACTTCCGGAGCGAAGCCTTCCACGTGCTCTTTTTCTTTCGTCAACAACGATTCAGGGATAAATAATGGAAAATAGGCGTTCTGGACACCGTCCTGCTTGATCAGGGCATCGAAGAACTGCTGGACTTTCTCCCAGATAGAGTAGGCAGCCGGCCTTAAGATATAACAACCAGATACGGGAGAATAATCGATAAGTTCTGCTTTCTGGATGATCTGGGTGAACCAATCGCTGAAATCTCCTTCTTTGGTGACCGTGATCCCCTTCAAATCTTTTGCCATAGGGGGAGAACTGTTCAGCATTTTATAAAAGTTTTTAATGTCAAGGCCACTCCAAGCATAGATGTTCTGTAAAACCTGCGGCGGCCTGCTCATCCTGAAGAAGACCCCCTACGGCAAATGGATGGCCTGTCCACAAGGACACGCCCAGCCGGAACTGAACCAGGAGCAGGTTACGTCAGTCGAGAAGAACTTAAAGCAAGGCAGGAAGATGGAAGTCTCCGATGGGATAAATATTCTGGCCGTCCACGATCATACCTGTAAAAAATGCGGTCACGACAAGGCTGAACTGCTGGAGATCATGCCTTCTTATTCTGATGAAGACTGCATATTCAGGATGAAATGCGGCAACTGCGGGGTTGTTGAGCAGCTGGAAGGGAAAGTTAAGTAGAGCTATAACCTTGCAACAGTTCACTGCAACATTTTTGAAGATAAGAAGAGATCAGAAGGAATCAAAAAAAAAAGAAAAAAAACTTGCCCAAGATTTGCAAGGGGGGGTGGTGTATGGCAGAATCAGTTGGGCAAGGGGTGAACATGATTCCTAGACCGATCAACCTTAGACCAACTCGATCCCTAGGTCGTGGCTCAATTTCTGAGCTCGTTCCTGAGATTTCTTGTGATCCACTTTTCCGAGGATCCAAGGCGAGTTTACGCCGGTGATGATGGTCATCACAGTCAGCTTGCCTTTCATCTCATCCATGACTCTTGCTCCCCAGATGACGTTTGCATCATCATCAAGGCTCTCTGTAACGAGTTCACCGATACGGCTTACCTCATCTAAAGTCATGTCTGGTCCTCCAGTAATGTGGATCAATGCTCCTGTTGCGCCTTCGTAATTTATGTCTAAGAGCGGGTTGGAAAGAGCGCCTTTAACAGCTTCTTCTACCCTATTGTTGGTATCGGAACTGCCTACACCGATGGCAGCGACACCGCCGTTGGACATGATAGCTTTTACGTCAGCATAATCCAGGTTGACCAGTGAGGGTACAGCGATAGTCTCTACAATACCTTTGATCATGGTTGCGATAAGCTCGTTAGCGACAGCGAAAGCCTGTTGGATCGGTAAGTTACCAGCGATCTGGACCAGCCTATTGTTATCGATAACGATAACTGTATCAGAAACCTGTCTTAACTGCTGCAGACCGAATTCTGCTTTGTCGCATCTTGCTCTTTCAATGTTGAAAGGCATGGTAACCGTCCCGATGACGATAGCACCAGTATCTTTAGCTACCTGAGCTACGACAGGAGCTGCTCCAGTTCCAGTACCGCCGCCCATACCAGCGCAGACAAAGACCATGTCAGACGTCTTTAATGACTCTTTGATCTTGCTCATCGATTCCTGTGCTGCTTCAGCACCTTTGCTTGGGAAACCGCCGCAGCCAAGTCCTCGAGTACAATCCTTTCCGATAAGGAACTTGTTGTCAGCGCCAGTGATATGAAGGTGCTGGTAGTCTGTGTTGACGGCTAAGATCTCTGCTCCTTTGATACCTTTCTTGTATAGCCAGCCAACCATATTGTTGCCAGCGCCGCCGACACCAATAACTTTAATGTTTGCCTGATTCATTCCCTGCAGTTGTTCGTCCTGCATATTCTCCATTGCACTTTGCACGATAAAATCCATTTTACACCACCTCAGTTTCATCCGAAGAATCTTTGTCCTTCGAATCTTCAGAACTCCCCCTCTCCAGTTTATATTCTAGAGTATACAAATTTTTATATACTCGTGGGACATTCCTACTACTAGAACCAACCAACCGAAATTACCAACAAACCAACAACTAACCAGAACCAAACCACTACATTCAACCAAACCCGATCCATTATTGGTTTACCAGACCAATAATAATCATCTTCTTTTATTATAATTAACCAAACCTAAAAATGGAAGTAATCCTCAACTATATAAAATTTTTCAATCACTCCAGAGTAGAAACTCATCCAGTCAAACACAAATGTTCTTTTAGGATCTTGATTTGGAACTTTTTTAACTGTAACCCTGAAAAGTTTGAAAAGTAACTTTGAAAAAATAGAATGAAGATCAAACTAAGATGTACACTTAACGATCAAGGAGTCTCTTTTTCTTTTGTATGGACTTCTTCCTTACCCTGAGAAGCTGACCTAGAACGGACAATTTTCTCTTTGACCTTGCCGGCTATGGAGGAAGCACCTTTTTCGACAGATTCTTTAGCGCCGCCAAGTTTGCGGGCGATAATCGTCGAAGTATCGTTCATGTACTTAGAGATATCTTTGAAACGGCTGCGCCATTTGCCGATGTAAACAACTGTCTCTAACGGATACTTCGGCGGTTTCGGAGGGATATCTTTCGGATGACCTATGGCAACGATAGCCTGCGGCCGCACTTCATCAGGGATGCCCAGCAATGATCTGATCGCATCTTCGTCAAAAGCGCCGATCCAGGCAGATCCAAGACCGAGAGAATGGGCTTCCAGAAGCATGTTTTGAGCAGCGGCAGCACAGTTCTGCGTCGTGTAAAGACGTTCGCCGCGCAGCCCGTAATACCTTTCTGCTTTTTCCGGCTCAGCACAGATGACAATCAACGTATGGGCCATCACTAAGTCATATTGCTCATAGCAGGCTTCAGCTAAGGCGTGTTTCTGATCAGCTTCATAGACGACGATGAATTTCCAGTTCTGGACATTACCGCTGCTGGGAGCATGTCGTCCGGCGTCAAGGATGCGGGTGATCTTTTCCCAGGAGACAAACTTAGGAAGAAAATACTTGATGTTGCGTCTTGATACTATCAAATCTAGGATATCATTCATCTACATCACCGATATAAAAGAGATAAATAAAGAAGGTATTTAAAGGTATCTCCCTGCTCAGTTTAGAGAAACAACCTTGGAAATAGTCTTGATAACTTTACCTGAACCGTCGTAAAGAGTCAGGAAGACCTGCGCCCTGCTAAAATCTTCAACTACCGACTCATGGTAGGCATATCCACCAGGGACTTCCAAAGATGGTCGGATCGATTTACCAGCGTAGATTGTCTCTGACCCGCCAGAGAATTCGACAATCTTAGTGTAATCGTCATATCCCTTCAATGTCAGGAGCATATTAGATACTTCGACCTTACCATCAGCATTATTGGTAACAGTCACATCGATGCGAGTGATTTTTCCATAACCATCCTTCGGCTGGCTGGTGACTTTGTCAAGAGCAAAGTCAACTTGACCGTATTCAGTTATCAGTTCCTGATCCTCTTCGCGGACCTCTTCTTCTTCAACTGGTTCGGCAGCAAGTTCTTCCTCAGCTGGTTCCTCAACGACCGCTTCGTCCGTCACGTTCTCAACAACAGGTTCTTCTGTCGGCACTTCCTCTACGGAAACCGGAAGCTCTTCAGTGACCGCTTCTGGAGAATCACTGTTCTCAGCAACAGCTGCGCCAGCAGCACTGGAAAAAGATAGGAATGAAAAAAACGAATCGTCGCCATCCTGAGATCCGGTCCATTGACCAAGGAAGAATGCTAAAAATAGAACGGCAACAAAAAAACCGCCTTTCATGATCCTGGCTGGATTTATCTTGATAGTGACTTCTTTCTGTAAGACGGAACCTGATTGTTTCTGCCCAGACTGTGGAGCTTGACTTTGAGGCTTGTTCTGAAAAGACTTGGGAACCGCTTCAACTTTGACCTTGCGTTCCTTGCGTCTGCGGCGATCTTCTTCAACACTGATAAGTAAATCATCTGGCACGTTTCCCATTTTATAGTATAAACAAAAATAACCCCACCATTATAAAAATAGTTCCAAGACCGATAGAAATAAATGAGACCTGCTCTCCACGAGTAAGCTTTGGAAATTGTTGCAGCTTGCTGTTCAGGAAGGCAAAAAAAACATTAACCTCATTTTTTACATCCATCGTAGGGTTAAGAAAAATAAAAAGAGTATAAAAAGGTATCGTTTAGCAGGTATCGTCTGGTGACCAAAACTTATCCTTCAGCTTTCGCTTCCGGCTGGGCTTCGCCGCCAAGCGGCTGCGGACCTTCTTTCAGGACTTTAAGATTGACCTGGCGGATGATCTTTGAGATACGTTCTCCGCAGACGGTGCGCCTCTTGACCAGGCCTTTCTGTTTAGCCTTGTTACGGTTTTTACCGTTGAAGCCTACACTCTTACCGATAAGGATACGTTTTCGTGGTTCCTGAATACCTTTCCGCATCGGAAAACCAGATTTGTCTGAACCGCCGGTTATCAAGAATTCGTAGCCAGAAAAACCTAACGCATCGCCGGAAATGGTCTCGTTAAGATGATGGTTGTGTAAAGCATCTGCCTGCTCGTCTTTGATAACGTGCTGGTAACTCTTGCCGTCTTTGGTTCCGATAACTAATTTATATTCCATTTTTTTGCCCCCCAAGACTAAAGGATTTAGCAATCCACGCCAATAAGGCGGTCTCAGCTGTTTTTAACGTAGATTTCTTTGTTTATTTAAAAATCATTCGGAGGGAAAGGTTCTGCTCAGGTAAACACACACTATTGATTAGTCGCTGCAAGTAATGGAATACAAGACCCGATATTGTTAAGTTCCCCATATTACCACAGAGCAGCTAAAGCTAGAATAAGCTGGATATTGTTACAAACACTTCTTATTGGCTCTCAAGATCATGCAATTCCTGGCTGAGAGTCTTCATCTCTACTCTCAGCTGCTCCAATTTTCGCTTCTTGAATTCATTTATCTGATTCCGGCCAAGATCCCATTCCAGCGGTTTCAGACGCCTCTCCATCAGAGAGAGCTGTTCACGTAATTGTAATAATTTCTCTTGGGACATATATATATAGCTTCAGGAGTGGAAACTATATAAACCTTTGCGGATTAAATAGACAGATGGAAGAAGGGTCTCTCCAGAAGATAGCTGTAACAATATTGATCAGTGGTTTGCTGTTCCTGCTCATATATTTGAATGAAGTAGAGTTGGAACGGATCCAATCACTGGAGGACGTACCTCTCGATGAAGAAGTCAAGATCGCCGGCATGGTGACGAAGCTTACTAAGAAAGATAAGGTCGTGTTTCTCACCGTCGAAGGGCTGAAGACCGAGACCATGGATATTATCTTCTTTCCCAAGGAAGATATCTTCATCAACCTGGGAGACCACGTGACGGTGGAAGGCACAGTAGAAGAATATCAGGGAAAGAAGGAAGTCGTCGGTAATAAGCTGGTGGTGAGGTGAAGGGAAAAGAAAAAAGTTATTGAAGAGATAAAACATTTTTTGAAAATCGTAGGGGCTAGTGGGTTTACCTAAGATCTAAGCCAAAGGAGTGGCAGCAGGGCTAGCCGGATTCAGCTCGGAAAAGGCTTTCTCGATCTCCTGTTCATCCCAGCCAGTCTCATCAGCCAAAATCTCTTTGATATCATCTTTAGAAGTTCCCATGGCCTGTTCTTTCTGGATCCACTCTTTCAGCTCATCGTAATTATAGACGACGTGCTTCTTCTTGGCATGGACCAGGATCAGGACGATGATGATCGCCAGCAACAGTAGGCCAAGGATACCCAACAACCACCATTTATAGTTATTCCAAAAATTGGTGAAAGGGCTTTGCTCTTCTGGTCCGACCGGAGGCTGGTAAGGACCACGGACTTGACCTGGACGCGGACCGAGATCAGCAGCACCGCAGGATCGCTGTTCGATCGGCTTGACAAAAATAGTCTCGCAAACGTTTACGTCATCACAACTGCGATATTGCAATCCGCCTTGACAGTCAGACCATTCGGTGCAGATCCAACTCTCAGCGCAGAGAGCTTCAGAATTATCGCGGCTGGATTCACACTGCGGATCTTTAGGAAAATCAGTAAGGCCATCTCTATCATTATCGACGCGGTCGTTACATTGGGTTTGAGAATAACCAGGTTGGATGGAACCACCGCCGCCACTTCTACGATTACTACCAGTACCAGTATCTTGAGGAGGCACTTCGTCTGCTGGACAGCCGTCACCGATACAGAAAGTCTGGCTGGCAGCAGAATCACCGGCGCAGGCAGCAAAGACCGTATAACTGCCTTCTTGCGGCGGTACGAATGAAGAAGAGTAATCGCCGTTTTCATCGGCTGCTACTTGATCGACCCAGACGGTCGTCACACCAAGACCAGCTTGCAGAGCAACATCCACTCGGGGAGCGACACAAGTGCCGCTGACGTAGATGAGACCGTCAGACTGCGTTACAGAGATAGTAGTATCAGCAAGGACTGCTGGCAGCAAAAAAAGTACTAAAAAAAAACTAATTGCCCAGCGCATAGTTAACCTCTAAAGGAGCTTCGATATCAGCCCAGTCGGTAACACCTTCGCTAAGGACCTTGTTCCAGACAAACGCCTGTACAGTCATCCTGCCTTCAGCATCAGCAGGAACGTTGTGGACGAACTCAACCACTTCATTGCCGCCTGCTGCCAGGGATGATTTCCTATCGCTGAAGAACGTCAACGGTTCTCCACCATAACTTACCTGAGCCAGGATGATATGATCTGGAACAGCAGCTTCAGGACGAAGAGTGACTTTGATGGTATAGGTCGTGCCTCGCTTGACCGGATCTTCATCGGTTCCCTGTACTTCGACACCGTTAGATAAAACTTCGATATCCAAAGGTGAGACGACTGCTGCCTGACATTGACCAGTTGCAGCATCACAGCCGGAAGGGCAGACCGTTTGGGTCGCTCTGAAACAACCGGGTTCCTGCTCTACACAGACGACACTGGTCGTGTATTGAGGAGGAGGGATACAGAACGTTGCTTCCTGTCCACCGCACGCTGCATCAGAGACGCATTGCTCAGGAGCTGCTAAAACACAGGTGCTGACACCAGTTGAACCTTGCTCACAAGCGTAACCTTCTTCAACCTGACAGACAGCTGAACAACCATCAGTGGCTGCCGAGTTACCATCATCACAGGTTTCTCCTGCATCAAGGACACTGTTGCCGCATAAACCTGGCTCGACAGTGACTTCTTGGCAATCAGCCGTACAATAATTACAGATAGAACCAGGAGGACAGTCGCCAAGGACACCGTTCTGGTCGCCTGCGTCACAATCCTCATCACCTTCAATGACGGCGTTGCCGCAGAGAGGCTGAAGAGATTCTGGAACAGCTACTTCCACCGTCGCAGCTTCAGAGCTGACGAGGTTGCCGAGATCGACAAAGGAAGGGATCGTGAAATCAGGGAAAGCAAGATCGTAACTTCCTTCCGCATCAGCAACGAAAGTTATAGTAGCAACAGAAACTTCGCCTGCTTCTAATTTCTCAGCCGGATCGATAGTAGTATAATCAAAATGAACCTTATGATTCACGTTATCGCACTCTGCAGTACTATAGACAAGGCTAGTAGAACCACTAAAGATAAGAGACTCGACTGACTGACAAGATAACTGTTCAGGAAAACTTAATTCAAAGACGACTGCCGTGGCCGGTTCCCGAAGGTTAGCCCTCACCGTCAGGTCGAAAGGAGTGTTAGGTTGTGGATTTTGAGCAGGTGCGACGATACCGGCGCTGCCAGCAGTTCCAGTATAGAAAGCTCTTCCGGCAAGTTGATCTGAGAAAACCAGCAATAAAGAAAGAGCAGCGATAGCCACGACTGCGATGATGGTGATCAGCAGAGGCTTGTTAATCTCCCCATCGATAGACATGACTCTTTTCTGGGGAGCTCTCACTCTGCGCACTTTTCTTACTGCCGTCTTTCTTTTAGGTTTCATCGTCTGAAGTAGTCGCCAAGAATACTTGCGATACCGGTTAGTTTCTGAGGTATATTTAATCCATTGTTATCAAGAACAACTTTGATTTGTTGCAATACTGAGCTGCATTGCCCTGCAACCATGTCTTGGCCGTTATCGCATTGTTGATCACCGATTATAACAGTACAAACATCATCATTATTTGAGTCTTCGTAACCCGCAGGACATCTTGCTTCACATTTGTTCGTATCCGGCACCCATTTACCGGTTGCTTTAAAACAATCTCGGTCTGTACTACAAAGATTAAGATTGTTAATGTCGCACACAGCCAGTTCTTGATCGTTCAGATTATCAACAAAAGGATCACAAACATCACCGATACCATCAACATCAGCATCAGATTGATCACCATTACTCATAAGAGGACAGTTGTCTCCACCAGGCACCACTTTACAAGGACTTACCCGGGGTGAAGCGACACCTGGGTCACAGATATTATCATTATCATCATCCTCATCACAAGCATCACCGAATGGATCCCCGTCAGTATTGGTCTGGCCTGCATTCGATATACTACGACAGTTATCGCTAGAATCTGGAATACCATCACCATCTGTATCTGTAGGGACCGGAGCAGCCGCCTGGACAGTAACTTGAGAAGAACCACCTATAGGCCCTTGCCCAGTAATCTGATTACCAGCAGCAAGTACATATGTCCCTACGAAAGTTCCTTGTCCTGCACTACCAGGAGCGCGAAGCGTGTAAGTATAAGTATTTTGAACATTCTGAAAGAAGACATCTCTGAAAGCATTGGCACTATTCGGTTTTTCCTGCAAACTACTCTCAACCACTGTCCAACCGACAGGAAATCTTTCTTCTTCGATTGTAACAACGTTATCGCCCGGATCAAGATTCACATTCAACGTGACAGTCACTTCTCCGCCAGGAGCAACCGTATTGCTGCTGAATGATCTAGTGACAGATCCAGCCATGGCCATCGGCACCAATAAGGCTACAATCATCAAAAGTGTAAATAGTTTAGTATGTTTCATTTTAATTACATCCCTCCTCAGTTCTCCAGCGTTGAATCAAATTAAGTAGATTATTAGTAGTTACGTCGTCATTACGCCATTGTGAGATGGCTGCAAGCAAATCATTAGTCCTGACACATTGGGAAGCTGGTTCGGCATCTGCTAGGACTCTTAGTGAGCCACCGCCAACTGAGACTAACTTCACTGTAGCCCGTTCGCCCGAAAGCGAACTAATAACCTGAACAGCGATATCACTGCCAGCTTGTCCATCAATGTTCTGATTCTGCGCAGCTCCTACGCTCTGATAACCAGACCGCGCAACCAGCTCGGCACTTTGATACATCTCGTATCCTATCTCACGCGGTCCCGCATATACTAATTTAAACGAATAGGTAACATCATTATAAGCAAATTGACCGGATTGTCCCGGATTTAACAACAGACTGATGGAGTCAGCTGGTTCAGAATCTTCCGGCAAGACAAGTTCGCCTATGACTCCCGGCTGTTCTGAAGGGATAACAACATCTCCTGCAACAGGAGCCCCAGCTCCCACTCTAAAGTCACTGAGAGACACAATCTGACCGTCTTTTATGGAAAATTTAGCAAGGATAAAATCATTAGATAGTGGATCGAAAGGAACATTACATCCCCTATCATTGTCATAATACCACTGACCATTTCTAAAACATACCGCAACAAGATTTTCGCCCTGTTGTTTTCGTACTGGTGATAGGCTGAATCTCTGGCTTAAAGAAACCTGAGAATACATGACATAACCATTGTAAGAGGACTGATCATGGACTGCAACACCACTGCCAACGTTAACATTCTGGAAGGTGTCTCCATCGACGGTAACTTCGCATACGAACATCGGACCAAATCCAACGTCGAGACGACGATCAGGGCAAGTCACACCAATCTCAGCGTTATCTTGTACGCCGCCATAACGGTTAGGGACTAAACTTAAAGAACCGGAATCATATCTTCGGATGCCATGTTCCAACTGATCAAGACGCCAACTGCCGTCAAGGTTAGATCTGGGTTCACAGTCTAAAGGTAGCTGTCTTTGGTCAACAGCGCACACTTCAGACCAAGTACTGCAATCATTAACCAGAAGACTATCACAGATCTCTTGGATAGTAGAACGTTCTGATAATTCCCTCTCAGCATCAGCGCCAACCGGGTGGCAGAATTCTCCCAAAAAGATCCACTCACATCCTGCAACCCTAGCACATTGCAGCTGGGTCGCGGCCTGTTCACAAGTTGCCGGTATCTTCAACTGATCGCCTAAATCTGCTGGAGCTTTCAAAGCCTGTCCAGCAACCGTCTCTGACAATCGCGGAGCGAATATCAGCATCAATACACCGACAAGGGCGACAATGATACCTAAAGTAAGCCATAATTTTGAAGAATTTCTTTTGGCAACAGACATCTGTTGTGGAACTGAAACCGGAACCCTCTTTGCAGATTTACGAGCCGGTTTTTTTGAAGACCTCTTTTTTGCAGCCATGAACATCACATCTTTTTTTAGTTAAGTACTTTTTTACTCTTTATATAGTTTGCTGTCAACAACCTTCTTGTGTACGCCATTTTTGTATCGACGTGAGAAGACCAGCAGTATCTAGTGCACTATTTCTCCATTGAGAGATGTGCTGTAAAAGAGTTTCCGTATCAACACAGAGACCGGCTGGAGCAGCTTCGCAGACATCTCCAATCTCGTCTTCATCCGCATCGGCCTGATCTGCGTTAGAGACAGCAGGACAGTTGTCGCAGACATCACCGACACCGTCACCGTCACTATCTGCCTGATCCGGATTAGCCGCAGGACAATTATCTTCATCATTACCGATACCATCGCGATCATTATCTTTTTTGCATTGCGCATTGCAGAGAAGACCGCCTTCACATTGTTCAACTAAGCCCCGGCCATTTGGCGATTGCAATATACCGTCACCGCAGAAGGTCAATTGGCACTCTTTGGAACATAGGTCACTGGCTACTTTATTGCCATCGTCGCAAGCTTCTCCTTCATCAATAGCCCCATTGCCACAAAGGTTCAGGTTCACGAGGGCAACTTCATCTACCGGAGCTGCCTCTTCAGCAACTGCGCAGCGTCCTTTATCATCGCAGACCAATCCTGTAACACATAATTGGCCTTTGTATCCGCACATCCCTCCGACAGGACTGCGACACTGACCGCCATCACAGACTGCACCAGGATAACACTGTGAAGATTCTTCACAAGACTGTAAGTATCGTCTTTTCCATTCACCATTGACGCAATCATTGTAAATTCCGTCGATAAGATAGTTAGTGACACCAGCGGGACAAGCCTCTACTAAATCAGAACAGAAATATTCCTTAACGCCGCCGAGAGGACCGCCGTTGCTTGACTGACCATCTGCACCATAGGCTACAACTTCAGAATAGATCACAACTTCATCATCTGGATTTGCCTCGCAATATTCTACCAATAAAGAATCATAGACCGCATCAGTGCAGAGAGTTCTTGCTTCAACAAATGTAGCCGCAGGGAGATGTTTCCGAGCATAACCTACACCAACGTCAGAAGAATCCGCAGGAGGGATATTGGTCCTTACGTTTCGTAACTGACAGAAAGTAGAAATTCCGAGAGCATCTTCGTCCTGGAGAGCAATAGCTTCCACACCACATTGCAAGTTAGCATCTGCAGGATAGAAACCTTGATCAAACAAGCCGGAAGCAACACCCTCATCGATACAATCAACAAGACCTACAAGAGTAAAGAAACCAGCTTCAGCAGCCGGTACCGGCACACTCCTACGAGCACCATTTGGTTCAGTAATCTCTTTAGTCTTATAGAAAGCAGGAGATGAAGAAGTTGCGGGACAAACCTCCGCGGGAAGACCAAACCGCACCACATCAGGCTGGACACCATTTTTCTCTACCCCCTTCCCGTTATAAGACACCAACTGATATAAGAACGGTGAGTCTGGCCTATTGATCCTGATAAAAGGTATCCCTTTATACATACCGTCACAGTAATACTCTGCGTTTTGGTAAGCAGCATTCTTATGGAACAGGTCGGGAGTATCATAAACATCGGCCAACCGACCATAACAGACGGAGCCCCTGATCTGTTCCTGCTCAAGATTACCCAGCGACGTTAACTCTATACCACCCACATCGTAACGTGGACTTCGGAACATCAATGCAGAAGAGCCATAACGCGGACATTGGATCTGTGATGCTCGATCTCCTAAAGCCTGCAACTGTCGAAAGTGCAGATTTTCTCCACCCAAATCTATCGCCTGCCCAGCCACCGGACCAGTAAGACGAGGAGCTAATGCCAACAATAGAACTGCGAGAACAGCGACAACTATCCCTACAATCAACCACACCTTATGCGTATCGACCATCTTTTAATTTAACAAATATTTTTAGTTTATATAATTTGCTATCAGCAGTTTTCCTGGGTGCGCCACCTCTGTATCGAAGTGAGAAGATCGGCAGTATCTAATTGGCCGTTCCGCCACTGCGAGATACTTTGTAAAAGAACAGAAGTATCGACGCAAAGATTTTGTGGTGAACCTTCTTCCTCGCCAAAGAATAGCTGCCTTTCACAAACACCAGCTGTCTCTGTAAACCCAAGAGGACATTGCGCCGTACACGACGCGAACTCCGGCACCCATTTGCCGCCAGCCAGAAGCAGACATTCTTTCTGAGACCGGCAGAAATTGAAATTCAA
Organism: Candidatus Woesearchaeota archaeon CG10_big_fil_rev_8_21_14_0_10_45_16; assembly: GCA_002762785.1. GTDB lineage: Archaea > Nanobdellota > Nanobdellia > Woesearchaeales > GW2011-AR9 > PCXY01. The sequence continues at coordinate 166,971 of PCXY01000004.1, read as the reverse complement.
CGGACTGCATTCAAGAACTACTTTTCTAGGATTAGCTGCGTCTATCTCGAGGATCTTACTGATGATAAACTCCCGCAGGTTCCTGTAATCAGCATCTGACAAAGCCTGCCAGGCATTAAGGTTTCTGAAAGGGTCTAATTGTCGATTTAATTCAGCTGTAACACGACCATACAACGCAGAATCACTTAGACGGATCGAATCCAGACGGTTCTGCAAAGTAACTAGATACTTCAAGTCATCGATACCTTCACGCATGGCTTCCCACTCTAAGGTGGGTATCGGCCCTTGCTGCGATGGATACGTTGCCATCTGCGGCGGAAGGTAGCCTTTTTCCGCAACATAGGTTGAACTGAACTCTTCGAACGGCGGACCAGTATATACACCTGGAGAAGCCAGATGTTGATAAACATAAGGTATGAAACCTCTAGCCTGCGTCAGCCATAAGACCAGGCCAGTATTATGACGTGTCAGTTTAGGATATTGACGACCAAGCTGCCAGTAATACCATTCCTCAGCCGCAAAACCATCACGAGGAGCGCCTTGCATTATCGCATTATATCTCTCAAAACCTCTGTTAAGACTTGATTTAACCGGCAGAGCGATGGCAGCAATATCCGGATGCATGGCAGTAAATTCAGGATTCGTTACTCGAATTGGATCTGTTTGTCCTTGATAAACTTGATTATACATCTCACTATTAGAATCACCATAAAATTTAGCCACTGCATAATTTGAAGTGAATAAACTCTTAGCGCCCTGACTCTTAATGTTTGGAAGATAATAATCAAAAACCACCCTAAAACTGTCCGGATTAGGGAAATTGTTTACCTCGTCAGGACCCAAGAAAATTGGTTCAAAGCCAGCCCGCCTAGTTAATTTAATCTGAATCTCTAAATCACCACAACGACTTGAAGAAGAATCCGCGTCAAGGTAGTAACAAGATTGGATAACTTTCTCAAAACCAATCTCTTTAGCCATCTGCAAGGTCTTCTGTAATTCTGCTTCAGGCTGACCCCCAGTATTCAAAGTAAGAGCATTAAAACCATGGTCTTTAATATCCTGCATCTGCTGACGCATCTGTTGTTCCGGCAGAACTTCCAGATAATTTGCCGATCTACGTGGGAAACGACTAAAATCAGGGGACAATATTGCACGATAAAAAATCGCCCTTGTCTGTTCAGGTTCATCTAAAGTAAACGGTAAAACCCTTACCGTGAATGGAATCTGTCTAATTGATTGACCACTAGAAGTAAGACTAAGTGTTCCCTGATAATTTCCCGCGGGGGTACTATTAGGAATTTCCACAGTGATCCAGAACTGTTTAGACGTGCCGGCAGGAATTTCTGTCTGTAAAGTAGTCGAGATACTCGGAGAGATATAACGACCTTGCGCGTCATAATTATCTTTATAAGTTTCTTGATCATTGTAGACTAGAAGCTCCGGCACCAGAACACCAGACTTGTCAAAGACGCCAAATTGATCCCAGGGAATCTGTGAAGGAACACCCCCTGCTTGTCCCGACCAACTCTCCAGATCATAACCTGCCTGTTTCCAGACTTTCACCACCCGTACATCAATATTTCTTAAAGGGATGGAATTCTGACCAGAAACAAGGGGTGTCGTTGTAACAGAGACAGAAGACAAAGCTCTCGGTGAATAGACTGTAAAAGAAGCTGGCTCGAATTCCCCTGGAGCCGCGCTGATCTCTACAGAGTTGATGATCTCGTCCGTCATCGGTTTTGACGTTGGAAAGACCAGGTTATTTTTTCCTTCTTCACCGAACAACGGCTTCTGGTAGATGACTGGACTTTGATAATTACCACAGAGTGGACAGAACGAAGTGATAAGACGATCATGGATCTTCAGTTCGTCGTACGTTCCTGCTGCTGCTGCGCCGCCGCTAAGTCCCAAGGTAAAAGTTTTGTACATCTGCTTAGGCAGTTTGGCGATATGCCCCAGTTCAATAGTAGCAGCCAATGAATTATCACTCAGAAGCTTAGCGTCACGCGTTCCGAACTCCGTCTTCAGGACAGCCTCCCTGCCGTCGATAAAGAGATGCAGCTCGTCAGGAATACCGGGCGCGTTTCTTCTCCAACTGAAAGCGAGATGATACCATCTTCCAGGCTTAAAGATGATGTCTTCCGATACTTGAGTCATCAGATAAGGCTGTTCAGTGTCGCTGTAAAGAGCGACCACCAGACGATCGTGCACATAACGGATCCTCAAAGTATCGATATTTGAGACCGGCTGAGTAGTAAATAGGTCGCCGACAGCGCCAGGATCTGGTTTGTACCAAAACTCGACAGCCCCCTGATCAGGAAATTCATAATGATCTGGTTTCCCTGGATCGGTCCCGAAGATACTGGAAGGACCAGTCGCATAACCCCTGTCTGAAAGATGGATAGCGCTTCCTTGTTTACCGACGACAGGCTGGACTTCTCCATAACCCCTTAGAACCACACCTTCACAAAGAGAATTCCCCTCAAAAGAACAGGAGACCAATTCCCCTGGTTGCAATACTGCCTGCCCAGATGTTGTTCCCTGTGAAAAGAAGACTAAGATAACGATGCCAAGCAAGGCTACAGCTATACCCACTAACAGCCAAGTCTTGTGTCTATCCATCTTTTTAGAAAGAAGGAGAGTTTTTTTGTTTATATATTTATCTTCGAAGAAAAAAGAAAAGTGCCACGGACCGGTGCGAGAAATCAGAGATTTCTGTACCAGCCCGGGCTTGCTAAGCTACGCCACGGACCGGATTTGAACCGGCGATCCCAAAGGGACAGGATGTTTGGTATTACGGGAGATCTGAAGGACAGATTCAGCCCCTAGCAATCCTGCGCAATACCAGATTATGCGACCGTGGCATTAGACACGAGGCGCGACCGACGGGACAACGATCTCGTCGAGTATGCGACCATGACATTAGGATTAGAAAGAAAAGACCCCTTATTTAAAGTTTGCTATAAAGAAAATAAACATAACAACAAAGAAAAGAGATAATAAAAACTTATTCTTCAGTCAGCGTGTTCCGATGGATTCTAGCGAAGTAAGGAACCGCCACCACATAATCTTCACCAAAGCCGGCGATGTCGCCGTCGATAGCCTCGCAGGTTTTCCGCAGCTTAGAGATTGCCCGCTTCAACTCCACTATGTCTTTATCTTTCAATGGCTTGATATTGACCAGAGCGATGGTGTGACCCTCACGAAGGACATCTAAAACTTGCTTGATATCCTCAAAGTCTTCCATCACAAAAGGACGCACTAGGACACGTGACTTCTCTTCCCGCGGTGCAGGTGAATTTAGTTCGACATAATCATCGCCTTGCGGCTCATCCATCTCTTCCTCTACCGGTCGAGCGAATTTTTCTTTCAATTGTAAAAAAAAGTCCTTCATGTTAACACCCTCTCTCCGTTTCTCCTGTAAAGATAATTCGCCTCCTTGTATATAAATCTTTTTATACTTAAATCGCTAGGTTTCAGGAATGTAGACGGAAGATATTAGAGTACGCTTTACTCTTCCTTTTTTTCTCCCCAAACTCAACGACCGCGCGAGGCAGGCTGAACATCCCCACAATATTCAATTTGGCCCGCACCTTGTAGGTGATCAGGCGATGCTCGTGACCATCGATCTCCGCCAGGGACCATTTCACTTTCGTCCCCTGTAATGAATGCTTGACTTCTTGAGGTTTCAAAGTTCCAAGCTCCAGGCTTTTCTTAACATTAGCGATAGCCGGAACCATATCTGTAATATCAACATTCTTGATCGGCTTCTTGGTCTTGTTGCGAACTTCGATAGTGATCTTGATCTCTGACAAGGCCCCGTCTTCATCGCTCTTGGTAGTGACGGCCGACTTGCTGACAGTGATCGGGGATTGCACATAAAAGTAAAAGCTGAGGAAGATGACTAAAGCTATCAACAGATATAATAAAGACCGGTAACTAGTTGTATAATAGACGACAACCGATTCGTCAGGAGATAATGATTCTTCCCAGGACAGGTAGCGCTGGCTGTCAATCTTCATCTTCAACAGATCATCGCCATGAGAGAACAACGACTGCCATAACGAGACCGGAATCACTACGGTCTGCGTATTCTTTACGTTGCCCCCGTTATGGATATTGAGCGCGACAAAAGTACGGAGGAAATCGCTCTGGGTCTCTTCACTCTTTTCAAAAGGAGTGATAATCTCTTGTACCTCTACCCGCTTTTCGACAATCTTTACAACCTGGTCATTACGCTCAAAGACGAAAAACAAAAAATAGTCTTTCGGCTGCTGGAACTGATCCGGCATCACCGTAAACTCGACAGTTTTCTGTTGTAATGGAGGTAAATCAACCATAACTTCTTTAGAAAACTCCGAGATATCACTTTGCAACTTAATTACCAGATTTTTAAGATCCAAAGGATTTTTGTTATCTAAAAATAATTTGATTGACAAAGGTTGCCCCGGAACTATACGTTCATCCATATCCACTTTAGCAGTTATGGAAGGCAAATAATCAAAAGGTTGTTCTGGACTTAGATATACTTTAATATTTTCTCTATGCTTTTCGCCAAGATCACTTTCCACACTCAGATCTAAATAATATATCCCAGGAGCCATATTCTCTAAAGGCCTTACTTGAAGAGTTGTGGTATATGACTGACCACCAGCTAACTCGATGATTTTATCTTTTAATGGTTTAGTATCAACAATCCAACCTTGACCAGATTGCAAAGAATAAGTAGTATATCTTTGCTTCAAACTCTCAGTATTAGTTATTGACAGTGAGTAAGTTGCAGTTTCAGAAGGCTTTATTTGATCATCAATCGGCTTTAAAGTAACAGTCGAATCTGCTGCTACAGAAACTGCTAGAATCAAGACTGCTAAAACAATCCAGGAAACCCACCTCACTTTTACCCACCTCATCGGAAAAAAATAAATCACACTAGTATTTAAACCCTTCGCTTCGCCAGTAAACATTAATAAACTTAGATTATTTCTCCAAAAACATGAAAGTGATATTGTACATGGCCGCAACCGTAAACGGGTATATAGCCAGAGAAGACGGAGAGACCCCCTGGTCTAAAGAAGAATGGCAGAACTTTTCTAAGATGGTCAAGAGCGCCAGGAACCTGGTCATCGGCCGAAAGACCTATGAAGCCATGAAAGAGAATGATGAATTCAGCAAAATCGGAAATCCGTTCATGGTCATAGTCTCTAGTAAAAGTCTCGGTCCAGGTGTGACGACCGTCGGTTCTCCAAAAGAAGCGCTGAGAATGTTGAAAAAAGAAAAATATGAAACTGCCCTGGTGGCTGGAGGAGGAAAGCTCAATTCATCATTCCTAAAAGAAAAACTCGTCGATGAGATCTATCTTGACATCGAACCGCTGATCTTCGGGAAAGGGATCAGATTATTTTCTGAGGACGATCTCGATGCAAAGCTGGAATTGCTGGGAACCAAAAGCATATCCCAAAATACGGTGCAATTACATTATGCAGTCTTAAAGTGAGACTTCCGCTACAAACTTGGCCTTCCGTAACATTTATATACTAACCAGCTTTAATTCTGGCTATAAAACGAGGCAGATGTAGATGGTTGAAGAAACACTTTTCCGCGGCGTAGTAGACTTTTTAGGTGAGTTTGGCGTCTATGACGTCCTCCTTCCGTTCTTACTAGTCTTCACTATCGTCTTCGCCATCCTGGAAAAGACAAAGATCCTTGGCGTGGAGAGGACTGGCGGCCATGAGCTTACCAAGAAAAACTTAAACAGTATGGTGGCCATCATCATCGCTTTTCTAGTCATCGCTTCCACTCAACTGGTCGGAGTCATCAATGAAGTGCTGGCCAATATCGTCTTACTCTTGATCCTAGCCGTCTGCTTCTTATTGTTGGTCGGAGTATTCTTCGGCGATAAAGAGTTCACCTTGAAAGATTTCCCCGGCTGGACGACAACGTTCATCTGGATCATGTTCATCGGCATCATCGTCATTTTCCTTAACGCTTTAGATTGGCTTCAGTACGTTTTGGGACTATTTGTGGAAGAGACCCTGGCCCCAATCTTGTTCATCTTGGTTATCGTCGGTTTTATCGTGTTTATAACCTGGGAAAAAAAACCCAGCGCAGCAGCAAAATGAGGGTTCAGCTAATAAAAGGAGGCATATATAATGGCAACTGATCTTACCAGCATCGTAAATTACTTTCAGACGTACGGGGTTCTTGATTTTCTTCTCCCATTCATCCTAGTGTTCACCATCATCTTCGCAGTACTGCAGAAGACCAAGATTCTAGGAGATCGGAAAAACTTTAACGTGATCATCGCGTTAGTGTTAGGATTACTATTCGTCGTCCCCCATATCACTGGCAATTACCCTGGCGGCTTCGATCCGGTAGCAGTCATCAATGAAGCCCTGCCAAGCATCTCTCTTGTCGCTGTCGCCGCCATCATGTTATTGTTGCTGTTAGGTATATTCAGCACCACTTTTGCGAGGGGAGCGGCTCCTTTGATCGCGGTTGCGGCTATCGGCTTTGTCTTATACATCTTCGGCTCAGCTCTTGATTTGTGGAGAGGACCATATGACCTCTGGAACTGGTGGACTGCTGAGACGACGGAACTGGTCATCATCATCCTGGTATTTGGGGTTGTAGTCTGGTTCATAACCAAAGAACCTGGCGAGGGATCAGGAGTAAAAGTCCTGAAAGAAGCTGGCAAAGCCTTCGGTTCATTATTTGAGAGAAAATAAGATGGCAACTGTCTTAGATGTGGGATTACTGCAGGCGTTCGACGTCATTTTCCCAGTTATTTTTGTCTTTGCCATAACTTTCGCCATATTACAAAAATACAAACCGATCGGCGAAAGTATCGGCATCAATTCGATCATCGCAATTATGGTCGGTTTCATGGTGTTGCTGTCCAGAGACATAATCGACATCATCAACTTCACCATCCCCTGGTTTACCATAGCCATCATCTTCTTTATCCTGATGCTGTTGATCTTCCGAGTCTTCGGTGCCAGTGAAGAGAGCATCTTCAGCTATATGCAAGGCGATAAAGCCATCGGCTGGGTCATCATCGCCATCAGCATCGTCATCATCATCGCTGGACTGGGAACCGTGTTAGGACAGAGATTTACAGAAGCTGCTTTCACCGACGGCGAACAGGTTGCAGCGGCTGACGGCAGCGTCGCTTCTCAGAATTTCGACCAGAACATCCAGGCTACTTTGTTCAATCCGAAGGTACTAGGACTGGTGATCTTGTTCACCATAGCTGTGTTTACAGTGGCTTTGTTGACGGCCGGTGAGAAGTAGTTGCGTCATCAATAGATTCTTTTTTTTGTCAAAATATGACCCAATTTTGAGTATTAATATGTATCACATATAGTCTTGAAATTTGAGAGTTCACAAAACTAAAGAAATTAGATAAAAACTGATCACAAAAACCTTCACTTCTTCTTCATGCCATCTCGGATGTGCGACAGCTCTTTGACATTGTCGACGAACACAGGGATTACGTCTTTGAAGACCTTGCCGACAGCTTTCAGTTCCGTGCCCACTTCCTGCATACGGCCATCGTAATCTTCCAGCTTGCCGAGAACACCTTGGTGCAACACTTTAAAATCCTCTTTCAGCCGGGCTACATCAGATGACAGGCGGCGCTGAGTGTCTTCAACCTGTTCCTTCCAGGCCACGATCTTCTTCACTTCAGACAAAAGTTGATCCCATTTCTCGTCTATCAATGATTCAGCGATCTCTTCCATTCGGCTATAGACATCAGTTTGCGGCTGTTCCATCCTTTGGCCTTGAAACGGATCAGGATAAGAAGCTGGCTGCGGTTCCGCCATCTCTTGCGACTCTAATTGAGACAAAGCTATGTGGACCTGTTCCGGCGGATAACCTTTTCGGGTCAGTTCTTCCATTATCAAAGAATCGGTCAAGCCCTGATTCCGCAGTTGCATCACTTCAGGAGTTATGTCAGTATTAGCCATGATTATGTCACCTTCTTTTTATGAGATTAATATCCCCAGTTATTTATGTCTTTTGCTGAGGCTTGGACATCCTGGCATCCAAAGCTCGATTAAGATCCTGCTGGGTCACAAAAGTCATAGGATTCCAGTACTCCAGATATTTCTTCATCGTCGTTATCTCTTCGATGCCGGCCGTCCTTTTCAGCTCTTTGATGACGAGATCCATCTTCTGAGATGCCGCCTCCTGATCTCGCTTCAGTTCCAGGAAGTCATCATTGAAAGATTTCAGCTCTTTCTTCATCTTCTCTGTCCGCTGGATGAAATCAGTCTTGAGGATATCAACTTCCCGCAGGAGATTATTGACCTTGCCTTCCAGGCTCTTGACCCAGACGTAAAGCTTAGCACTATCAAAACTAGGTTGCGGAACTGGAGGAGCTGCCATTATCAGCTCAAAGCAAAAACAGTATAATAAAGTTATGTGAGCATTAAAGAGTGGTGTTCTCTCTAGAAAAGAAAATATAATAAACACTCGCCGCTCTTTCAGACCGAAAGATGATCAACTCCAAAAAAAGCTGTTTTGAAAGCGAGACCTACCATGAAGGTGAGAACAAAGTCTTACGGGTCTACATGGAGAACTGTTCTTTCCCGCCATCTATCGAATATAGTGAAGTCTGCATGGCTAAGATCATCGACGCCCTGCTGGCCAATTCAGGAATAACCGTCATCATCCTTTCACAATTGCGGGAATATGAATATGATTATTCCCAGACGATGCTCCTTAATGAGGTTGCCCAAGTTTATAAGAAGCTGACTAAAGAAGATCGTTTTAACCATTCTAAGCTGGTCGTCAGCCCCGAACATGAGCGCTATGTCCGAGGTAGTTACGCAGAATTCCAAAAGATCATAAGCAAATGGCTCAAAGAAGACCCTTTAGCAGCTTATGTCCGGCTCAAACGGCTGGAAAGACAGGAGAAGATCAAGTCTGAGAACATCCTCGATCAAAAGCAGCAGCAGAGCCAGCAGCATCTTATCCGGATCATCGAGAATGCCGTTACCTCCCTCGAGCAGCTGAAGATCATCCGTCAACTCTTGCCTCATGCCAAAGAGTACAGCGTCGGTGACAGAAGTATCTACGGCAATGTCTTTCATCCGACGACCAGACCTGATTTCATGTACACTAAGCTCATCACTGAATTTCCTTCTGGAAATCTAGAAGGCAGTTATCAGTTCGGTGAAGGCAAAGACACCTGTGATGTCAACATCTTCTCTTTTGACGATGACATCAAAGTGATCTATCATCTTACGCCGCCGGAGTTCCGTTTCAGCGAAGAGGCGTACGAACTGCTGGATGACGCTAAGCGGATCATGGCAGAACACAAACCGACAAGAGAAGAGTTTGTCGACCCGGAACGGATGCGGGAGGTTTTCTTAAGCATCGGCAAAGATCTTTTAGAAGATTTAGCCAGACAAAAAGAGCTGGACCTGGATGAGGACGATCTAGACCAGCTGGCTCAGGCCTTGCTGCGTTACACGGTCGGTTTCGGCCTGATCGAACTGTTATTGGCCGATCCAAAAGTACAAGACGTTAACATCAACTCCCCCAACGGCGAACTGCCGATCTTCATCGTCCATCAGGATTACGGTGACTGTTATACAAATATCTATCCAACCCATCTGGAAGTCGAAAGCTGGGCTACCAAGTTAAGACTGATCTCAGGACGGCCGTTAGATGAAGCTAACCCCATCCTAGACACAGAACTAGACGTGAAAGGTTTCACTTCCAGGGTTTCCGCTCTCACCGCGCCGCTCAGTCCATTAGGTCTGGCGTTCTCATTCAGACGCCATCGTGATTTTCCTTGGACTTTTCCATTATATGCTCAGCCCAAGATCCGATACATGAATAAAGAAGCAGCCGGACTGCTCAGTTTCCTTATCGATAACAACGCCACCATCCTCATCGCCGGGACACGATCCAGCGGGAAAAGCAGTCTGCTGGGAAGTTTTCTGGTCGAGATCCAGCGAAGAGCCAGGATCATTACGATAGAAGACACGTTTGAACTGCCAGGAAAATCCATGCGCAAACTTGGTTATAACCTGGAATCGCTAAAAGTCGCCTCAGCTTTGTCGGCTCCTGGATCAGAAGTTGATCCTTCCATCGGTATCCGTTCTACTTTACGTTTAGGAGATTCGGCCATCTTCGTCGGCGAAGTAAGGAGCAAGGAAGCTATCGCCTTGTTTGAAGCGATGCGGGTCGGCGCGGCAGCCAACGTGGTTGCTGGAACTATCCATGCCGATTCACCGTACGGCGTATTTGACAGGGTCGTCAACGATATCGGCGTGCCGAAAACATCTTTCAAAGCCATAGACATCATCGTCGTCACCAACCCGGTCATCTCAGGATTGAAAAAGTATAAACGGGTCTTAAGAGTCACTGAAGTGCGAAAAGAATGGGAGAACGATCCTTTGCAGGAAGGAGCTTTCGTCGACCTGATGGTCTATAACCCGCAGACTGACCAGCTGGAGATAACCGATGAGTTAAGAAACGGCAACTCTGCCATACTTAAGCGGATGGCTGGACGGGTGAAAGAATTTGCCGGTGACTGGGATGCCATCTGGGACAATATTATTTTAAGGGGAGACTGCAAGCAGGCCATCGTCGATATGTTCACGGAACTCCAGAACCCTTTATTGTTAGAGGCTGAATTTGTGATCAAAGCCAACGACCAGTTCCATCTTATCAGCGACAAGATCAAAGAGAAAGAAGGAAAACGTAAGAGCAGCCAGATCCTTTTCGAATACAAAGAATGGCTGCGCAAAGAAGCGAAAAAGGAGGTGTCAGGATGAAACACAGGATAATCACCCATGCCGGTTGTCTGGACGGCTTTTGCAGCGCTTTTGTCTTCAAGAAGTATATCGCTCCGACCCTTAAGATTCCAGAAGATATTGAGATCGTCCCGGTGATGCCGAAAGAGATCGAGCTGGAAGAGGTCGAGATCCAGAAAGGAGATATCATCTTAGACTTGCCAAGACCAAAAAAAGAAGTGTTCTTCTGGTGCGACCACCACATCACCAATAAGCCAGAGGAAGAAAAAAAGAACCATCATTGGAAACTGGCGCCAAGCTGCACTGGTGTCTTGATTGAACTAGCTGTTTCGCGAGGCGTGAAAGAGAATGAAGAGTTAAAGAATTTTAAGCAGTGCATGGATATCATCGACGGCGCCATGTACGACAAGAAGCAGTATAAAGAATGCTATTACCCTGCAAAAGACAAGCTTACAGCACTGCAACAGTTCCATGCCCTCAGTTCTTCCTTCCAGACCAAAGATCCGAACCTCAACGACGAGATCTACAGACGATTACTATCCAATAATCTGGAGCGGTCGCCGATAACATCCTCCTGGTTCAAGTCCGAGTTCATCAGGTTCTTTTACGACGCCCGTCTCCGAAGCTACCAGGAATGGCGTGACCAGGTCGACACCTATGTTTATTATGATGAGAAGAGCAAGTGCGTGGTACAAGACGACCGCAAGATAAGGTTCAGGAAAGGCCTAGTAGACCGGTTCTATGTCCATTACAAGTTCCCTGAGACCAGCTATTCTATCAGCCTGCGCCCGGAACTGGAAAGCGACCAAGTTAGGATGAGCATCGGCTGTAACATCTTCCATAAAGAACGCTGTAAGATCCATATCGGCAACCTCTGCCGGGAAGTAGGCAAAAAGTTCGGCGAAGGCTCTGGCGGCGGCCATCTGCAAGTCGGCGGTTGTACGGTTCTTGCCGGCAAGGCAGATGACGCAATGAGGTTTATCCTGGAGAAGATGAAAGATTAGATCTTCCTTAAACTGCCCACAATCTCTTTCACGGCCTTGACAACCATCTTCAGTTCAGCTTTAGTGGTATCCTTGCCAAAACTGAATCTGACAGTACTCCTTGCTTCTTTTTCAGAGATTCCCATAGCCCTCAGAACATGGCTAGGCTCTTGCACTCCCGCAGTGCAGGCACTGCCAGCTGAAGCATAGATTCTCTTGGAATCAAGATAGTGTAATAAAGTTTCTGCATCAACGCCGGAGAAAGTAACATTGGTGATATGAGGTGAATGCTGACCGCCATTGATCTTTGTCTTGGAGATCTTTAACAACTCTCTTTCAAAAGACTGCTGTAACTGAGACAACTTCTTCCCATCTAAAGAAGATTGTAACGCTGCAGCAAAACCGACGATACCGGGAACGTTTTCAGTCCCTGACCGGAAACCAGATTCCTGAGAACCGCCATGGATCAACGGCTGCAATAAGACTTCTTTCTTCTTATAAAGTAAGCCGATACCTTTCGGTCCGTAAACTTTACTGCCATTCATCGTCAATAGGTCAACTCCCAGCTCTTGAACATCTAACAACTGATAGACAGCCTGGCAGGCATCAGTATGGAACAACACCCTGTATTTTTTTGCTAAAGAAACTATCTTCTGGATCGGTTGAATCACACCAGTTTCATTATTGACGTACATGATAGAGATCAAGGTGGTCTTCTTGGTGATGGCCTTTTCCAACTCTGCAAGGTTTGGCAAACCTTTCTTATCAACATCCAGATAAGTCACTTTAAAACCTTGTTTTTCCAACGCTTTGCAGGTTTCCAGCACCGCTTTATGTTCAGTCTTGCAAGTGATGATATGGTTGCCTTTTTTCTGATATGCTTTTGCTATCCCCTGTAGAGCTAAGTTTACACTTTCAGTCCCGCTGCCGGTGAAGATGATCTCTTCCGGAAAACGAGCATTCAGCTTCTGGGCAATAGAAACTCTTGCTTTCTCAACTGCTTCTCTTGCGTTCTTTCCAAGCTCGTGATAACTATTAGGATTTCCATAAGACTCTGAAAAATAAGGAAGCATCGCTTTCAAAGCTTCTTTTCGCACCGGTGTAGCAGCCGCATGGTCAAGATAGATCATAATATCGTGTAAGAACTAAACCTTTTTAAATCTTGACTTCCACACAGAAAAAAGATGAAAAGCGTCAACCAGCAGGTCCAGGCCATTATCGACAAAGATATCGCTGTCCAAAAATGTTTACGTCGTGGCATCATCAACACCCGTTCTTTAGCCAGGGATCTTATCAAAAGCCACAACCTTCCGCACAGCACCGATGCCGTCATCAGCGCCTTGCGGCGTTATGATGTCGATGAGATTTCTTTATCAAGCTCTAAAGAAGCATCCGATCTTTTTAACAAGATGGCCGTCTCCACTAAAGATGGTGTGGCTAGGATATTGCTCAGGGACAGCGCCTTCAAAGAGATCAGCGATGACTACCTCAACAAAAAACTTCTCAAGAATAACTTCCGGATCGTCCGGGCCAAGGAGACGATCACGCTTATAGTCAACCAGCGAGATATTGAGAAGAAGCTGGCCCTTTTCAAAGCAAGTGATGTCTTGGAGACCGAGAAAGATCTTAGTGAGATACGCCTGCATTTTCCCAAGAAGATCGATGAGATCAAAGGTATCTTGGCCAGGATCACGGCCGAACTGGCTCTCAGGGATATCAACATCAAAGAAGTCATGTATAGCATCCCCGACTGGTTAGTGTATGTAAAAGAAAGCGACCTTATCGAAGCCCATCGTTCACTGATGGAACTGAAGAAAGCGTAGGCGTGATTAAGGCTCTGTCGAGATTGAAATGCCACCGCCTCTGTACGAGTCGCCGTGACGCCTCGAAGAGATTTTCTATAGAACCCACGTTTAAGAAAGCTTTTTAAGAGCAGGAATCTTCCTTACTTTCCATGGGCTCCAGAAGTTTTACGTCAGAAGAAGAGAAAAAGATAGTCCTACCTTTAGTAGAAAAATTAAAAAAAATGCGTCAGCCTGGTAAGACCCTCATCGTCGGCCTGCAGGGGGGTCAGGGAACGGGCAAGACCACCATTGTTGAAGTTATCAAGAAAAATCTGAGGGGTTATAATGTTCATTCTTTCTCCATCGATGATTTCTATACGTCATATCAGGATAGACAGAAACTAGCAAAGAAGTACAAAGATAATCCGTTCTATCAGATAGCCAGAGGCATGCCGGGAACGCATCGGGTCGATTATTTATTAAAGACCTTGCAGAAGATTAGACAGGGGAAACCGTTTCAGATACCTGTCTTTGACAAGTCATTACGTCAAGCTCAGGGAGATATTTCTAAGAAAACAATTAAAGTTACCAAGAGACAAGATTTTATTCTCTTCGAAGGCTGGTGCGTCGGTTTGCCGACGGTCTCCTCAGCGGAATTGATCAACATCTGTAAGAAAACTAAGATTGACTTGCCAAAAGGGAACAAAGTTGTCTTGAAACATATAAAAGAGTATCAGCCGTTATGGAAATACTTAGATTACATGGTGATGATCAAGCCAGATTCTTCTGAAGTCCATAAAGAATGGCGATCACTACAAGAGAAAAGGCTAAGGGAGAAGAAAGGGGAAGGCCTGAGCAAAGAGCAGATAAGCAAGTTTGTCGATATCTATCTGCCGTTCACCTACGTCTGTTATGAAAAGATCAGGCCTGATGCAGTAATTAAAGTAGATCAAAAGCACGAATATTACAGAATTGTCTTTTCTTGAAACCATAACCATTTTAAAGCTGAAGGTATTCCATCTCAAAAAAGAGGTGTACTATGTTCAAGCATGACGTTCTCTGCGTAGGTTCGGCCACTGTAGATCATTTCATCACGACAGAACAGCCTCTTTCATCGATAAAAGCAGGGGATAAAGCCAGGGTCGTCTCGGAAGAGCTGCATACCGGCGGAGCAGCCACCAATACAGCCGCCTGTTTCTCATTACTTGGTTTAAAGACCAAGATCCTGGCCAAGTTAGGAGACGACCATGAAGCTGATTTTGTCAAGAAAGACCTTCAGAAGTATAAAATCAAGAATATCTGTAAACATCACAGCAGACACCATACCGATACAGGCACCATCATCTCATCATTGAAAGAAAAAGATCGGATCATCTTGGTGCACAAAGGAGCTTCGACCGACCTTAATGAGCATGATTTCAAGAGATCTCAGCTAAAAGCCAGATGGATCTACCTTGGCAGTCTCGTGGACAAGTCTTTCAAAGTTGCCGTAGCCGTAGCCGATTATGCACAGAGGAAGAACATCAACTTGGCGTTCAATCCTTCTTCATACATGGCTAAGAAAGGCGGGAAAGCTCTCCATAAGATCTTACAGGCCACTAGTGTGATGATCCTAAATAAAGAAGAAGCGCAAAGCCTGCTGGAGAAGAAAACAGATTCTTTCAAAGTGTTGCTGCAAGGCATCCATAAGTTCGGGCCTAAGACAGTGGTCATCACTGACGGCAGGAAGAAATTCTATGCGCTGCATGAAGAGAAGATATATGAGATGATACCTCCTCCTGTTAAGAGAGTCAATACTGCTGGCGCCGGCGATTGTTTCGCTTCTTCTTTGGTGGCAGGGATGATCAAGAGATATCCGTTTACGGAAGCATTGAAGCTGGCCCAGGCTAATGCTTCATCGCTGATACAATACGTAGGGACGAAGAACGGGCTGTTAAGAGAGAAGGAAGCGGTAGTGTACATGAAGAAGCTGAAGATAAAAGTTAAGATCATATGATTTTCACGCCAACTTGGCAAGAATCAAAACATGCTGGTAAGGAACCACTATTAACTTAGGACAATCCACAAATAATTTCTGCAGATCACATATCAGGTCACTTCGCTGATATTCAGAAAGTGCCTGTACCCAACCATAAGAAAGGACAAGATCAAGATAGCTTTCTGTTGTAAATTTGAGATCTTCATCGTACTCTTTACGCCTAACATCTTTAATCATTTTATTGCTGTTAAATTGCTCGTATAAAGAATCAGCGATCTGTCTTACTTTTGAACCAGCAGGACCACGATCAACCCCGCCATACCGGTCAAGAATCTTGCCCACAGCCTGTACAAAAAGGGACTTTTGTTTCTGCTGATAGGACCAAAACAACGCAATGGTCCCTTTCGTCGACAAAAGCTGAAACGCTTTTTCTTCCCTATTACCTGGATTGATCCAGTGCCAGGCCATGCCGGAAATGATAAGATCAAATGACTGGGGAGGAAAAGAGAGATCCTCAAAAGAGCCGACCATAAACTGGGCATTGGGAAAAATGGCGCATTTCTGACGCGCTATCTCCACCAATTCTTTTCCCAGATCGACTCCAAGAACTGTAAAACCTTTTTGGGCGAATGGGACTGTAGCCTGACCAGTTCCGCAGCCAACATCGAGGATCTTGCCTCTTTTTTTTATCTCCGAAAAAGCGATAATATCTTCGATCAACTGACGTGGATAACCGATCCTCGCTTTATCATATAACTCACTGATATTACCAAAAACATTCCTCGTACTCCTGTCGATCTCCATCTTAAGAATCTGTTAAGAGAGATTATTTAAGATTTATGCTTGAAAAACAGACATTAACTTTATTCAAGATACAACAATCCCACCATGATAGCCATGCCAAGCAGCAGGAAAAAGAGATGAAGTATCGAATTCTTCAGCTTACACTCATGATGCAGTTCCGGGATAAGGTTGGCCCCAGCGATGTAGATGAAGCCGCCGGCCGCAAACGGCAGGATAAACAAGACAAATTCCTGACTTTTCGCACCTAAGATCAGACCGATGACAGCTCCCAAGATTGATGTCATAGCAGACAAAAAATTATACCATAATGCTTTCCATTTCGAAAAACCAGCATATAACAAGACGCCGAAGTCAGCCAACTCCTGCGGCACTTCGTGGAAGATGACGGCCATGGTCGTGGCAACGCCTACGGGAATGCTCACCAGATAACTGCCGGCGATGATCAGGCCGTCGGCAAAGTTGTGGACAGCGTCACCGATTAGGTTCAATACCCCAAGGTGATGCTTATGGTGATGGATATGGGCCATGTGATGCGTGTGCTGTTCCGGCTTGTCACACTTATGGAAATGGATGAAGCGTTCGATGATAAAGAACAGGACCACGCCGCCAAGGACCGAGAGCGAAACAAACAGGCCAAAGCCTTTCTCTTCAACCACTTCCGGAAGAAGATGAAGGAAAGCTCCCCCAAGTAATGAACCAGCTGACAAACTTACCAAAGAAAGAAGGATCTTGTTCAGGTCTTTCCTGCCAAGAAGGATGGTCAGAATCCCTGTTAGTGAAACTAATGAGACCAAGACTACGCTAAGGATGGTGTATAAAACAGCTGCCATGGTAAAAGAGATGACGATCTGGTTTATATGCTTTGCTGATCGGCGTTATCAATAAGGATGACCATAAGTAATTTAAACACTGTTCTCTTTCTAAAGTAAAAAAGAGGAGATCATGGACCTTCGGAATACATTACACTGGCTACCACGGCTGCTTTCAGCCGTAGTCGTCTTGATATGGATACTTGGTGTAGTGGTAGCTGTCGGTTTTACTGAATATTTCATCCCCGGCTCCTTGATCTGGATGATCTTGGTCTCCACTACTTTGATGGCCTGGAAAACAGAGATCTTCGGCGGCTTCTTGTTCCTAGTGTTAGGAGTTGTGTTTATGATATTCATCTTCGGCAACAAGCTCAGTGCCGGGTATTATCTTGCTTCAGCGCCTTTGTTCGCCATCGGTGCGTTATATATCACGGATTATTTTTATCAGGAGAAAGCAGAACAAGCTGAGGTGGAATTCTAATGTTAGCATCAACGAAAGATATCTTACTAAAAGCTCATCGTAAACGATATGCTGTCCCTCACTTCAACATCAATAACATGGAGATCCTGCAAGGTGTGGTGCAGGCAGGAGTCAACCTCAAGTCACCGTTGATCCTGGCTACTTCAGAAGGATCGATCAGCTACGCTGGGATGAATTTCCTGTATTCGTTGGTAGAGACTGCAACAAGATTGACAAAGATTCCGATAGCTCTCCATCTAGATCACGGAAGGGATCTCAAGACGATAAAAGAAGCGATCAAGATCGGCTACTCTTCAGTCATGTTTGACGGTTCGCACCTGCCGTTTGAGAAAAATGTTATAGTAACGAAGAAAGTTGTCTCCTGGGCTCACCGCAAGGGCATTTCCGTGGAAGCAGAACTGGGAACTATCGGCGGGGCAGAAGATGACATCAGATCCAGAAAGATCATCTACACCGATCCAATAAAAGCCAAAGAGTTTGTGGAACGGACCGGCTGTGATTTTCTGGCCGTAGCCATCGGCACGTCGCATGGAGCGTATAAGTTTGCCGGGAAAGTAGCGTTACGACAGGATATCCTTAAAGAGATCAAGCAAAAGGTAAAGATGCCTTTAGTGCTGCATGGAGCTTCCGAAGTTCCCCTCTCAGTCGTAAGAGAAGCGGAAAAGTATGGCGCCAACCTTAAGGGCGTCCAGGGAATTCCCGACACGCAGATAAAGATGGCTATCAAGAACGGCATCAACAAGATCAATACAGATACCGACTTACGCTTGGCATTTGACGCTGCTGTACGAAAGGTTGTCATGAAAAAGCCGAAAGATTTTGATCCCCGTCATATCCTGGGACCTGCCCGTGAGGCTATCCAGAAAGTAGCAGAGGACAGGATCAGGTTATTCGGAAGCAAAGGGAAGGCATAATCTTTAAATACCTATTTTCTTTTATCCAGGATATGGATGTTAAAAAGAGGTTGTGGTATTTTTGGGGGTCGTTCTTTACGGTGCTGATCGGTTTCCGCTTATTCCTGTCGCTGTCACCGTTCACCAACCTGAACGTAGGCGGATATAACATCCATCATCTGTTCATCGGAGCTGTGCTGATGCTCGGCACGATACCTTTTCTGATCTTCGGCAGATTTAATGCGCTGACCCTAAGTCTTACTGGTATCGGATCAGCTCTGGTAGCAGACGAACTATTTTTCCTGATACTTACTGACGGTTCAGACTTATCCTACCTCTCACCCATCTCCTGGTGGGGCGCAGGGATCTTTTCATTGTTATTATTGATAATAACTGGAGGTGTATATTACCATGACCAATGTTAATACGAAACTGCTATTCCATAGCAAAGTTATTGTGATGCTGCTGATCCTGCAGCTGGTGATCGACTACATTTTTGTGTTCATCTACCCCGAGGTTAATCCTATCCGAGCTACTTTGATCGGAGCGACAGCTTTAGTCATCCTATTCCTGCTTCCCTGGAGCAAGGACTGGTCAAGATTACCGGCCTGGCTAGCTTTCCTACCGATCTACTCGTCAGCTTTGTTCGGGGCATTACTGGTACAAGCCGATTATCTGGTGTCGAAGAGTGTCGTCTCTGCTGTTGTCCATGCTTTGATCCTGATAGTGACATATGTGATCATCGTCTTTGCGAGGAAATAGATGAAAAAGATCTATCTAGGTGCCGACCACGCCGGATTCCACCTGAAAGAGAAGCTTAAGAGATGGCTGGAAGCGGAGAGGGTTCCATTTGAGGATTGCGGCGATCTGAAATATGATAAGAACGATGATTACCCCGACTATGCTGCAATAGTAGCCAAGAAGGTTGTGAAAAGTAAGAGTAAAGGCATCCTTCTCTGCGGTTCGGCTGAAGGCGTGTGTATCGCTGCCAACAAGATCAAAGGAATACGTGCTGTCAATCCTTACGGCGTGATTCAGGCAGAGTTTTCACGCAGGCATGAAGATGCCAACATCCTCTGCTTAGCTGGTGGAGAATCACGGGTAAGACAACCGGCGTTGTCATTACCAAAAGCTAAGACGATGATCTTAACATTCTTGAATACGCCGTTTTCAGGAGCTGTGAGGCACGTGCGCAGGATCAATAAGATCAAGAGATTAGAACGATGAACATCTACCCTTCCGTCATGGGCAAGTCGCAGAAGGAGATAGACCTATTGTTCTCTAAGTTAAAAGGCACAGCTGAAGTATTACACTTAGATGTGGCTGACGGCAGGTTTGTTCCAAATAAATCTTTATGGTTTCCTTTCAAGTTATCTTCTTCTTTTAGGTATAACGCCCACCTGATGGTTGAGAAACCGTTGGAATGGGTAGAGAAGCAGGGGAGGAAAGTTGATCTGGTTATCATCCATCCTGAGGTTGGCGATATCAGTAAAGTGATTTCTTTGTTGAGGAAAGAAAAAAAAAGAGTAGGAATTGCTTTAAAACCGGAAACAAGTGTAGTATCTGTAAAAAAATATCTCACCTTGGTGGATTACGTTTTGGTCTTGACCGTACATCCCGGCTTCTATGGAGCAAAATATCTTAAAGCACCGCTGCGGAAGATCAGACAGATCAAGAAGATCAATCCTAAAGTGAAGGTTATTGTTGACGGGCACATGAATCCAGAAACTGTGAAAGATGCCGTCAAAGCTGGCGCTGATGATATCGTTTCCGGCAGTTTTGTCTCTAGATCTGACGATCCCAAGAAAGCGATGAAAGAGTTAAGGAAGGCTGTTGGAACGGCTAAAACGCAAAGGTAGATTTAAATATCATGATTGCTCCTAAGTATTGATGTCGAAAGGCTACCATCTTAAAGAAGGAGTAATCATCGTAAATAGAGATATTACTGAACTAGACCTATTTGTAAAAGACTTTCTGAAAGTGTTAGAAAAACATTCTGATTATCTGATCGTCAGTGGCTTTGTAAGCATCTCTACTGGCCGGACAAGAGGTACTGAAGATGTGGACATTCTTGTGCCGAAGATGGATGAAACCAGATTTGCCAACTTGTTTAATGATCTAAAGAACAATGGATTCTGGTGTTATCAAGGAGATACTGCTGAAACAACATATGCTTATGTCCAAGATATGCTTAATATCCGGTTCGCTAAAGTAGGCCAAGTCTTTCCTAACATGGAATTTATCTCTATTGACAATACAAAGAAGACGAAATCTTTTGAGTTACATCACCCCCAAAAGATCAAAGTTCAGGATTTTGAGTTTAAGATACCCCCTATTGAGTTTGAAATTTTATATAAAGAACTGGTTCTTGGGGGAGAAAAGGATCTAGCTGATGCCAGACACCTCAGGACTTTCTTTTCGGATATCTTAAAAGAAGAAAAGTTTAAAGAATACGAGCCAATAGTAAGGTTGGAATTACAATGAACAACATTGATTATGTAAAATTATATGCAGAGAAGATGAGAGATGATAATAGATTGTTTGCCCAGCAAAAAATACTGATTGAGTCTCAGTTACGAGGTAGTTCTTCATTATTTAAAAGAATGTTCAAAGGTGATTTCAAGACCGAAGCAAGGAAATATCTCAAAGGAAGAGGGTTGATATAACTTCTATACTTGTTAAAATCTGATGGTGATATCGTAATCATCTGAAACCTTGACGAGAACACTTACTGGGTAGAAAATGTTGCTGTGACGGGGACCCATCGATTCATGTTGAACCACCGCATCTAAAGCTTCTAGATCAAGAGCATTTAGTTCTTCTTCCAGATTTTTCATTACTGCGGTTCCCTGATTATCTCGCTGTTCTGGGATTATATTTACATGTTTAGAATAGATTGAAGGGACTGTTTCGACTTCGGAAGTAGTGACTCGAGGACATTTTATTAAAATACTATCTGCGCTAAGACCATTTCTCGCAAAGAAGTGATTTGGTCCATTAGAAAAAACATAGTCAAATTCTATACCTCTTTCTCTCGCGA
Source organism: Candidatus Woesearchaeota archaeon CG10_big_fil_rev_8_21_14_0_10_45_16 (assembly GCA_002762785.1). GTDB lineage: Archaea > Nanobdellota > Nanobdellia > Woesearchaeales > GW2011-AR9 > PCXY01. The sequence continues at coordinate 145,430 of PCXY01000004.1, read as the reverse complement.
GTATTCCTGCTTTTTCATAAAAAGAGGTTTCATACTTTCCAACAGTACAGGATTTGATCGGAACCAAAATCTGATGTTCTCCTATCTGGACATAATCTGGAGTTGCTAAAATTTTGACCATAATGGGATTGATAAGATGGAGCTTTAAATTAATTTAGGTGGAAGAGAATATCATCTTTCAAGCATAGAAATAATTAAATAATGTCTAAAATCAGGGGCTATGATGCCTACCGAATTAGAGCGAGCCATACAGAGCCTTTCTACAATAGAAGCCAGGTCCAAAGCAGTCTACAATCAGATGCAACGGAACCCTAATCATGACTTATCAGAGGATCTAATTGATGAAGCTTTTAATTTTTACAATAGACCTAATCGTCCAGAACTTAGAGTCGCTGCTCAGATTGCTGAAATGAGGGGTAAGCCAGATGTGGCCATCCAGATTTATGAATTAAACCATAACTATGAGGATGCTTTCGAAGTTGCTATGCGCAGTGAAGGAACTCTTGAAGCTTTTCGTCTATTCTTAAATACCACTCGGTACCCCCCTGATCTAGAGAAACTCGTCCAGTTAGCTCAGGAAAAAGAACAGGTGGAGTCTTTAGCAACCAAAGCCATAGAAGAGTTAAATAGAGAGATTGCCGGCGATATTTTTACTTTAGTGAATAATCCTCAGGCTGCTCATGAACAATATGGACAAGTGCTCTTACAAAATTCTCTCATCATCGATGAACATAGACCTACTATACAAACTCTTGAAACTGAGATGGATAAGCTTATTGAGACTGGAAAAGGTCCAATATATAGGGGTGACGATATCTGGATTGCTTCTAGCGAATTTGAGTTTGTAGAACTTGAATATAAAAGAGAACTCAATAAAACCCTTCCTTCCGCACATACCGCTCTAAGAGTTTTGAAGAAAATGGGGAGAGAAGAACAAGCTCTGCTTCTTACAGCTTACTATAGCAACATTTTTTCCAGATATAAAGATGTTCAAGAAAAATTTGTTGATGAAGCTAAAAAACTCTTAAAAACAGATCTTCCTAAAGAAGTGAAAGCAGACGCAAGAACAGGAATCACACAGGCATATGCTAAATCTAAACGGTTTAGAGAAGCTGAATCATTTTTATACCAGTTCGGAACCAACCGAGAAAGATATAATTTTCTGGTAGAAATCTTTTCAAAAGAGAATCCAAGACCTAGCTTCCCCTGGAACCGTCGTAATTGGGGTTCTCGTGAGCCCCATGTACCTGAATACGATCGGGCTTTTGAACTTGCGAAAAAATTAGAGGACCACGTTGAGATCTCCAAGTTCTATGTAGGAGAGAGACCAAAGAGATTTAAGACCGATGATTACAACAGTAAAAGAGTTCCAATCGCCAGAACATTATCACAATCTAGGAATATTGTAGCTAGAGAGATGCATTTAGATGGAGAAGATAGAAGTTTTGTTCTTGATTCCTGGTCTTGGTTCCTAGAAGCTGCTGGTAAATATGTGTACGAAGGAAATCTTGAAGGCGCAGAACAAGTGGCTCAAGAAGCAGGGTTCACGGTTTCAAGAGAAAGTTTAACTGAACTTACAAGTGAAGATACATTCAATCAGTTAGAAAGAATAAAACAAGGAACGTATCGGAGAAATCCTATCGAATTTGTAAGACAACCATTCATTCCCCAAGAATGGAAGCAGAAAGTTATTGAAGGAGAATTTAGGAGCCTTGAAAAATATGACCTAGAAAGAGCGCTCTCATTTGCTCGACAGATTGGAGATGAAGCAAGAGTAAAAACGTATGAACTTCTGGTTTAAAATTTATAATTACGTAATCATTCAGACAGAAAAACAATTATATAAACTATCTTCTTTCTCATCAACCATGAAACTCACTGATTTCTCGCCGGAGAACCGGCCCAGAGAACGATTGCAGAAAGAAGGGCCGCAGTCGCTCTCCACAGCAGAACTATTAGCCATCATCCTCAAATCTGGTACACAAAAGGAAAATGTCCTGGAGATGGCTCAACGACTATTAGGTAAATATGGACTTGAAAAAATGAGCAGCTGTTCGCTCCAAGAACTGCAGGAACAGCACGGTATCGGCACAGCCAAAGCCTGCCAGATCGTCTCTTTGTTCGAACTGTACAGAAGGATACCGTTGAAAAACGAGTCCATAAAGATACGGAAAGCCGAAGACATCGCCAACATCTATCTGCCTAAACTCAGTCATCTCAAGAAGGAACAGTTCGTAGCAGTCTATCTGGATACTAAATTTAACGTAATCTCAGAACAGATCATCACCATAGGAACCTTAAACTCCTCACTAGTCCATTCCCGGGAAGTGTTTCATGGAGCCATCAAGAACCTGGCTCATGCGGTGATCGTCCTGCATAACCATCCTTCCGGCGATCCACAGCCTTCGGAAGAAGACCTGCAGGTGACGGAAGCATTACTAGAAGCGGGGGACGTCATCGGTATCAAGCTTCTGGACCATGTCATCATCGGCAAGGATACATGGTGGAGCTGGAAGGAACACCAAAACGTTTAAAAAGCCTCTTCGGGAACATAGAAGTCATGGCAAAGAAAAAGAAGGTCGATCCTGGGAAAGCAGCAGAGACTGAAACTTCCTCAGAATCAAAGACCAAGAAGAAATTAGTAAAAGGCATCATCGCCGGTGAACGTATCATCACTGAGTCCTCAGACGAGGCCAGAGAGTTCTACAACCAGTCCAGATTCGGTTCTCTGATCGATAACGGCAAAGTTGAGCTGTCATTACTGGAAGGCCTATACCTGATGGAACGCAGTAGACTAAGCGTCAAGAGCCAATCAGGAAGGGAAGTCAAGTTTGAAAGCTATGTAAAAAGAGCAAGAAAAGTCGAACCTAACTTCTGGATCCGCTATGTCGTCTTTAGGGACATGCGCAACCGTGGTTATATCATCAAGACGGCCTTAAAGTTCGGCGCCGATTTCCGAGTCTATGACCGAGGCGTCAAACCAGGGGAAGACCACGCCAGATGGATCGTCTTCCCGGTGCACGAAGCAAGCGTCTTCACCTGGCATGAGTTTTCAGCCAAGAATCGGGTTGCCCACAGTACCAAGAAACGGCTGCTTTTGGGTGTCGTTGATGATGAAGGCGACGTGACCTACTACGAAGTCAAGTGGATGCGTCCATAATATCTATACTGGAAGTTACAAAAAGTATATAAACGCCGGTTTCACCTATAAATAGATGCACGTCCACGACCAGATCCTTCTTTATATCAAAGCGAGCGGACCGACAACCCCGACGAGGATAGCGAAAGTCATCAAAGAAGAAACCCTGATCGCTTCCGCTCATCTTTCTGATCTATCTTCCCAGCGCAAGCTTAGGATCTCTGATCTTAAAGTAGGCGGTTCTCCATTATACTACCTGCCCGGCCAGGAAGACCAGCTCTACCGTTTCGCTGCGGGCAATATGAACGAGAAAGACGTTATGGTACTGGAACGGCTCAAAGAAGAAAGAGTCTTACGGGAAGGCGACCTTGATCTGCTTTCCAAAGTAGCTCTCAGAAGATTGAAAGATTTTGCTATCCCTTTACAAGTCAGCACACCTGATAGGACTGAACTGTTCTGGAAATGGCATCTGCTGTCAGCCGATCAGACCAACGAAGGGATCAAGAACATCCTCAAGCCGGAGATGGAAGAGAAGAAAGAAGAGATTCAAGAGACGCCGGCTGAAGAACCGGTAACACCGGCCGAACCCGAAGTTGTTCCTGAAAAAGTTAAAGAAAAGCCGAAGAAAGAGAAGAAGGAAAAAGCGGTGGAAGAAGCTGTTGTAGAGGAGAAAGTTGTTGATGATCCTAAAAAAGAACCTAAGAAAGAAAGTAAGAAGGAAAAGGTTATTGAAGAAGAGACGAAAAAAGAAGTGAAGAAAGAACAGCCAAAAGCTGAAAAGAAAAAAGAAGGGGCAGATGAACAGCATACGCTGGAAGAGAAGCCTGTTCCGACGATCAAGAAGAAAGTTGTCAATGATCCGTTCCTGCCGATCATCGAAGCATACTGCAAGGAACTGGACATTACCATGCGTGACATGGAGATGATCAGAAAGAATTCAGAGATCAATTTCATCGGCGACATCCCGTCAGTTATCGGCCGCACCCGTTATTTCTGCAAAGCCAAGAAGAAAAACAGATGCGATGAGAAAGATCTTTCTGCAGCCTTCGTAGAAGCCCAGATGAAGAAACTGCCCTTGCTCTTCCTATACAGCAACGATCTGAACAAGAAAGCCCAGGAGATGCTGGAATCTGATGCTCTACAGAATGTCGTTGTCAAGAAGATAGAAAATGAATCATAAAGATGGGACTGCAATTTAAAGAGTTGGTGGTAAAAGAAGAGCTGGTGGTAAAAGATCTGAAAGATAAAATTCTCGCTGTCGATTCTCTCAATTTGTTATATCAATTTCTGACCACGATCAGAGGAGTTGACGGGTCGGTGCTGACAGATTCTAAAGGGAGGGTCACTTCCCATCTGATCGGGCTGTTCAACCGGACTACCTCATTGATGGAAGAAGGATTAAAACTGGTCTTCGTCTTTGACGGCAAGCCGCCGGAGATCAAGCAGAAAACCTGGGAGAAAAGGAAAGCTGTCAAAAAAGAAGCGACCTTACGGTTAAAAGAAGCCGAGGAGGCAGGCGACCTGGAAGAGATGAGAAGACAAGCTTCCCGCACAGCCGTATTGAACAAAGACATGATCGAGGATGCCAAGAGGATCATCACCACTTTAGGATTGCCGATCGTCCAGGCCCCTTCCGAAGGAGAAGCGCAGACAGCCTACATGGTCACCACCGGCGATGCTTTTGCATCAGTCTCCCAGGATTATGATAATCTTATCTTCGGCTGTCCAAGACTCATCAGAAACCTTTCCATCGCTGGCAAGAGGAAGAAGACCGGAAAATTGGGATTTGTAACCGTAAAACCAGAACTGATCCTGCTGGATGATGTACTTGAAAATCTTAAGATCACCAGGGAACAGCTGATTGTCCTAGCCATCTTAGTCGGAACTGATTATAACCCCGGCGGCGTCAAAGGTATCGGCCCCAAGAAAGGATTGAAACTGGTGCAGGCGCATAAAGATGATTTTGACGCTCTTTTCAAAGAAGTCAAATGGGATGAAGAATATGATATCCCCTGGAAGAAGATCTATGATACGATCAAAGACATCCCGGTGACTGACGATTACTCATTGGAATGGAAAAAGATCGATGAAGAAAAATTGTTTACTTTACTGGTAAAAGAACATGATTTCTCAGAAGAGAGGGTCAGGAGCAAGCTGGAGAAACTGCAGGAAGTACAGAAGAAAGGAACACAGAAAGGTTTAGGGAGCTTTTTCTGATGAAAAAGAGACACGGACCATGGATCGTTGAAGCGACTAAGAATATTTATAGCAATAACTGGCTGAAAGTATATGAAGACGATGTTATAGGTATAGCTGGAGAGAAGAAAAAGTACAGCCACATCAGCATCAGAAACGGTTCGCATGTTATTCCAGTGGATAATGATAATAATGTCTATCTCGCTGAAGAGTTCAGGTACGGAGCGGGAGAGATTTTTCTGGAAGTCATCGCTGGCGGCATCGAAGAAGGTGAAGAGCCTCTAGAGACGGCCAAAAGAGAGTTAAAAGAAGAGTTAGGGATAACTGCCGAGAGATTTATCGACCTGGGGGTCATCGATCCGTTGCCGTCACATTCGTTCTATAAAGTATACCCTTATTTGGCTCTTGATCTGGCTTTAGGAGAACAACAGTTAGACGCAAACGAAGAGATCAAGATCGTCAAGATGCCATTGACTGAAGCGGTGAAGAAAGCGCTGGACGGAACCATAAAAGATGCTTTAAGCGCCCTGATAATCTTAAGAGCCGCTCGATACTTGGAAGTGATATGATGAAAGTCTTGGTAGGTTCAGGCAATCCAGTAAAAGTTAAAGCAGTAGAGGAAGCTTTCTCACTTTTTTTCAAAGATGTCATTGTAGAAGGCATCAACGTTCCTTCCGGCGTCTCTGACCAACCGAAGAACGAGGAGACTTTCAGGGGAGCAAAACAAAGAGCAGAGAATCTGAGACAGCTTCATCCAGATGCTGATTTCTTCGTCGGCATCGAGGGAGGCATCCAACAGCTGCATAATATCTGGTTTGCCAACGGCGTGATGTGCATCATCGACAACGATGGAAAAGCAGGATTCGGTTTATGTCCGCATTATTCACTGCCCGCCGGAATTGTTGATGAACTTATGAAAGGCGAAGAGCTGGGCAACATTACAACTCGGTTCACCAACGTCCAGAACGAGAAGCAGAAAGGCGGTTTCATCGGTTTTCTGACAGAAGGCGTGGTAGACAGGAAAGGATTGTATCTGCCGGGAATTATCATGGCTCTGGTACCGTTCGTGAAGAAAGAGATGTATTTTGGGGATTATAAGAAGGAGACAATAATATCTTTTGACAGATATCAACAACAATTTGAAAAAAAATTTGAAGATTATGTGCCATTGATCCAGGAGGAGATGCGGGAATTCCTTCGACTATTGCCTGCTCGGGCAAAACTCCTTGATCTTGGAAGCGGTTCTGGGAATCAGGCGTTGTATCTTAAAAACAAGGGGCATGAAGTGCTATGTATCGATCTTTCTGAGGAGATGGTCAAATCATGCCTAGAGAAAGGATTGCAAGCCAGAGTCATGGACTTTGAGAATTTTGTCCTACAAGAGAGATTTGATGCTGTACTTGCCTACACCTCTCTGTTACACATCCCTAAAAAGAATCTGCCGAAGATGCTGGAAAGAGTACATTCTCTGCTTGATAATGACGGAATTTTCTTCCTTGCTATGAAAGAAGGAAAAACTGAAGGGTTTGTTTCAAACGATCAAAGGTATCCTCAGACGAAGAGATGGTTTTCACTATACGAAGATGCAGAGATTCGAGAATATCTTAAAGATAAATTTCAGGTTGAATCATTTTCAGAGACCAGATTGGAAAACAAAACTTTCCTCAATTACATCTGCCGGAAGAAAATTAGGGTTGACCAATCAAAATTATATCAGACGCAAATCTCTTTTACTGAATGGTTCGAAAAGATAGATCACCATAGGACAAATGAGATGCGCTTGGAGGATAATGAAAAACGAGAACGCTTAAAGATCCTGAAAGAAGAGATAGGGACGCCGTTTGATGAACCTACCCAGTTTTCGGCCACAGATCTTAAGGACAGGTCAGCCCATTTTCAGGAATTTCTAGACAAAAGAGGCGATGACCTTTGCGCTTTAAGATTGATCCCTACCTACCCTGATCTGCCGAAATTACGGATGCGCGGTCACACCGTCAAAGATGTCATGCACTGGTTTAGGGAACAAAACATCGACCCATCACAATACAAAGCCGATTTTGTCCCACATGCCGAGGATTATCTTTGGTCAACCATTTTCGTCATCAACAGGCAAGGAATATTCGGAGAGATTATCCGTGGCGGGCATTACCAGCTGACACAGGGCTTCTATGATCAACAAAAACCCATATTTTTTTCGTACAATTTTGAGAACTGGTATCTCAGTGAAGATAATCAGGAAGCGAAAGAGCATCTGATCATGATAACAGATCACCTTCAGGTAGCAGAAGAGAAAAAAGCAGTATTACGCAACAGGTTAGATGCAACTTTTTCAAAGAACTATCTTGATGGTTACTTTGAGACGGCCTCTTCAGGAAGCCAAGGATTATGGTTCTGCGATTATAACCGGATCCTAGGAAAGATGTATGACACTTTCATGCCCAATCTGGGTACACAGAAAGAAGGGATCCTCAGCGGACAGATGGCTTCCGCGGGAAAAGCGCAGGGACGGGTGAAGATTGTTCATAACATAAGGGATGGCTTCCAGCCAGGAGAGATATTGGTAACTTCCATGACCAGCCCTGATTTCGTGCCATTGATGCAGAAAGCATCAGCCATCGTTACTGACCAAGGAGGGATATTATCCCATGCGGCCATTGTCAGCCGGGAGTTAGGAATCCCTTGTATCGTCGGCACAGAGGTTGCAACTAAAGTTCTTAAAAACGGCGATTTAGTAGAAGTTGACGCTGAGAAAGGGACAGTAAGAAAACTAGAGTAAGAGATAGTATATATCATTCAGATTATTAAAAGAATAGGGGAGATGTAGAGTATCACTCACGGCAAGGAAAAATGGAAGAACCCAAAGACATTTTACTCAGAGAATTAGAGAAAAAAAAGTGATAGGATAAATCTTTATTTATGAGCATAACCCTTGCTCACATCCTCGCTCCAGAATCCCGGCAGGCCATTATTGACAAAACCACGGTAATTGTCGGCATAGATGTATGTAAGGCCGATATTGTCTTTCAATTCTTCAAAATCGTCTTCCGCCTGCACATAGATATCCTTGATCTTCTTCCGTTCAAAGTCTTTCTGTAATAACGAAGAAGGTTTAAGTAACAGATAATCAGCTTGTCTGATGACATTTATCTCCAGGTTGGCTGAATTCTGGGCGATGAAGATGACGCTCAGGTCTTTATGCCTGGCTATCAACAGTATTTCTGAAAGCAGAGTGTTGGCGTCGCTCATCGTCTTACGGCTGCTGAACTCGATGCCGCCTTCATCGATAAGTATCACGGAGTTATTCTCGATATCATGGATGTCATGGATGACGGTGATCCAACCTGGCAAAGCTTTGGCTTTGAAACCGAGCGCATAAACTTTCTTGTCAGTCTGCAGCTTGAAGTTTTCTAATAATCTCATCCCTAACGCGCTTTTTCCTGTACCTCTTGCTCCCAAGATGAGACCGATGGTGCTCTTATTATGGTATAGTTTTTTCTGAAATGACTCAAACTTGCCGGTCTTGTGCTTGATCTCTTCTAATGCCGCCGGTCGCGGTTCGTTCTTGATCTTGCCTGGCTGAGGAGCAGGAAGGGAAAGTTCATCACCCCTTTTGATAGTTTTAACATTTTTAACGATAGTTGAACTTTCAACCGGCTCTTTTTTGTTCTTCATACGAGAATCACGCACGGCATAATAACCATGCTTGCTGACAAACCAGGCGGCTTTGAACGGATAGATAAAGATCAGCTTGAACAGCCCCTGGACACTTTTTCCAGCAGCCCTGACCAGCTTTTGCTTGGTACGCTTTTTCATAGCAGTAAAAAAACGATAATGTTATTTAAATCCTTCTCGATACTTTTATAAAATAACTTCTCTTCCTGAAATCCATGCTCACGGCCTATACCTCCTTGCAAAATGCCCAGAAAGTCAAGGAATACCTACAGAAGAAAGATCTTTTCCATCCACATTTCCTGCCGCTAAAAGAGATGGGCTTCATCTATTTCCCGATCATAAAAAAAGCCAAGATCCCTAATGCCGAAGTTATCAATACCAAGTTCCTCCTTCCACAAAGAGAAAAGAAAGAGACTATTGAAGACATTCTTAAAGACAAGCTGAGCAAGAAACAATTTTCATTATTGCCGCAATCACAGGAGATTGTCGGAAACATCATGATTCTGGAGATTCCAGAAGAGCTGAAAGACAAAGAGAAAGACATCGCTGAAGCGTATCTGGCCCTCAACAAGAATATTACCACCATCGTCAAGAAAGAAAAGATGCATTCTGGCGAATATCGCACCAGAAAGGTAAAGATCCTGTGTGGGAAAAAGACGAAAGAGACCACCCATCTTGAAAATGGCGTCAGGATAAAGCTTCATCTGGAAAAAGTCTATTTCTCTGCCAGGTCTGGAGGCGAACGGTTAAGGATCTCCAGACAGGTCAAGAAAGGCGAGAATGTCCTGGTGATGTTCTCGGGGGCGGCGCCTTTTCCATTGGTTATCGCTAGAGGCTCGGAAGCAAAACATATTTACGGGGTAGAACTGAACCCGCTCGGCCACAAGTATGCCATCGATAATGTTAATCTTAATAATCTTCAGGAGAAAGTGACGGTCCATCTGGGAGATGCCAGGAAAGTTGTGCCAAAATTTAGACAGCAGTTCAATAGGATCGTCATGCCTTTGCCTAAGACTGGAGAAGAGTTTTTGGGCGTAGCTTTGCCTAAAGTGAAGAAAGGAGGGATGATCCATCTCTACCAGTTTTTGGAAGAGTCAAACATCAATAAACACGCTAGGGTTATCGCCAGCATGTGTAAGAGACTAAAGTATCCGGTCAGGATCGTCAGAAAAGTTAAATGCGGCCAGTTCTCACCTGGAACATTCAGGGTCTGTTTTGATATGAAAAAAATATAAAAGAAAAATTAATTTTTATCCTCGTCTTCCTGATCTTCTTCAGAGTCTTCTGCAGAATCCTCATCCTCTTCAGAATCTTCAGCGAAGTCATCTTCAGAACCTTCATCGTCCGTATCATCAGCGGATTCTTCATGGTGCTTCCCACGAGACTCCTGCGGCACATCTGATCGGTCAGATGCTTTCTGTGTAAGAGTGACATTTTGAGCCTTCAGGCCGCGATCTCCTTCCGCTCCTTCGAACGAAACACGGTCATTGTCTCTTAAAAAAGTGCCTTTAGCTAGTCCTGTGAAATGGACAAAGTACTCTTTTCCATCATCTCCAGCTATAAAGCCGAACCCTTTTTTCCTGTTAAAAAACTTCACTGTTCCTTCCATTTTTTCCTCCAAACAGTATCACATACTGTTACTTCTGGTTTTTAAGAGAAAATCCTTCCCTGATTTATAAATTTTCTTGATATTCCGGCCAAACTGAAATGACCCAAAAGGCCAGCCGCAGGGGTAAGCTTTAAAAGAAAAGCTCCTTAAAGGGGGATTGTGGAAAGCGTGATGACTGAGTGAACACCACCTGAGGCTTCGGCCGATGATGAACGGAAGTAACTTAAGAACGCCCATAAACCTTTTCTTTAGCTGTTACCAGCCGTATGTCACCCATTTTTCCGATCTCATACAACCGAATGATATTATCAACCAGCACGTCAGCTACTTCAGAAGATTTTATCTTTCCATCCGCGATAGAAAAACTCCTTCCAGCCTGTGAAGGGATAGAAGCTAAGAAAGGAACCACGTTCTCAAAATCTAAGTCAGGAATACCTGAAAGATATAAAGATAAAGGGTTCATCTTTACCTCAAGAACAGAACCAGCTCTTTCAAAACGCCCGTCTTCTTTTATGATAGTGTAATAAAAAGTGATACCAGCCTGCAAAGAGATAGGACCGATCGGACCAGAGGGAAGACGTCTTCCTTTGAAATGATATATCTGCGAGACCTCGTCGTCATCAGTTACGTTTTCGATCCCGACAAGGTAAGCGGTCGTTCCCTGTAAAGAAAGCTGCTGCAGGTAGGGCGCAAGTTCAGACAAACGGCATCTTCTCTCACCGGCTACCAGAATGCTGCTGTCAGAAATATCACGATAGAGACGGAAACCACCATCTATATGGTAGCTGCCGGGGCCGCCTAAAGAAGCGGTCGGCGCTAACTGCCAATCGCTCCCCTGAAGAAAATCGACGACTGGTCGGAATCCGAGAGAACCAAGAGCTTCATGAACTTCAGGAGCGCCGCAATGTCCATTGTTCCACGCGTCTAATACAGAAACCCTGCTGTCAAGAAAATCCATCAAGCTTACCCGAACAGTTTTTGATGATCCTCATCTTCTAGATCTTCAAAACGCACCTTCTCTATCGCCTGTAAAAAATCATCTTTTGTAACATGATCGCGGTTGTCTCTGATGGCAAAGAATCCAGCTTCGGTGCAGGCTGCCCTGATCTCAGCGCCGGAGAAGTTTTCCATCTTCTTTGCAATCTCTTTAACATTGACCTTCTGAAGATTCATGCTTCTGGTATGTACTTTAAGAACTTCTTCCCGGCCTTCCTCATCCGGTAAAGAGACTTCGATCAACCTATCCAAGCGGCCAGGCCTGATGATAGCCGGATCAAGGATGTCCAGCCTGTTGGTAGCTCCTATGATCTTGACATCATCCAACGCTTTGAAGCCGTCAACTTCAGACAATAATTGCATGAACGTGCGGTTGACTTCCCTCTCACCAGAAGTTCCGGTGTCCATCCTGGTCGCAGCGAGAGCATCAAGTTCATCGATAAAGACGATGGAAGGAGCCTTGCTCCTTGCTAAAGCAAAGATATCTTTGACCAACTTAGCGCCTTCACCGATAAATTTCTGAACCAGTTCGGAGCCGACCACTTCGATAAACGTAGCGTTGGTGCTGTGAGCGACCGCTTTTGCCAATAATGTCTTCCCGGTTCCAGGAGGACCATATAATAATACACCTTTTGGAGGCTGGATGCCGACTTTCTTGAACAGTTCCGGCTTTTTCAATGGAAGTTCGATAACTTCTTTGACTTCCTGGATCTCTTTCTTCAGTCCACCGATCTCTTTCCAGCTTTCTTTAGGCTTTTGGATGATGACAAACTTCTCAACTTCAGTCTGAGCATTGACATTGATCCGCTGCACCACGTTCAGTCCTTTCTGGTCGACCAAGACCGAATCGCCGCTTTGCAGGCCGGAAATGTCCGGAGAGATGAAAGAATAGAACTTGTTGCCGTTCGGCAGCTTGATGACAGCCTTGTCTTCAACGACTGAGATCAGATCAGCCACCAGAAGAGCCGGTTTCTTGATATTGCTCAGCTCCCCATTGGCCTTGTTAAATAGTTCTCTTAATAATACTGTCTCTTCTTCCAGGCGGCGGAGTGTATGCAGCATTACTTTATTCTCGTCTTCAAGACGGCGCATCTCCTGATGGATATCTGGTTGTCCGATCTCTTCTACTCCGTTGTTGTTGACATTGATAGTGCCGGAATAGACAACTTTCTTAGCTTCATCTTTGGCCATATGAGGCAAAATACAATCTTTCTTTTTAAAGATTGCGAGAAAAGGGAGTTTTAGATAGCCGGCGGCGAAATAACACGACAGAACTTTTTGTCAACCAAGAAAAAAGAATTTCTTAGAAAAATCTTTACGCCTTGATGTTGAATGTTAAAATTTTTCCATCGTGGCACGGTGAATTCGTAAAAGAACAGATTGAACTGATCGTTTTTCATCTTTTTCTAGAATAATTAAAACATCATCTTAAGTTTCAGAAAGAAAAATCACCGACGATAAAATGTAAAAAACAAAAGATCATGCAAAGAAAACAAAAAAAAAGTTTTCAAAACGCCAAAAAATATTTCTGAAAATCGGAAGCGACAAAAAACGAGTTGCGTTTTAGAAACTTTTAAAAAGGTAAACTACTTTTCTCCGCTTAGAAAAAATAAAGAGGTGAACTCTTGATGGTTCGAAAAGCAACAAAAAAGAAATCTACAGCTCGGAAGAGAGTAGCTAAGAAAGCTCCAGCTAAAAGAAAAGCAGCAAAGAGAAAAGCAGCTCCAAAAAGGAAGCCAGCTAAAAGGAAAGTAGCTGCTAAGAAGCCAGCTAAAAGAAAGGCGGCTCCAAAAAGAAAAGCTGCTAAGAAGAAAAGATAAGTCTTCTTTTTTTATTTTTTTTATTAGTTTATTCTGGGTTTCTGTCGTCTTTAAGTGAAATCAGCGAAAATCCATCGGATGCGTCTCGGAGAAGCATTTTCTTTAATTAGAGTAGATCTTCTTTATCTTCTTTAATTTGAATAGAAAGCGTTGATTATTCCGTTAAAGAACAAGGTGATCCTGTCTTTGAATGAAAGCGGCTCAGCATCGATAAGAATTTCCTGATCATCAGAGAAGATCTTACCTTCACTATCCTGCCAGACTGCCTTGACCAGGAAACTGTTGCTGCGGCTGAGACGCGGCTTATCCATAGTAAGTGTCAACCGCTGCTGTTCCTGAAAATTAGCGATCTCCCACGTGTTCTCGAAACCGGCATGGCTGATGGAGACGACGATGTTCTCAGGAACGCTGAAAGATGTTTTCATGACGTCCAAAGAGATGTCAAAAGATTCCCCTGGATGGACAACTGAAGGGTGAGCAGCGACGATAGAGAGAGCCGGATCGTCGACAACCTGATAAGAGAAGGAATCACGCTTTTCCACCAAAGTATTGACGGCGCTGACTATCAGTTTCTGCCGGCCGACCGTCGAAGCTGGGATGGTCAAGGTCCTGACAGACTGCTGGTTTATCGGCAATGATACAGCTTTACAGTCATCATCAAGGCAGAAGCGGATATTGTCGAGATTAGCATTCCCTCTATTGCGAAGGGTGCAGGAAGCGGTAAAAGCAGCATATAGTTTCACGTTTTCAGGATACGAACAATCGATGGAGACTTTTCTAGAATAGGTCTTATCCTCGTCCTCGACCGTCAGCTGCTCGATCTCTTCTTTAGAGAAAACCTCTTCACCAGACTTGGCGCTGAACGAATCACGGATGGAAACATTCTTTTCTGAATAGATGACGCTGGGAAACTCATAGCTGAAATGAGGGTTAAGATCGTCCTTGACCCTGACGATCCAGTAAGTTTCCCGCACCTGCTTTGGATCTAACAATATTGTCCGCCGGTTTCTTCCCAGCACTTCAACTTCCGACGGGATGGCCAGCTGCAAGGTTGTGGCAGCATAATAATCGCCGGTGTTCTTAATGATGCCCTTGACCAGATTATAACTGCCGAAATCGACGGATGGTGAAAGGACTTCCTGTTCTAATAACAGATCTTCCGTGATCCTCGAGCCTCTTCCCGTAACTTGGATATCGAAGTCAAGTTCTTTAGCCTGCAGTTCAACATTATGTGACACCCAGTGATAGGTCGTGGCCGGCTCAGCTGGATCAAAACCGTCGCGAAACTTGACATGGGTCACATCGATATAACCATATTCACCAAAGGTTATGTCAAAACTTACCCAGCCGACTTCAGGAAAATATGCTTCGGCCCAGCCATGCGGCTGCCAGGGTTCAGGGAAAAGAGGAGATGTTGAATAGCTGATACCTGAGACGAAACGGGCCGGTATTCCCAAAGAGCGGGCCATGGCTACAAATAATGAAGTCATCTCATCGCAGACACCTTGCTTGTTCTGCAAGACCCAGGAAGCAGACTTGGAAGCTTTGGCAGTTACTGTATTAAGATCATATTTGACGTTGGATTCCACCCAATTGGCCAGGTTGAAAGCCACTTTGAACAGATCATCTTCACCGTCAGCCAGTTCGGCTGCTTTTTTGATGACTTCTGGATTATTTGAATCTATAGTAATAGTTGGCTGTAAGTATTGTTCCAGACCAACTACATCCTGATCTGAAAGCGGAAAAGGGATCTTGTTCTTGACTTTCAGCCGCTGGTTGACAGTATTAACATTAGCAGTATAATGAAAGTCTTTTTCGCCTAACTGCGGAGAATTCCAGACAAATGATACAGATTCATCTTTAACCTTCCCCTCGGTATCGACGCTGAGAACACTCTGCCGGTAATCGGTATGCGGAAACAACAGCAGTTCCGTGGACACTTCTTCTACTTTAGCGCCGTCTCCATCCGGAACCAGAGAAAAACCACCGGCAATGCTCATCTGGATGTTCAGCGAATCATCAAAGTAGAAGTCAGCAGCTAAAGCTTGCGGGATGAGGATCAATAGAAGGACAAAGAACAACCTCTTCATGGTATCGTTTAGGAGTTAGAGAGTTAATATAAAGGTTTTTGTTTAGAATAAAGATGGTTTTCTACAGAGCCCCCACCACCCAAAATTTTAAATATCTACTTATTTATTCTAGGGTCATGGAAAAAGGGGTCGCTTTACTGTCGGGAGGAATCGATTCTCCAGTAGCTATAAACCTGATGAAAGAACGGTTGGATATCATCGCCGTCCATTTTCACCAGCTGCCGCTGACCGATGAGAAAGAGGTAGAGAAAGTCAAAGAGCTGGTCAAGGTTCTCCAAGTGAAGAAAGTCTATCTTATCCCTTTTGTTGAAGTATTGAAGATTCTCACCGAAAAATGCCACCATAAGAATTATTACATCCTTAGCAAGATCGTCATGTTCCAGACGGCAGCTATAGTCGCGAAGAAAGAGGATGCAAAATATCTGATCACTGGAGAAAACCTGGCCCAGGTATCCAGCCAGACCTTGCAGAACCTAACAACTATCACCAAAAACGTGGGGATGGAGATCTTCAGGCCAGTCCTTACCTTTGACAAGCAGGAGATCATCAACATGGCCAAGAAGGCCGGAACGTACGATATTTCTAAAGGACCGGAGATCTGCAGCCTTCTTGGTCCGAAGGATCCGGCTACTAGAGCCAACCCGGAAGAGATCAGACGGGACCTGGAACAGTTAGACCTGCCGAAACTGCTGGAAGAAAGTTTAAATAAAGCAGAGATACTCTCTTTCTAAAATGCCATTAGTATTATCTAACACGCTGAGTAAAAAGAGAGAAAAATTTATTCCATTAGGCAAGGCTGTCGGTCTCTACACCTGCGGACCGACCGTCTATAACTATGCGCACATCGGCAACCTACGGGCTTATGTGTTTACTGACATATTGAAAAGAGTCCTAATTCTTGATGGCTATAAAGTGAAACATGTCATGAACATCACTGACGTCGGCCACCTTACATCTGATGCAGACCAGGGGGAAGACAAGATGACCAAAGGCCTGCAAAGGGAAGGCCTGCCTTTAACATTAGAAGGCATGGGTAAATTGGCAGAGAAATATACACAAGCTTTCAAAGATGACCTGGATAAGCTACAGATTCTAATTCCGGACTTCATGCCAAAAGCCAGCGAACATATCAAAGAAGATATTGAGCTGATTGGATCGCTGGAAAAGAAGAAGTTTACCTACAAGACCAGTGACGGCGTTTACTTCGACACGTCCAGATTACCTGATTACGGCAAGCTGCTCGGTTCTGATCAACAATCTGATGAAGAACATGCCAGGTTGAAGGGCAAGACAGAGAAAAAGAACCCGGAAGATTTCGCTCTCTGGAAGTTTAACGACTCTTTAGGTTGGGAAGCACCATGGGGAAAAGGTTTCCCGGGCTGGCATATCGAATGTTCAGCCATGGCTTCTAAGTACTTAGGGAAACAATTTGATATCCATTGTGGTGGTCGGGAACACATCGCCATCCACCATACCAATGAAATTGCCCAGTCGGAAGCAGCTTTCAGCAAGAAACCATGGGTGAAATACTGGCTCCACAATGAATGGTTGGTATTAGGCGCTGGAAAGAAGATGGCCAAGTCCGGCGACAATTTCATCACGCTTACTGCTTTAGAGAAGAAAGGTTATGATCCTCTGGATTTCCGTTATCTATGCTTAGGGACACATTACAAGAAACCTTTGATGTTTACCTTTGAAGCGTTGGAAGGCGCTCAGAAAGCCCGTAGAAAGCTAGTCGACAAAGTATTAGAACTAAAAGATTCAGAAAGTAAAGAAAGTAAGACCAGACAGAAAAAATATCTTGATGCTTTTGGAAAGGATCTGGACGATGACTTAAATACACCAAAAGCTCTGGCTACGATGTGGGAGATGCTGAAAGATAAAACTCTCAGCGGTAAGGATAAGTACTCTCTATTGTTAAAATTTGATGACGTTCTGGGCTTAGATCTAAATGGCGCAGAGAAAGCTGATGTGCCGAAAGAAGTGATTTCTCTAGCTGAAGAAAGGCAGAGAGCGAGAGAGAAGAAAGATTGGAAGAAGTCTGATGAACTACGAGAGAAGATAGCTAAGTTAGGCTATACTGTCGGCGATACCAAAGAAGGATATGAGATCAGCCAGTCTTAAATTCAGCATCAAACCTTTTCTGATCAAAGGTTGATCCTAGGAACTCACAAACTTTCCGGACATCTTCTTCAGCGTTCTTAAGACAGACCGAAGCGCCGGGAGAAGGAGTGATGTTGAAGATGATCCTGTCTCCGACGATCTTAGCTTCACCTAAAGAAACTTTCTTAGTCTTGGTATCTACTACCTGCGGCCTGATACCGCCGATGCCCCGACCGTACTTCAACTGTGAACCTTTCAGAGAAGGGACGATCTTGCGGACCTCTTTCAGAAAGAAATATTTGCCGATGAAGGGAATGCCGTACAAGAAGTTCCAGAATACGTAACGATAATAAACTGGCTTGGAAAGGATTGCCAGCAGGCTCATGAGAGCTGACCAGCGAAAACGGAACAACTTGAGAAAATCGATCGATGAAGCATAATTCCTTTTCTCCAGGACGGGGATAACTTTGGCGATAGGTCCAAAACGAGTCTCATCTGGGTTAGTGACATCAGGATCACCGTGGATGGCTGCGAATGGCAGGTCCGGATGCTGCATCATATAGACCTTGCCGTTAAGAAGCTTAGGGACGCAGAAGAAATCGCCGGCTACCGGCAGCAGGATGAGGTCTTTCCCGTAACCTAACCGATGGGCAAATGTTAAGCTATTAGCAGAAGCGGCGACGATGACGGCATCGGCCATGATCTCTGTATTTTTATGTTTCAGCAAGTAATGCTTATCTTTTTTTATGATGGAATCAATAGAAGTGTTAAACAGAATATCAATCTCTTTATCAGACCTCTGAGCCTCTTTGACAAAATCTTCTGAAAGCTTGCCGTAATTGACAGCATAGCCATCTTCAGTGAAAGCGGCTGCCAGTTCTACATCTGGATCGCGGCCTTTGACAACATTCGGTTCGATCTTTTCTAACTCTTTTCTACCGATCAACTTTAGTTTGGGAAAGATCTTGCTAAATACTTTCTGCCGTTCTGTTAAAGTCTTCACTTCGTCTTTCCCGACGGCAAGAGCCATCTTGTGAAACTTGCGGTAAAGATGCCGGCCATGCTTCTCAACGTAGATCCGCACCATGTCAGCAGCTTCTTTGACCTTTTTAGCTTTCTCA
The DNA here is from genome assembly GCA_002762785.1 of Candidatus Woesearchaeota archaeon CG10_big_fil_rev_8_21_14_0_10_45_16. Classification (GTDB taxonomy): domain Archaea; phylum Nanobdellota; class Nanobdellia; order Woesearchaeales; family GW2011-AR9; genus PCXY01. Next base: position 126,684 of record PCXY01000004.1, on the reverse strand, counting down.
GGCGTGTAATGGGTTTCGATATCGCCAAAATGTAAAGTCTGGCTGTTATTGGTGGAAGCCGACTGGACTTTAGCCACTCCGGAATATTTTTCGATCAGGACGATACTTTTAACATCTGTATACTTGCTCAAAACATATAAGATAGACGTACCAGTAACACCAGCTCCGATGATCGCTACTTGATATCGTTTCATGTTCATCTCTTAAGAAACTTTCCAAATCTTTTCAACGCCAGAATTTGATTTTTCTCCAGATGGATGGAAGGCCTTTTTTTCTTGATCAGATCGATTGCATCCTCAACGCTTTTCCCTTGACTTATCAAGTAAGCTGCTACTAACGTAGGAGCTCTTCCATGACCTCTCTGACAATGGACATAGGCCTTTTCTTTATGAGAGATGAGGGAAGTTAAAAGCTGAACTCCGATCAAAAGCTGCTTACGGTCAGGTGGAGTATGATCCTTAGTAGGAAGCCAGCAGTAATAACTGACGCCGAACGGCTTATCGACACGTTCCTGCTCAAGGCTGATGTCAGCACTGATGCCCTTCTTTACCAGCACTTTCTTGAAATGAGTCTGACAGCACATGTTAGTACCTACGTAGATATTAGGAGTTATCTGCGAATATTCAAACAGTAAGGAACCATGTTTCGCCATAATGGTGGTCAGGTCTTTTCTGTTTATATAACTTGCCATCCCCCATCAATTTTATAAAGAATAAAGTTTACCTATGCTAAAGAGATAAAGAGGTGGACAGTATGGAAACAAAACGAAATTGGCGGATATTCATAGCCAGCATCTTCTTCGTGCTGGGTTTTTCAGTAGTGTTCTCAATAGTAGGAGTTTTATTACAAAGCGTCCTGGCAAACGTGGCAGGTCCAGTGCAGATCTGGTTAGGAAGGATCGGCGGAGCAATCATCATCCTGTTCGGTATCTATCTGTTAGGATTGATCAATATCCCGTTCTTACAACAGGAACATAAACTTCATGTTAAAAAAAGATTTCACTCCATGTACCTCGCTTCATTTATCTTTGGCGCGGCCTTTGCTGTCGGCTGGACTCCCTGTGTCGGCGCAGTACTAGGAGCGATCCTTACTCTAGCTATAACCCAGCCGGGAACAGCTTTCCTGTTGATGATGTCGTATTCTCTCGGCCTAGGTATTCCTTTCTTATTGGTGGGTTTGTTCACCAACCAGGCCCAGAAACTGATCTCTAAAGCAGGCCGATGGATACAGTATTTACAGTATGTCTTTGGCGTCATCCTTATCGCTTTAGGTGTTTTTGTATTCACCAATCAGCTTAGCCGTATCGCTAACTTTTCCTTGATCGCCAATTTCCTGACTGCTCTTAACGTCGGCACCAGCATGAGCAGTCTCAATCTGGGCATCGCTTTCTTTGCAGGTTTCGTCTCGTTCCTTAGTCCTTGCGTCCTGCCGTTGATACCAGCGTTCTTGTCTTATCTGGCATCGGTCGGGGTGAAACGATGAAAAAGCTTGCTCTTCTGGTCGTGGTCGTTGCCATCGTTTTTTCCATCTATTATCTTCAGAAAGACACAGTTGGAGTTGCCGACACACCGATTGTAGATGAAGTTGATGGTGTGACAGAGACCCAGCAATACGTCGAAACTCGAGCCCCAGTCAAGAATGGTTTTCCGTTATCACCGGAACTGACAGGCATCACCGGATATATCAACGCCGATGAAGGGATCCACATCCGTGATTTCCAGGGGAAAGTCGTGTTGGTCGATTTCTGGACCTATTCCTGCATCAACTGCATCAGGACGTTACCATACCTGACGGCCTGGGATGCCAAATATAAAGATAAAGGACTAGTCATCATCGGCGTCCATGCCCCGGAGTTTGAGTTTGAGAAAGATACTGACAATGTCCGTATGGCCATGGGGAAGTACGGCATCGAATATAGAGTAGTGCAGGACAACAACAAGCAGACCTGGAGAGCGTTCCAGAACCGCTTCTGGCCTCGCAAATATCTGATTGATTCTGAAGGATACATCCGCTATGACCATATCGGTGAAGGTGGCTATGAAGAGACCGAACGCAAGATCCAGGAATTATTAGCAGAAATAACTGACATGCCGGAAGAAGATATCACCGTGCTTGAAGAACAGGTAGCCGTAGCGACGACACCAGAGCTATACCTGGGGTATGAATTTGCCCTGCCGCGCGGTCAGGATGTTGGCGATCCCGGATTAAAACCGGGCGAAGCGGTCGAATATTCATTTCCATCAACTTTAAAGAGAGATGTCATCTATCTTGACGGCCGCTGGCAGAGCAATGCTGATAATGTTGAATCTCTCGGCGACGGCTCGTTAGGATTAGGTTTCATGGCCCGTTCTGTCAATATCGTTGCAGACGCTGACGATCCGGTCGAGGTAGATGTCTTGGTCGACGACCATTACGTTACGCAAGAAGCCGGCAGTGATGTCATCTTTGATGGTGAACGATCGTATATCGTCGTCGATGAAGCTAGACTGTATAACGTGGTTGACGGCGAATATCAGCAGGCAGGATTAGAACTGAAGATGCATGGTGATGTCAGGGTGCATTCATTTACGTTTGGGTGAAATTAATCTAAAGAAATTTTTCTTTTTATTCTCAACCATCATACAGCGATTCCAGGAATGATACCAGCAGGAAGCCGATTACCGCTACAAGAACAATAGTAAGCGTATCAGAGGATGTCGCCATCTGCTGCCAAGGTATCCGTAAAGAACCGAGCATCAAGCCGATCAAGAAAGAGATGGTCAGATGCTTAAAATGTTTCAACAAGTAATCGATCACTTTTGAAAATAACAATAATCCCGTGATAGCGCCAGCTACGAAAGTGGCGATGACGGAAATCCTCAAGGCTTGCAGCGATTCCAAGATGTATTGGTACTGATTTAACAACAGCAGTAGGAAAGCGCCGGAGATACCAGGCAGCAGCATCGCGCAGATGGCCAGCATGGCTGTGAAGAAGATGGTTATCAAAGAGTGGCTAAGATAGATGACAGCAGCTCCGGCCATCAGATAAGCGCCCAGGAAACCGATGACGGCAAAGATCGACTTTTCTACATTCAACTTTCCAGCTTTCTTGATCAAGAAAACCGCAGAAGCCACGATCACACCGAAAAAGAACGAAAAAGTTACGGCCGGATAGGTAAGCAAGAGATAGGACATCAACTTTGATAACAATAAGATAGAAGTGACGATGCCCAATCCCAAAGGCGCTAATAATTGATAATCAAGATGATGGATCTTCCGCAGCTTGATAGAGCTTAAAGCATGGATCAGCCGCTGGTAGATGCCGGTGATGAAAGCTAAAGTTCCGCCGGAGACACCGGGGATGATATCAGCGACGCCCATCAGCAGGCCGCGGAAGAAGAAACCTGCTGTTTCTTTGAAGGAAGATTCTTTTGGTGACATTGGGAAAAAGAAAAGAAAAGAGTATTTAAAACTTCACACAGGAATACACAGGTTGCAATAATGGCAGCAGACCGAATGGATTCCGCCAAATGTTAAAGAAGTAAAGGTTTTGTTGCACGCTGGACATGTATATTTTCGTTGTTCCGTTATCATTCACCCCTGATGATAATATATTAAATTAAAAAAATTTAATCGGAAGCAAGGCCCCAGATCGCTTTCAATCCGACGATGATCGCGCCCGGTACGACAAAGACCACGATGTTGCTTAAGATTGAACGCAGATATAAGCCGACTCCTGGAATAAGACCCAAGTTGACGATGCCTGCCAGCATCAAAGCTACGGCAGCCAATAAGAACGGCTGGGTCTCTTTTGCGGTAAGATTGAACAGACCGACAAAGAATCCCAATATTACTAACGATGTCACGAGGATTTCAGGCGAGATCAAAGTGCGGAACAGACCGGCAACAATCGCTAAGATTACACCAGCAAAAAAACTATAATGAGCCACCCTGTGAATTTCCATGGATCCTTTTGATTTAGATGAACTTGAACTTTTTCGAGCCATTAACTAATCACCTCTTTTTCTATCTCATGATAAATAATTAGAGTTTATAAATTCTTCGTTTTGAAGATATATGTTGTGGAGAGTAGTTTTATAAAAAAAGAAGAAAATACTACTGTATGATTCAGTTTTCGGTAGAGAAGTGCAAGACCAAAGCAGCGTACTCTGCTAAACTTAAGAAAAAGCAGAAACTGGATCTTAACAAGATCAAGAAACAATTTACAGTATTATTAGACACACCTATCCTGCTGGTCATCAAAGAAGAAGGCCTGGAGATAATTGTCCACGGCTATGGTGAGTTGTTGTTCAAGAATTCTCAAGACATTAAGTTGATGGAGAAGATCGCCAGGAAGGTGTATGAGGTTGGGTTGGAAAAATGAGCGCCCCGGGTCAGATTTGAACTGACGACCTGATGGTATCTTCCCAATTAAGGATAACAGCCATCCGCTCTAACCGCTAAGCCACCGGGGCATATCTAAATCAGAGAAGCAAACCATTTATAAAGATTTCTTTCTGAAACCACCACTATGGAGATCAGTAAAAACATCCAAACTATAGAAACAGCCCTCTGGCTGGAGCAGGAGAAAATTCTAATTATGAACGATCTGCATATTGGCTATGAGGAAGCCATGCATAAGAAAGGCATCCTGGTGCCAAGACAACAGCTGAAAAATATCATCTCCATAGTCCAAAAGATCTTGCAGAAAGTACAGCCAGATAAGATCATCATCAACGGCGATCTTAAGCACGAGTTCGGTAAAATCTTACGACAAGAGTGGAAAGAAGTGCTGGAATTTCTAGATTTTCTGCTCAAGAATTGTAAAGAAGTGATCATCATCCAGGGAAATCATGACCCGGTCATCAAGCCCATCAGCCAGAAACGAGGCATAAAAGTCCTTCAAGAGTATAAAGTGGGAGATATCCACATCGTCCATGGTGATGAATTAGTAGAAACTGATGCCAAGACCATCATCATCGGTCATGAGCATCCGGCCATCACCATCAGAGAGAACAGCAAGTTTGAGAAATTCAAATGCTTCCTGAAAGGGAAGTGGAAACGGAAAGAAGTTATCGCTGTCCCCAGCTTCAACCCCCTGCTGGAAGGGACAGATGTCTTGGAAGGACAGGTGTTGAGCCCGTTTCTGGAGAAGCTGGATAGCTTTGAGGTGTATGTCGTCGGCGAGAAGGAGACCTACGATTTTGGAAGGATCAAAGACTTGAAGTGATCACTCTTTATACGGTTCTTCTTTGGTGTACTTCTCATGGACCGGATGATCGGAATCATCGACCTCCCATTCGTCCTCTTTTTTCTTCTTTTTCTTCTGTGTCATGATCTGGCGATCCGATTATACTTTTTTTGCTTCTTCTGATGATAAGAACAGAAGACGATACCAGAAACAGCTTTATCGTTGCAGCGGACGCAGATGCCTTTCTTCCGTTTCTCATCGTAGAGGGAACGGCGTTCGTTGTTCAGCCTTTTTTTGTTAAGATGGTAGAATTTCAGGAAACGGTTGGGATATTTATGTTTCCTTAGTCTGTTAAGCAGTTTTCTGATCATCGTTGACACCTATCACAGTAATAGGTACCACGTCCCCCTATTTGTATCTTTCGGATCTGATGTCCTTGAGGACACTTCTCTTTCCCATATACTGAAAGCAGATGCTGGAAATCACCTTTGCCGTCGATATTAGCGTAATTATAGACCGTCGTTCCGTTGTTAACGATGGAGAGGTTCAATATCCGCTGGACATGATGATGGAGCTGTTTCAGTTTTGCCGGGGAAACATCAGCTATCTTCTTTTCAGGATGGATCCTGGCCGAGTACATCGCTTCCTGCGCATAAATGTTGCCTATCCCCACGATACAATGCTGATCCAACAATTTATTCTTGAGATTAGCCTGCGGGAATGAATCCAATAAAGAGACAAACTCTTTCTCAGTTATTTCTAAAGGTTCAGGACCTAACCTCTTAAGTTCAGCATCTAATTCCTTCTTGCTTAGAAGTTTCATGTGGCCGAAACGCCGGATAGAGTTGTGGCTTAAAGTCGTGTTGTCAGAGAAATGGAACAAAGCAGCGCAGTATCTCGTCTTCTCTTTGGGATCATAATAGAAATGGCCGGTCATCCGCAGATGGGTCAGGATGAACTTTTCGTTGTTTAATGCCATGATGATCGATTTTCCTCTACGGTAGATGCTTTTTATCTTGTAAGGGACCACTTTCAGCTTACTGTCAATCACTTTCTGATCAAATATTTCAACTCTATTGACGGTCTTGCCTTTGATCTTATCGTTCAGTTGTCTGGCAACCGTCTCCACTTCAGGCAGTTCTGGCATGACTTCTCATAAGGGAAGATATTTAAATATTTTAGCATTTATACCCAATATGAGCAATTCCATACTTGTTTTACGTAAATCTCGGAAGGCTTTTCTGATAGAATACGGCTGTGCCGCTTTTCTGCTGGGATTGTTAGGCGTGACCAGGTTAAACAGCCCTCTTCCACAAGCCATCGAGTACGGCGTACTGGGATTGGCTGGTGTTGCTCTGTTTTCAGCTGAAATATCACGACTGACGACCCGTTACAAGATACGGGAAGACAAGATGGAGATCATCAATGGCTTCATAAAACAGGATAAAAAGAACGTGTATTATCACCCTCTAAGTTTTGTTCCCGATCTTAATATCAAACAAGGCCGTATCGGTCGTATTCTTGATTACGGTTCCGTCTACCTTAAAGCTGGTGGTGAGACCACCTTCGAGATCAAAGATGTTAATTCTCCCCATGAAGTCCTGGAGATGATCGAGAACATGATCGGCCAGAACCGCGGCGGCATGAACAAGATCAAAGAAGATTAGTTACTGGCTACTGTTGTTGAAGGCGATGGTCTCTGCCAGGCTAGTGAGATGGTGCCGATTGTCGTATGCCCCAGCGTTAAAGGAACATAAGCTATATTCTCGTGACCTGGAACAAAGAATACATATGAACCATCATTCGATGATCCTACTCCTGGAGTTTTTATCAGGTCTTTACATCTACTATTTTCACAGCTTCCCGGAGTACTCCAATCAGACACTGTAGAACCACCAATCTGCTTAACAAAGTCAACTGAATACTTAGTTGGCTCGTGAACCCCTATATTGGCTGGGGCTTGCACTAACAGATTAAGTTCCACATTCGGATGATCTTTCACGTAGTTGTTGTAGACATACAATGATGAAGAACCAGATCCTTGCCAGCCATAATCAGCATCTGAGAAAGTGATCTTATTAACATTTAATTCTTGGATAGCTCCCACTTCTACACCTCGTTTCAATGGTGAACCGCCACCGCTGTGACCAGTCATAGAGATGTAACCAACAACGACATTAGAAAATCTAAGATTCAACAATCTTAAGACATCGTTATGAAGAGCAACAAGATTAGAATCACCGTCGGCCCATACCTTTCCGTGATTTTTTTTGCTTACTCCAGGATTGTCACCAGCTGACCAAGGTAACTCTGGAAACACAATTACAAAATTCCTTCCAGCGTCCATCATCTTCTTAATCTGAGGAGCAAGGCGCTTATTGAAGTCATCATAGGCCCCTGATCCATCCTGATATGAGAATCCATTGTTGCCGTGGAAATAATAGACCATCTCGATCGGTTTGTTAAAATCAGTAGAACAAGGAGCGAAGACCAACGTCAACCTCCCTTTTTCATTGAGAAGATTTTGATCCTCAGGCCCATTGGATTGTAATTTACTGACAAAAGTGGTACCATGGACACCTGCATCACCTAATGCTTTCACCCATTTATCTTTGTAAAGATTAGCCCTTGTGCTTTTAGAAGGATCAACGAAATTTTCGTCGTTGCTACAAGAAGAGGCAGATGCGCCAGTGGGGATAGAAGCCAATGTTGCTTCAGGAGTAGGCACTATAGGAGCCTGTACTAAAAATTTACCGGTATCTTTCTCACAGAAGTTTCCTTTGATCTGACGCAATAGAACTTGCGGATCTTCCAGAGCAGCCGGTTTAGTGTTGAAATAGTTCTGTTCGCAGTAATCTTTAGTATTACCTCCAGAAACAGTTTGGCCTTTTGGTGGCTCCCATTTTATCGTCGTCCTCTGCTCACCGTTATAAACTTCAAGATGGAAAGTATCACAGTAACTGACAACACCTAAAAATTGGCCTTTCGAGATCTGACCTCCAACGTTTACTTCAACTTTATCATCATCGATTTCTCCATAATTAATAGTCTTACCAAGGCTTGGATGGTAGACTAAAACCGCACTAACACCTTTCGGAGTACCTGCTGTTCCACCCCAGCCGTCTTCACATCGCGTCCAACCTTTTTGTATAGCCACAACAGTCCCATCTGTAATCGCGATGACTTCACCTGGTCCTTGTTCAAAAAGATCGTTACCAGCGTGGCATCTGTCTCCTTCGCTTCTTGAATTACCCCAATCATCATTATCTCCATTTCTACCTTTATTAGTGTTTAAACTCTCCTGCGTCAATGGGAAGCAGAGAGCATCAGTCGACACCGGTGAAACTGCCGAACCGCCCTGCCTGATAATCTGTTCGGCAATAGCTTGATACTGGACCACTTTATTATAATACGCTTGTTGTATATCATCTGTACTACCACGATATCTTTTGATAGCTTTCTCCCAAGAACCGCCTCTTGTCTTGCTGTCAAAGAACACACGCAAGCTTCTAGCCCCAGCAAGGATATTTTTGGTGGGATCAAATCGCTCGTCATTAACTTTATCACAGCCAGTGACATCTATTGAGCGACAATGTTCAGGAACATTTATCTCTCTTCCTGACGAAAGAGTGATGGTTATCCTATTATATTCTGGAACGTTAAGACCAGCGTCGCGGGCAGTTCCAGCAACCAACTGCATAAGACCAACTGCCCCAGAGGAAGAAACGGCATCTACTCTCCCCAGTGATTCTTTATAGATGATTGCCATTATCAATGATGGCTCAACTGTGTGAAATATTGCAGCAGCTTCAACAGCAGAACCATATGTTCGGTAGATCTTTGCGAGAGCTTGGATATCGTTATCAGAACCTGTAATCCCTGCTGTAGTTGCAGTGATAGGTGCATCTTTAGGTACTACAGGCTGTACGGATTGCCACCCTAATTTAGGCACCCAGACATCTAACATATGGTTTATCTTCAAGACACCACTGATCTGCTGCCAGACCTGATCAATCTCTGTTATCGTCGGCGTCGGACCAGTCTGTTGAGAGTAATCTGGCACAAACTCGTCTCTTTCCACATTTACTGGTTCTGGATCTTCTGTCTGCTCGCCGATACAATCAGCTAATGTCGTTCCTGGAGCGATGTCATTTATGATAGATCCACAAACGCCAGACGCCCATGATTTTCCCCCCACAGAGTTAAAGTGAAGAAGGTTTTTCGTGGAGCCGGAACCTTCGTTAATATTAGGGGTAGAGGTGAAGTCAGTTGAGTCTATAAACTTACAGCCTTTATTCTCAACTAATGTCTTTAGAGCAGTATTGATAGTATTTGGATTAACATTCGGGTCTTTGGTTACCGGTGCCCCCACCCAGAAGCATTTCTCAACCAGTGTAGCAGCATCCAGCAATTTTTCAACAGATTCTCTCTCATTACCAGTAACAACATCACCCGATCTGAAGTTAGTACCAAGAGAGATTATAGCAACGTCAAAGTTGTTTTTTTTAATATAATCAGGAAAGTTTATGGTTGAAATCAGATCACTGGTTTTCTGATCAATAGATGATCTCGAACCAAGACTAGGATTACAACTATGTTCTGCCGTATACCAAGAGGCACTAGCCCCAACACAACCATACGTTTCTCTATGGGCTGCAACTGGCAGCAATAATTGATGAAGACCATAACCATAAGAACCAGCAACATGAGAATCACCAATATGAATAATGTTTAGGGTTGAAGATGATGCCTGAGAAAGGGAATCAGATCCAACAGCAGCAGCACCCGGTGTTACAGAAGCTTGACTAACAACAAGAGGAAGCGAGAGTACGAGCATTAAGACAAAGATTATCTTCCTCATATTAGTCTAAACCCCCTCGTCAATGTCGCTTGTTTCATCGTCAACTGATTTTCAACTATAAGCTGTAATTCATAGTCTCCAGCAGGAACTTCGTCTTCAAAAAACAAAGTGTCCGAAAAAGCCAAGTTCTCTTTGGTCCCTTCAAGATCATAATCAAAATCCCTTTGGTTTGTGTCCTCTAGTTCTAAAATCACTTTCCCCTGTGAGTCAACAACGCGATAATTACGACCCACACTTAACTGACCACCAAAGACAGTGCTCTCCACCAAAGCTCTGAGATAGATATTAGTGCCACGCTGGAACTCGCTGGTCTTGTGGAAACAGTTCAATTCCTCGTCAACAAACTCACACATATCAAACTCTTTTATCGTCAACGTCCCGGTCCTTTCCAAAGGGATAAACTCAGCATTCAGGATATCGACCTCAGCTCTTGCCGGATCAGGGGTCAATACTCCTGAACTAACCAGATACAAGATCAAGCCGCTGGTTAATATGATAACTATCAGCACCACCAACACCTGTACCAGTAATCCGCCTTTCTTGCTTAACATTTTCCTTGATTCACACCACCGAACACTTTATCCACTTCACATAAATAATTCTTGATCTTGTCATATTCAGGTTTAGACGTGACATCCGGACCATAGACCGGCGCATCCACACCGCCGAATTTTCTCTGGAAGAAATAATTCAGACCGTTCTGCACGCCGTTGCTATATTTCTTCGGATCTTTCTCTCGATTACCTTTCATGATCCAGGAAGCGACGTCATAATATATAGCTACCGCATTGGTGAAGTCGCCTTCATGCCGGTTCATGATATCTAAAGCTAAAGCATGGACGTGATCGTAGTTCTGAGCCATAAAGAACTCATGCAGTCCGCCGGCCTGCGCCACAGCAGTTTCCTGCAGCTGGATCCTTATCTGACCGGGATGTCTGGCCTTGCCTTGCGTCGCTTTGACCTGGTTCTTCGGCAGTAAGCAGCTGCCGCCTTCATCGACATCTAACAATTCATACTCGACAGCGATATTCCGGACATTATCTGATTGGGAGAAAGCGCTCTGAGCCCTGATCCGGTAAGTACATTGTCCGGGTTGTTCCGCAGGATTGATACCTCCCAGAACATTGGAAGCGACGAAACCCTGGACGTCAAATTGCGCCCGGTTGATCTCATCGAGAGTCAACTGCGTCCTCTCACTTAAAGCTAATAGACCGCCTTTATCAGTATATGTACCAAGGACAGAGACGCCAGGAGGAATAGACAACTCCAGCGCGTCAGCAGTTACAAATTTATACTTAAACTCATATTCTTTGGTGGCATCCACCGTAGCCGGACTGCCAGGGTAAGCGATGTTACAGCCCAGCCTATTGCTCCTGTCAGCAGCCGCAACTTTCTCCAGAACATTGGCGCCCCCGCGGAACATGCTAGCCTGTACTGTGCCGAGGCTTTGCTCAATGTTCAGCGGTCCATTAAGCTGTTCAGGAACTTGGTAGATCACATTATCCGGGATGCCGGCCACGTTAGTGACGGTGCGTTTCAGACAGTACGGCTTGCCGTCTGTATTAAGACTGACCCGTACCTGGATAATATCGCCGTCAAGGAACAGGTTTGGCGTTTGACAATCAACATAATTGCTGGTTTTCTTGTCAAAACAAGTCATGTACGGTTCCTGCAAGTAAGCGCCGCCGAAACCGAACAATTTGGCGAACTCCGGACAGGAATATTGGCCAGTAGCAGCATTTACTTCACACTGCACGAAACCTGCCGGCGTGGTATCGGTGATAGGATAATAATATACTGCTTTGTTGCCTTGGCGTACTTCCGGATCGATGCAGAATTCAGGATCTTCCGCTGGATCCAGTTCCAATTCTACTTTAACGTGGTCGTAACGGAAGTGTGAATCCACTCTCTGCGGCGACTCGATCGGCACCGAGAACAACCTTCCCGACGGCAGGTTGTGTCCTTGTTTCAAAGACATGACTCTCTCACCGGCAAACTGGCTGGTCGGCTGAGCATTGAGACAATCACAGCCCACACCGTTACAGGTTGGATCGACACCACTCAGTCCTCGGTCTTCAGGACCAACACATTTCAAAGAAACATCCCATCTTCTAATACGACAACCAGGTGTGATCGCAGCGCCAACTTCATAATTGAACGTGGCTGTCTGTTTCGCTGGATTAAAAGTGCTCAGTTCCCGATAGGCTGGACCGACCAGCACGCTGGACTGGGTCGGGAAGGCATACGCCGCATCTAAGAGGAACTCATCACTGAACAGCGGAAAGTCAAAACCGAACGCAGCCATACATAACGATTGGGCGAATCCCTGCGCGCCGCCGGAGAAATACTGGTTCAACTGCGCGTTGCCATAATCTTCTTTCAGATCAGTTATCGACGACTGTAACGAAGAAGACATCGCCCTCGTGCCTTCAGAGACAAAAGCGCCGACATCACCAAAGATACTATCTTTACCGACATCATCAAAGTTGCTCGGCGTACAGCTCGTCAGCAAGGAAGCAACCCCTTTATAGACCAAGCCGCAGACCTGCTGTGAGAACCAGGCCTTGCACATGCCGGCATCATGGAACTCTGTCGTCTTCGCTTCTTCCAGACAGTTCCGCAGACCGGTCAGCATGCTCTCTAACATGACCAAATTCTTTAATATTCCCGATGTGCACAAGGTCTGCGCGGTCTCGATGAAACCGGCATGCGGATCAACTTTAGCAACTTTCTCCTGATCTCGGAAATAGTCAAAGATATAATTAGCGCCGAACGCGCCGGAGAGATCACGGCCGGAATAATATCTAATATCTGGATAATAAGTCCCTTTCCGGTTTGGTCCGGAGGTCTCTTTAAAGATGCGATCCTGGCGGTAAGACCATTCTTCCTCGACGTTATTCTCTTCGTCTCTGGGTTCTGCCGTCCTTAGTGTCCGATCAGTGTTGCTATAAGTCTGCTTGTTGGGCTGTTTCCCCATGCAGACACACTGCGTGTAGAACGTTTCTCCTGCCGATTCCTGGTTGATGAAACAATCGTTGGTGTAACCAGCAGCATACCTTTCCTTATCATCTTTCGTGCCTAGCTGATCTCCATCTTTGTCAAATAACTGGGTGACGCCATCCACCAACTCTTCTTTGTAACAGCCGATACCGACATTACTATTATGGTTCACTAACCCCGGATCCTGACCTTGAGCTCCTAACTTAGCATAAGACAACAGATTATCTTCTTCAAATCCAGGCTTCCTTCTGTCATCGCAGACTTGCTGACAGCTCTTGTCCTGACCAGCCACATAATAATCAGATCCGTCCGGCTGTGTCACGACCAGCGGCTCGCTTAGATCTCCGACATTACTTAAAGCTCTTCGCACCGGCGTAAGACGATAGATACCTTTTGCAGCTAAAGCCGAATCCTGGTTCCGTTCATCATAATAATACAACTGGTCGCTGCCATCTCCTCTTCGCCAACAGACGCCGCCAACATCATCGATCTTTAGTGTCGGATCAAGAGGAGTTGCATCCTGCCTCAACAGCTCTTTACACCCTTCCACTTTCTGCAGCGGGATGCCTCTACCGGTGACGGCGCATTGCTGTCCTTCTAAAATAACTTTAGAGATCTCTTCTTCCGTCTTGGTAGCCGTCCAGCCGGCCGGTACAGCCCGGCAGAAAGCGCGGTCGCAGGTCCACTTATAGGCCGTATCCAACGCTGCTTCCAGTTTCCAGGCGCCAGCCGTCCGCGGACAACGTTCATCCAATAATATTTTCTTGGTAGCATCGCCGATGGAACCGCCGTCGGCAAGGAAGGTTTCCACTACTTTAGCCGGAATGCTGGCTTCATATTTAGCCTGATCGGCGCTTAACATCCTATACCAATTCTCAACAGTGGATTGCAGATATAATGTTTCCTGACCCTTGCCCGGAACCGGACATGCGCCTTGCTCTTCCATCTGCGCCGGCGTCAATTTTGTCTTGACCGCGCTGAAATACGCTTCCAATCTTGAAGTGGCGATACGGACGCCTCTGGTTACAAACCGCAGCAAGAATGAACTGATGCAGCTGATACCGGTGATGATATATGCTGTTTCCACATACTCGCGGGCATTCTGGATCTGCTTGACAGTAAAATCTAACGCATCGATACCTTCATCGGCGATGAAGTCAGGCAATAGCTCATTGCTCTTCAACGGAACATCGACGAAATAACTTAAGTCCTGGCAGGAAGTCTGTACTTTGGTCTCGCTCCATTGATCGTTGCCTTGAGCATCCTTGCCGGTCCTCTCTTGATATTCGATCTGCACTTTCAATGGGAAGACGATCTGCCTCTTCTCGAAGTCGTTCCAGAAATCGTCCTCACGTTTGCTCATGTCCTGCGTGGAACCTAGCTGCCAGAGGCCGAAGATGGCGGAATCATCGGGACTCTTGACAATATTCCTGGTGCTTCGTGGAAAGATAGTGCAGCCGACACCAAACTTGTCATCATCACGCATGCTTTGCGTACAGGCCGGCTCTATCCGCGGTGTTCCCTGCAGCCGGAAACCTTTGCTGATCTCATCACCGGAAGGGCCGACTTCCGGTAATCCTTTACCAAGATAATTCAGCTTGAACGTAGCTTGTACTTCCTGACGACCTTCATCCATCAAGATCGGATTCAGCTTTAAAGGACCGGTAAACTGGGTCAAAGTCTCCACACCAAATGCGAAATTAGTGCTTAAACATCGGTTGACATTGACGGTCTGCTGCCAATAGGCAGTCTTGCCGGTCTGGTCTTCAGCGATAAGATAGACAAAATAAGTGTTCTCCTGATCAGCAGCGATCTGCTCGATCGGATAGATGGTCGCCTGGAGTAAGTCAGAAGGCACCTCTCTCGGTTTCAGGTCGCCTAAAGAGGCATCGAAGACAGACTGTGAGAACTTGACATCGTTAAAGCTGAACGAACCGTTGACATCGGCGGTGGTCTTTGCTACCGCTTTGCTGAAATCTGGCTTGAACTCATACGACAAAGGACGATAGATATAGAGGTAGACGGTCGCTCCTGCTTCTGTCTCTCCTGTGATATCAGATTCAGCTCGGCCTTCATAATACTCATACCCTTTCGCCAATTCGGCCCTGATGCTGGGCACTCTTGAATCAGCCAGAACATTGAAAGTCTCTTCTGCATCCCAGCCGGCCTTGTCCACGGCAGTGATCCTGACTGTGTTGTTGCCTTCCTGGAGATTAAGAGTTTCATCCACTTCCAGGCCGTCTTTCTGGACGACGGAACCGTTGTTGACAAAAACTTCGTAAGAAACCTCTTCGGAAATCTTGCCTTGTAATTTGACAGACAATTCGCCGATGATCGCCGGCAAAGGGGTCAATTCGAACACCGGCCGTTTAGCATCAGCCGACACAGAGACAGAAGCAGTATTGGTGTTGCCACTGCGGTCTTTGGAGTCAACTTTGATCTCATTTAAAGTATTATCGACCAATAAGACATCGGTAAAGACAAACGGCACCAGTTCAGCAGAACTCTGTGATTCCACCTGCTGTTTCGCGGCAAAGATACCGTTGACAAACAATTGCAGTTCTGCGCCTTTCTCAGACGTACCGTTGATCGTGACCCGGCTGCCCTGCACCGCCTCAGGCGCGCTGATAGTCAACCCTGGCGCCGTGATATCCACAGCCAAAGTTTGGAAGGAATGATAGGCGCCTTCAACATTATCGACAACTTTATTGCTTTCTACCTCAAACTGGTACGTTGTCAACGGCTGCAGGTTGTCAAGAGCGACACTATGATCAGTTACCCTGCTGGCGTCTCCTCGTGACATGAGATTTTGCGGATCTTCTCCAAAACGCACGAAACTGTCAGCCGGTTCATCGGTTTCCCAGGTGACGACGGCAGAATCATCTGTAATATCCTGAACCTGTATGTTAGAGATCTCCAAGGCAGTGACGATAGGCAGGTTTACGATCAGCAAAAGCACAAGTACAGTCGCCAATTGCATCTTTCTGTTCGTTTTCATCTGTCTAACCATCTATCTAACCTAACTCCGGCAGCGGCAGCAGCCTGCTGTTTTGATCTAATCCCAAGATAAATTCGTAAAGGTTCTCATCCGAACCGCCTGGCGCATTCAAGACATGGAACGTCAACTCTTTAACATTAGAGATGTCATTCCAGTGGACAGTCCAGTTGCCTTTGTATCCGCCAGCGTATTCGCCTTCTTTGATGATGGTAATCTCAAGAGGATACGTGAAATCGGCTTTCGCTAAAAACCGAAGATTCTGATTATTGATAGCTCGTTCTTCCATGCCTGGCGACATCACGACGCTGGATTCATGGAAATGCTGCTGCGACTGGTCCAGGAACGTGCCGTCTTTGTCGAAATAGATAGAGATCAGGGAAGTCACATCTTCAGGAAGTTCACGGCCGGGACCGATGGTGCCGTCAGCACGAAGCTCATGAGCCAGGATATTGATACTGCCGGCTGAGACAGCAAATTCAGGGATAAGGTTCAGCTCGGAAACTTTGTCAGCAGCCGGAATGACCCGCACCCAATCATCTTTGAATCCGACTTTCTGTCCGCGGATGATGCCGCCGCCGCAGTAGGGGAAATTGGTCCTTACAGCGGAAACATCGCCCTGGCCGCCGAAATCATATTGGGTGCTGCCGATATCGCATTGGAACTTCAGGCAGGTAAAAGTGAGATCAACATCGTCCAGCGGGATGCGGTCATAAACCCCTGTTTGCGGATTGTCGACCAACTCGTAGCTGCGGACAGTCATCGGGATGCTTTTCTGGGCGCAGAAATCATCGTCGCTGAAAGCAGGGAAAGTCTGGGTCACGCCTGAAGTTCCCGGCTGGCTCCGGTCTGGAATGTTGTTGACAAGATGGACGGTGAAAGCGATCCTGAACGCATAACCAGTAGTATCGTCAGTGATGGTAACCTGCACCGGATAGCTGACGTCATAGGTGAACTTCCAGGATTGCAGGCAGAAAGCAGAAGAAAGAAAGCTGTTCTTCTGGCCGAATGAACTGGTCTTGATGAACTTGCCGCTTCGCGGAGAAACGTCAAAAGTGAAAGGGTAATTGTCCTGATATGAAAAATCGACGGAAACATCATTCTGGCTGAATTCTCCCAGATCCCAGAGATAATGGTTCTGGTAATAGGGCAAGTCTTCCGGATACTCGATAACATCAGTTCCCCGTACTTGCAGAGCGGCGATATTGACCCGCAGCAGATCCTTGACGGCCTGTTTCACCTCAGCGATCTCCCAGCGTTTCTCTGAACAGCTGACTTCAAAGCCGACCACCGGCACGTCAGGATGTTCAAGAGCGACCAGGTCTTGCGTGATATCCTCCAACTTAAGGTCCTGCATCTCTACTTCCACGATCCTCTTCGCAGTTTCGTAGGCTGATTTGAGCTTGATGTCAGAATCATAGGCGAAATTGTTGACTTCCGTCACCACTTCCCCTTGCTTGTTCCTGATCTGGATATCCCAATTGACGTTGAAAGTGATGCCGGCGTCATTAAGCTGAGTCTGTGAAGTGATGCCGCTACGTTCGCTGATCTCATAAGTCTCGCTGAACTTCTCCGGATCGAAGACACAGCTTCTGATCTGGGATTCGATGGCCTCATCCAAGCGGTCCTGAAGATCTTCTAACGAAGGAACGGCAACATTCTCACCATAAGCCCAGTAAGGGACGACCACAAATGAAGAGATGGCCAAGTGTTTACCGCCATCGTTAAGGATCTCATCCGGGAGAGTGACATAACCGCCTTGCAGGCCCATCTTAGTCAAAGAATCCTCGGCGATCTCCTGCAGACAGGATGAGATGACGCTCTCGACCCGGCCGCGTTCGGTAGGGACGATCTCTTCCGGCTTGAACTTGATGATCTCAGTCTGGAAAGCGATAATAAGGGCGATAACCAGCAGGATCACGATGCCTAGAATGATGAAAATTGTAACCTGGCCTTTTCTAGTGTTAGAATTAGAAATAAAGCTACCTAAACCTAGTTCAAACCTCTTTTTTTGCATCGCTAGAAGTATATCTGGATGGTTTATAAAGATTGTGCTTGATCTCCGACTATAAAATTAAAGAAAAACAGAAAGGAAAAAACACAGGTCTTCTGTGGATCAGTTTAAAAAAGACAGATAACCCTCGAAATGATTGCATTTAACCGATGTAGCTGACTTCTTTCGCTTTCGGTTTTGCGCCGGCTCGGGAATGGGAAACCGCTTCGGTGGCCCATTCTTTGGTCTTCTTCATCAGCTGTTTTTCGATCTCCACGATCTCCTGGGAAACTTTCTTAAGGTCAACACCATATCTGAATTTTTTCTCGATGACGCTCAGTATTTCCTTGCCGCCTTTCACCCCAAGATACATCGGGTGAGCAAACGTTTCCGCCAACAGAGAGACGGCCTTGACACCGCGTTTCTTGCCTAATCCCAACAAGACGCCAGAGACACCGATGATCGGGCCGACGACACCGAAGATATTTTTCTCCACCCCTAAGCCTTTCTTGGTGTAGTCTTTGAAAAGACCTGCATCATTGCTGGTGCAATACACCTTGGGCTCGTCGGGAATGTTCTGCAGACCGATACCGCCGGTGGTGATCATCTCTTTGCATCTGAACTGCAGAGCGACCTTCAGGACCTCTTCACAGAAAGTGTAGCAGCTTTCTTCATCGATCGGCTGGATATCGCCAGTAAGGATAAGCAGATCACGTTTCTTGCTGTTCTTGCCGAACGCTTTGTAATAGATCTCGATCTTTGGAGTTTCGATAAGGTTATTTTCTCCGACAAAGACAGAATGCGGGAAACGGTACGAGAAGAAGGAGTATAATCTTTTAGCGTTCAATTCTTCTATGAGGAAATCGGTGGCAATCTTGCCGACGTTAGCGATACCTGGAAGACCCTCGATGAACAAAGGATTCTTTAAGACGGGAAGTTTCTTCTCTTCCTGAGTTATTTGCCATTGTGACATGGTCTGATTAAAATGAATCTGGTTTATATATTTTTGGGAAAAGTGGAGAAAGACCAAAACATTAAATACCATTAAGTATATCCTTCATTCCATGCTAGCCAGAAGAATCACCTACTCCCTCGTCCTAACAATAATCCTTCTCAGCTTTGGCACGATCTATTTCCACCATCTGGAAGATTGGTCTTATGTAGATGCGTTCTATTTTTCTTCCATGACCTTGACGACTGTCGGTTACGGTGATCTGGTGCCAACACATACCAGTACCAAGATAATTACACCTTTCTATGCTGTTTTCGGCATCGCCATCATGCTCTATCTGATCGGCACAGTCATTGGCCATTACGTACAGCGACAAGAGAAATATTTTGAGCATATCGTTTCTGTGTTGGAAGAACCCTGGAACAAAAGAAAGAAAAAGTGATGCGAGGGATCCTGAACACTAATTAACCATTTTAGACCAAACGTCGAAGATCTTCAGCAGGGACAACATTATACATCTCTCTTATTCTGCCAAAAACAGGTTCAACGCAAGAGTTATACCTTGAGGCAACTTCCATCCTGAAATAAACAAGCCCGAATAAGTTTCCTGTAAGGGCTGCGAATAAGTTGTCTGTAGGAGCTGAGTCGCTTGGTAAATCTTTAAATGAGAATCCATAACCATTATTCATAAAAGCATATTCTCCTTTCATCATCCCGGATGCACTACACAAAATCTCGCCCCGGCGCGCAGCAGACCAGTCAAAATAATGGAAAAATTCTCTGGGGCCGCTAAAATAATCACTGCCTATCCTTCCAAAAAAGAGGTCGCTTGCCAAATCATCGCTATTGCCGCCAGCTTTTTTGAAATGACGGCCTACCCCTTGGAAAAAGGTCCGCTCAAGAACCTCAAGTTCATCACCATCAATGTCATCTAACGTTGCCCTACCAGCAACTGCTTTTTGATATGATGTTAAGAATTTTTTTAAAGCTCTATCCAAACCGGCATTAGCTGATGATAATTCTCTGACCTTAGTACAATTGGCAGCAATCAAATCCAAGAGAACGACTTTCCGCATATTAGCTACTGTTGACCTAAATTGTGGAACGATATCATCAAATATTTTTCCTTTTTCTTCATTAATCTCACGGTCAATATTACGAACAATAGAAAGCAGGTGTCCATGAGCAGAATCTAAAGCTTGATCTATTTGGCGATTCCACTCCAAGTAGCTCCCAACTTCTGGTCTCGGATGCTCGTCTTCGTAAGCTTCTCGAACAATCTGATAGTCTTGCAAACAAGCCATTCGTCTTTCATATAAAGCAAATAGTTCTTCCTTTGGAAGAGGACTGATAAATACTTCATGATTAGTACATGATCCAGAAACTTGCGCACCAACACTAAGGATACTAGCAAGAAGTTTTCCATTACTACGATCTTCTCCTGTTTTTCCAAACAAGAGCATATTTATATGTTCATCAAACATTAGAGATCAAGATTGAGAAATCTTTATAAATCTTTTGTTTCTCTAGAGTGACAACAGGAGCCATTTGAAAAGTGATGCGAGGGACGTGATTCGAACACGCGTACCCACTAAGGGACTGGCCGTTTGTAACGCAGGCGCAAACCACAAAGGTTGACCTTTCATTGCCTCAAGCCAGCGGATTTGACCGCTCTCCCACCCTCGCGTAAGATGCTGGTTTCTAGGATTACTTAAAAAGGTTTGTAACAATAAACTATATATAACCTTCTTTCCTTACCTTGACCATGAAAATCACCCCGATCGCTGACAGCATCCATCTCGTCCGGTTCCGTTCGCAGGAGGATCTGGGAAAAACGTTCCTCCGTTTCCAAGAGCATTTTGAATCCCCCCATTTCCGTGGGAGATACTTCACCATAGCCCAGTTCAGGCAATGGTACACTTCTCATTCACCAGAAGGGAAGAAGACCGGCCGCTTCACGTTCTATCAGGATTGGGGCGGTTTCAACATCCCTTCATATGTCCTGAAGCCGTTCTATAAAGGACGCTTCAACCCACTTACCAACTCCGAAGAAAAGTTGTTGCAGCAGTTTCAGAAACATAAACAGCCGTATTACATCATCGGCACCTATGGCAACCACACCAAAGACATCTTACGCCACGAGATCGCCCATGCTCTGTTCTATACCAACAAAAGATATAGAAAGGAAGCGTTAAAAGTCATCCACTCGCTGCCCAGAGAAAGTATCGTCCAGATCTACCGTTTTTTCGCCAGGTCGAAAGGCTACCATCATGATGTCTGGCTGGACGAAGCACATGCTTATATCATGACTTTGAAAGATTTGCTGAAAGAAGAAGGGATCGACGTCAGCCCATTGAAAGAAGCGCACAAAAGATTAAATCAACTCTTTAAGAAGCATTACAGGGAAACCTGAATAAAGAACAAGCGGCTTGAGATCTAAGGAATACTTTTTTTCTCTCAAAACATGCCGAACAGCCAGCCGACAATATAGCCGATGACTCCGGCCCCAACTCCGATCAGCACGATCTCGAGACCGGACTTAAACCAACTGCGTTTGGTGAAGATAGTTTTAATCCAACCGACAAAGAAAAGAGCGCAGACCGTCAGGATAGTCGCAGTGATGGCGGCATTCTTCTCGCCAAGAAAGATGAAAGGAAAGATCGGAAATGAAGAACCTACCAAGAATGAGAAGAACATCATCGCGGCATTTTTCAGCGGCAGGTCGAACTTCTCTTTGGAGATGCCAACTTTCTTTTGGACCATGTAATTGCAGACAAATTCTGAATGCTTATACTTAGGAGAAGATTTGAACAGCCGGTCAACATCTTTGGCGTTCAGCCCTTGATCGACCAATATTTTCTTCATATCGGTAAAACATTTTTTAGGGTTCTTTTCAAGATCTCGTTTGGTAGAAGAGATCTCCTGCTCATAGACTTCAGCTTGTGATTTGGCTGAGAGATAACTGCCAGCAGACATCGAGAAAGCTCCGGCGAACATGCTAGCCAACCCGGCTAAAAGGATAGCATACGGACCGCCGCCGCCGATATAGACGCCTAAGACCAGGCCAAGATTAGACACTAGACCATCTTCCATGCCGAAGACAAAATCACGGACGACGTCCCGCAGTTTCATCTTCATCGCAAGATCACCGCCGTACAAGTATTATCGATACACCTTATCTCACCTTGACCGCAATCAAGAGTATCAGGCTCACAGGACTGTGAACATAAGACGTCGGAACAATCAGGCGCGTACTGGCCATTTACCGCATCATCGGCATGACAGCAGACAGCAGGAACGCAGTCACTATCCACAGAACATTGTTTCTCAAGAGGAATATTAGAAGTACAAGAGACTAAAGCTAGACATGCAAACATCATCATCACCATTTTCAGGACCATAGTCTAGATAAACTCTTTTTCATATTGTAATCGTTCATTGATCTCGCCACGGAGATTCTCGCTGAACATCTCTTTGACTTTCTTAGGATAATTTCCCAACAGCCAGGACAATTTTACCAAAGCAGTATTAGCCAGCATGTCTTTTCCTGAAAGCACACCAATCTCCTGCAAGTCTCTCCCTTTACTGTAAACGTTGAGGTTGACAGGACCGAACAAACATTGCGTCGTCATCACTACCACGCAGCCAGAATCGATGACTTTCTTGATCGCCGGGTACATCTTCTTATGGATCTCCGTCTCTTTGTTAGGAGACTGTCCAGGGGTGTGGCCCATGCCAGTTCCTTCGATGACCAGCCCTTTATACCCTTTAAAGAATTCAAACTGTTCAGGAAACATGTTAATGTGGATCTTCAACAGGCCGACTTTCTCTTCCAGACGCGGCTTGATGATAGTAGCATCAGAACGAAGCTGATAATCACGCTTAAGATAAGTGATGACGCCGTTCTTATAGTTGACAGTCGCTAATGGTCTGTCATTGACAGCTTTGAAAGCATCTCTTCGTGAAGAATGCAATTTAGCAGTTTTAACAGCAGGTAATATCCAGCATTCCGTGTCGTCAGAACTTTTGTGCATGCAGATAGCCACGCCGCCAAAATCAGTCTTGACGACAAATTCTGCTGCGCAGATGAGGTTCATAGCTGCGTCAGAACTGCCTCTGTCAGAAGACCGCTGCGAGCCGACAAAGATGATCGGCACTGGAGAACGTTCTACCATGAATGACATCGCCGCAGCCGCAACCGACAGGTTGTCAGTTCCCATGCCGACGATAATTCCTTTCACACCTTTCTTGATATGCTGCTGGATCTTGTTAGCTAATAAAGTAAGATGGGCGAATCTTAAATCATCGCTCCACATCTGCGCTACCAGTTCTGAGTTGATGTTAGCGATCTTCTTCAGTTCTGGAAATAATGAAATTAATTCTTCAGGTTTGAAATCAGTAGTGACACCGCCAGTACGATAATCAACTTTAGAAGCGATGGTGCCGCCGGTATGTAAGATGGAGATAGTAGGAAGTTTAGTATTTTTAGAAACTTTCGCAGATTTAGGTTTGACAGCCGTCCCTTTCTTTACGACCGTCAAAGACGTAACTTCTTTCTTAGGAAAGCCGACATTATAACCGTTGTCCAACTTGACCAGAACAACGCTTTTACTAGGGCTGGGGATAAGCAGACCTCTTTCTTCCTGCTTCTTGGTCTTGACGATGACGGAATCTCCCGGATTGGCCATATCCAGACAGAATCGATTATTGTTTATATAGGTTTTGATGTGGTGAGGTATGCAGATCAGATAGATCAATCATCAAACACATCAGACATACCCCTAGTATCTATCCTCTCCACATCCTGGATCAATTTGCGGGCTCGTTCAACGTCTAAAGGGTCGTAGCCCAAGCTGCTATCTCTCCTAAATGCCCTGAGACCATCTTTAAGGTAACCGCCTGCATTCAGAAGAACATGGTCCGGATGATCACGTCTTCTTTCCGCAAAATCTACTAGCTCTGAGAAACGATAAGGATCTTCAACATTGGTTCCCAAAAACCCCATAGTATAGTAACCTTCTTCCGGTTCAAACTCTCGGATCACATCAAAAGCGTCATCATAGTTGCCGATCTCGATCAGATTATTCAATACTTTAGCACGTTGGTTCTCAATCCTGTGAAACTGCCGGCTGACATCTCTCGATAAAGAGCTTTGATCTGCATATCTTGATGTAAGGTCATCCTCCATAACTCCTAGTTCTAAGAGAGCTGCGCGGGCCATGTCGATCCGTTCCATCTTTTGGTCGATATCCAGCTCACGTACATCAGTCGTGAAAAACTGCAGACGATATGCAAATGATGTGCTCTGTTCCTCTAGACAGCTTCCAATCTCAGCCATCTGTCCATCCAGGCCTAGATCCCGAAGATACTGCTGGCCATTTGGCCTTTTACTTGCATGGATCATCAGCGTAAGGAATGTTTCGCCGTGGCGATATTTCTCATTGGAGATGCAGGGCTGTTCGCCTTCATCAGTTATACGGACAGGCATCACCGAACAAGAACGCTCATTTTCTAATCCTTTAAAGAACAAGTCCACTTCATACTGAGAAGCTATGACAGCATGACCTTCAGAAGAACGTATCCCATATCGAAGAATCCGAGAGGAATCAGTCTCAAGACTATTAAGCTTACTGACAGTATATACCAAACAAGTTTCTTCAAGCTCGAGATCGGCAAGACAATTCTCAACTCCCTCCAACTTCTGGTCAAAAAGGCTTTTTTCCGTAGATTCGGCAGCCACGTGATACATCGATCTGAGTAGGATCTCAAGCGCCTTTTCTGCAGCATCAACATCTTTAACCGCTGATCCTGGTTTAATCTCTTCACTTTGATGCTCTTGCGGAGTATTCGAAAGAAGATCTGTTTTCGCGCGCTCATCACAGGAATGATACATGCCAAGAGCTAGCAATACTGCTGCTCCCCATCCTGCTTTTCTTCGAGACATAGAGAGATCTATAAGATGCGGGATTTATAAATCTTTCTAAAAAATAGTCATTGTCAAGTAGTTACACCATTGGGGAGCGATCCATTTCAATAAATCTTATAAATGATAATGAAACCAGCCCCTCAAAGGTGATCCACTATGAACGATTATAAAGTCAAAGACATGTCATTAGCCGATTGGGGCAGGAAAGAAATTACTATCGCAGAGAAAGAGATGCCGGGCTTGATGGCTCTCCGGGAAAAATTCGGTTCTCAGAAACCGTTGCAAGGCGCCAGGATCACCGGTTCATTGCACATGACCATCCAGACAGCTGTCCTTATCGAAACATTAGTCAGATTAGGAGCAGAAGTCAGATGGGCTTCCTGCAATATCTTCTCGACCCAAGATCATGCCGCTGCGGCGATCGCTCAAGCTGGCGTCCCGGTCTTTGCCTGGAAAGGCGAATCATTATCTGAATATTGGTGGTGCACCGAGAAAGCTCTTGATTTCAATGGAAAAGGGCCGACGCTGATCGTGGATGACGGCGGCGATGCGACGATGATGATCATCAAAGGGGTGGAAGCAGAAAAGAACCCATCCATACTGGACAAAGATTATTCTGATGAAGGGGAAGATTTCCAGGAACTGATGAAAGCGTTGAAAGAAGCCTATCAAAAGAACCAACAGAGATGGACTGCCGTCGCTAAAGATGTGAAAGGCGTTTCTGAAGAGACGACTACGGGCGTCCATAGGTTATATCAGATGCATAAAGAAGGAAAGTTGTTGTTTCCAGCTATCAATGTCAATGATTCTGTCACCAAATCCAAGTTCGACAACCTTTACGGCTGCCGAGAATCTCTAGTAGACGGCATCAAAAGAGCTACTGACGTCATGCTTGCTGGAAAAGTAGCTGTCGTCGCTGGTTATGGTGATGTTGGTAAAGGTTGTGCCCAATCTTTGAAAGGGTACGGCTGCCGGGTTATCATCACCGAGATCGATCCGATCAACGCCCTACAGGCAGCCATGGAAGGCTATGAAGTGAAGAAGATGGATTCTGCCGTAAAAGAAGGTGACATCTTCGTTACGACAACGGGAAACAAGAATATCCTGGTAGAGAGACATTTCAAAGCTATGAAAGATCAGGCCATCGTCTGCAACATCGGCCATTTCGATAACGAGATCGACATGCATTGGCTTAACAGCAAATCCAGTGCCAAGAAAGAACAGATCAAGCCGCAGTATGATAAATATGTCTTCCCAGACAAAGAGATCTATGTGCTGGCAGAAGGACGCTTGGTCAATCTAGGATGCGCAACCGGACATCCATCGTTCGTCATGAGCTGCTCTTTCACCAACCAGGCTTTGGCTCAGATCGAACTATGGTGCAAGAAACATGAGATCGGTGTTTACGTGCTGCCGAAGAAGCTTGATGAAGAAGTCGCCAGGCTGCATCTAGCTAAAATAGGTGTCGAGATAGACGAGATGACTGCCGAACAGGCTGCCTATCTGGATGTGCCTAAGGAAGGGCCGTTCAAGCCGGATCATTATCGGTATTGAATTTTAATTTTTTATCGTT
The DNA here is from genome assembly GCA_002762785.1 of Candidatus Woesearchaeota archaeon CG10_big_fil_rev_8_21_14_0_10_45_16. GTDB lineage: Archaea > Nanobdellota > Nanobdellia > Woesearchaeales > GW2011-AR9 > PCXY01. The sequence goes on along the minus strand of PCXY01000004.1, from coordinate 100,214 downwards.
GATCAGTAAGATATAAAAAAAGAGGAGATTATCCACAACCATGCAACAAGCAACTTTCGCAGCAGGATGTTTCTGGCATCCGCAGGCAGAATTTGACAAGATCAAAGGAGTAAAAAAGACCGCCGTCGGTTTCATGGGCGGGGAAGTAAAGAATCCTTCTTACAAGTTAGTCTGTTCCATGAATACTGGACATGCCGAAGTGGTGCATGTTGAATATGATCCGAAAGAAGTTTCTTATGAACAGTTGTTGGACGTCTTCTGGAAGATCCATGATCCAACACAGATCAACAGGCAGGGTCCAGATGTAGGAGAACAATACCGGTCAGCTATCTTCTATCACACAGAAGAGCAGAAAAAAACGGCAGAAAGATCGAAAGCAGAACTTCAGAAAAGATTAAAAAGACCGGTTGCAACTACAATAATCCCGGCAGCAGAATTCTATAAAGCAGAAGAGTATCATCAGAAGTACGAAGAGAAAAGGAAGAGAATATGAAAACTAACGACGTCATCGGCATCGGCAATGCACTGATGGATTTTCTGATTGAAGTTGAAGATAACAAGCTGTTGGAGATGAACCTCAACAAAGGAGAATTTCACCTAGTTGAAGAAAATGAGGCCAAACAGTATCTGGAGAAGATCAAGGAGCATAAGATGGAGATCGTCCCCGGCGGTTCTGTCGCCAATACTCTAAGAGGTCTCGGTCTTCTAGGAAGCAAGGTCATCCTCTGCGGTAAAGTCGGAAACGATCCGCATGGCGAGATGTACGAGGAGAAGATCAAAGAACATAATGTCTCCTCCAGATTAAAGAAATATCATGCCACCACAGGACATGCCTTGACGTTCATAACTCCTGACAGCGAAAGGACTTTTTCAGTCCATCTGGGAGCAGCCATAGAGATCGAGAAGGAAGACATCTTGGAAGAAGATATCAAAGACAGCAAGATCCTGCACCTGGAAGGCTACCAATTCGAGGGCAAGACCAAAGAGGTCGTCCTGCACGCCATGGAATTGGCGAAGAAGCATAATACCCTGATCTCTCTTGACCTGGCCGACCCAGGCGTCATCAGACGGAACAAAGAATTCTTCTTAAGCATTATCAAAAAAGTGGACATCCTCTTTGTCAACGAGACGGAAGCGAAAGAATTTACCGGTAAAGATGAGGTTGACGCCCTAACTGATCTGGCTGAACATTGTAAGATTGCCATCGTCAAGCTCGGGAAAAATGGTTCGATCATAAGTAATGAGGGTGAGATCAGCATGATCGATCCGTTCACGGCTAACCCTGTTGACACGACAGGAGCCGGCGATACTTTTGCTGCAGGATTCTTGTATGGTTACTGCAACGGCTGGGACATCCAAAGGTCGGGAAAATTAGGTTCATTATTGGCATCAAAGATCATCGAACAGAAAGGCGTCAAGTTAGACCAGATCAAGATAGACACATTAAAAGAATTAGTGTAAACGTTCGATGGCTTTCCTGATCTCGTCGTGAGGAGCTATCTTCTTTTTCTCAACTTTCTGAGGTTCTTCGACTAGAACTTTCTTCTTCACGACATTTATCTCCCAAGTCTTATCTTTGATCATGGAAACCACTTCGTCTAGATTATACTTCGGCTGTTTCGGTTCCCATTGCAGTTTCAATCCATCATCCTGCTTCCGGGGGATGATATGCATCGACAGACGGCCGGAGGGATTGTCGTCGCTGACACCGGACTTGACGATGATGTTGGTGCCATGCGCCCCCAGCCCTTCAAAGACGGCAGTAGCGGCAAAAGATGCTACGAAAAATAGATGAGAAGCAGATTCAGGAGACAATTTCTGGAAATCTTTTTCTTCTTTGCTATAAATCTCGATATGGCCTTCAGCAACCCCTTTTTCAGGAAGTGATACCAGCACTTTTTCGTCTTCATATAAGACTGTGGAAGGCTTCAGGAAAGCTGGTCTTTCTCCTGCTCCTTGATGCCAGGCCGCTGGGTTCCGGCTGAAATGATTGGCCATCATCGTCGGAAAATTATGCTGTAAGATATTCTTCTTTTCTTCACTTATTTTCGCTTTCCTCTGGTCAAAAAAGAAATTAAAGAAACCATCGCCAGCTTCTCTCGGCAGGACGTGGACCAGGAAATGGGAAGCTTGCTGGCCGGCCACTCCGCCGTTGGCGATGAAGACATTGACACCAGTGGAGATCATCGCTTTCATGATCGAAGCGCTCAATCTAGGCAGTATCCCGAAAAAATGAGAGAACTCATCCCCAGGAAGGTAAGGCATGATCGGATAATGTTCTTTGGGCATGAATAAAGTATGCCCTTTCAACGCTGGATAGATATCCAACATGCCGATAGTCCTGCCGTCCTCAAAAACCGTCTTGGCCGGCATCTCGCCAGCGATCAGCTTGCAGAAGATACATTGCTTCTTCTGTTCGGCCAGCTGCGCTTTCATCTCCGGGGTAAGATTCATGATGCTGAAGGTTCGCCTTCCCTTTTATAATTATTTTCAAAAAAACATTTAAATAACAGAAGATATAACCAGTATCAACCCAGCGTAGCACTTCCCTTGTGATGACCATGATCAGGGGCGTTACACGTTGGGTTCATTTTTCTAAGAATTAAAGTTTCTGGGTATATGCTAACTTTTCATTGGCTTTTCTTTTAGGTTACAATATTTTTTATTATTAAAGAAAGCTGTATAACCTTCGTGCCATTTAAGTTCTTTTTCACAATTTGGACAATTGGATACCATAAAAAAGAGCCCCTACTTCTTCTTGCTCTTATCGACCTGTTTGGTCAGCTTCAGCTTCTTGATCAGCTCTTTATACCTGTTCCTGATCGTCACTTCAGTTACGCCAGCCACGTCAGCCACTTCTCTCTGGGTCCGTTTCTCACCATGGATCAAGGAAGCGACGTACAAAGCAGCGGCTGCGATGCCAGTCGGCCCTCTGCCGGAAGTCAGTTCGATGTCACGAGCCATCTCCAGGATCTCGACAGCTTTTGACTGGGTCTCAGCCGTCAATTTCAAAGCTGATGCGAAACGAGGGATATAATCTGCCGGGTTACTGGGTTTGATGCTGATCTCCAGTTCCCTGGTGACAAAGCGATATGTCCGTCCGATCTCTTTCTTCTCGATACCAGACGCTTCGCCCATCTCATCTAAAGTACGAGGGATCTCATGCCTTCTGCAGGCAGCGTATAAAGCGCCGGCGATGACCGACTCCATGCTTCTCCCACGGACCAAGCCTTTCTGGACCGCCCGACGATAGATCCGGGCAGCTTCTTCCTCGACAGAACGAGGTAATCGCAAGAATGAACTGACTCTTTTCAGTTCAGCCAAAGCTACTTTCAGGTTTCTTTCGATAGCAGTGCTGATACGGATGTTCCATTTTCGTAACCTGAAAAATCTGTCTCGTTCACGGTCTGAACCTAATTTATAGAAATCTGAGGTGGATCCAACTTCAGTGCCTAATCCCTGATCAAACTGGGTCTCAGATGTGGGAGCGCCGGTCCTTCTTCGAGAACCACCGGAATCGTCATCGAAATCGCGCCATTCCTGGCTGAAATCGACCATCCGGTCTTCCAATACCAGTCCACAGTCACGGCAGATAGTCTCACCGCGCTCCATATTACGATAGATATTCTTGCTAGCGCATTCAGGACATTCCTTGATAGTTTTGCGGCGCATCGTTGTCATTGTAAAGAACCACCTATGGATAGTTAATTTTAAATAGAGTTCACAAGACCCTTTATAAAACTTTCGATTGATCTGAAGCAGATGCAAAAAGAAACATTTATAAATTACAAATAATTGGTTTAGGATACAAAAAGGCAGGTGTTCATATGGTTTCAAAACGAGGTCAATTAGGCATTATCGAATTTAAGTACTTCATGACAGGCCTGTTTATCGGCATCATCATCGCTTTCGTATTGGTACTTCTTGGTACAACAGGCGTCCTTCCATTCAAGATTCCCTGGGTCTGTGGATAGATGGGCTCAACTGAAGCTAAAGCCGGCCTGCAAGCCTTTCTGAAGCAGAATAAGAAGTTTTTAGAAAAGAACGATTACAGTACATTTCAAAAGATTCTTGAGTATGCTGATAATAATCAGCTGGAACACATAAAAAGTGCCATCGAGGCTCTCTACAGCTTAGGGAAAGCAAATACACCTAAAGATAAAGATATTCTCAGGAAAGGCATCCAACTAAGCTACCTGCTTCTAGAGAGTCTAGCTGAAGAACAGATGACTCCCAAACTGCAGCAAGCTCTGGCAGCGTTACAGAGTATCCTGCCTAAATTGGCTGCCAGCGGTGTGAAGAGAGCCGACATCCGCACTTTTGAAAACATCGTCCGGCTAGCCAAGCATGGGAAATCGAAAGCAGAAACCATCAAAGCCCTATTACAAAGCAAAGAGATTATCATGCATGAGGAATATAGTGGCAATCAAACCTTCCAGGAAGCTCTGGCTCTAGGCAAAAATATCCTAAACCAGCTCTGATCATATACACCGCAACAGCGAAAACATTTTAAGAAGAAGATATCCATCACTTATAGAAATACAAAGAGGTAAACACAAATGGATGTCGAACAGATTCAAAAGATCAATTCTCTTGCTTTAGAACTGATGAAACAAGGCCTGGCTACCGATAGGGAAGATGCTATCAATCAGGCTCAGAAGATCTATAAAGAACAGGATAGCAGAGGCTATTCCCAGATGCGCAATACCATGGGCCAGGTCCACGGCACGCCAGAACCAGCTCAAGGCAGCAGTATGGGCGGACATTCAGAACTCGGCCAGGATAAGATCAAAGAGATCCTGGAACAGAACACCAAATACATCGTCAAGACCCTTAAAGAGTTCAACGAAAAGGTCAATGTATTGGAAAAAGAGATGGAAGCGCTCAAGATTAAGATGAATTATAACCGTCTGCCAACAGTAAAGGAGCTTACCACCAACAGCGTACCTGAACCAGTAGCTGCACCGAGGCCGACAGAACAGCCACAACAGCCTGAAAAACCAGCATCTCATCCCCGATCTGGCGGCTACAACGAAAACGACGTTTCTATCGAAAAATTCTTCTATATGGGCAACCGATAGAGGTTTTTTATCTTATTTCTTCTTATTTCCCTTCAATCCGGACTGAAACTACCATAAAATATTTAAAGAACCATAACTACTGGAGAATAAAAACAATGGAGGGGATTAAAATTAAAGCACTAATTATCCCAATATTCGTACTATTACTATTATCTGTCAGCGTTGCTGCCAGCCTTACAATACAGGAAGATGAGATCGTCCTTGATGCCGATTACAGTGGTTTTGATACCAAAGACCAAGATTTCATCACCGTAGACGCTTCTGTCAACATAAACAATGATGATGCAGCTGAAGCTGTCGTGACCGTCAGTGTCGAAGGCCTGCCGGCAGGTTATGAAGCAGAAGATGTAGAGTTGAACATCGCTGCTGGCGCTACCGAAAAAGCCACCATCAGCGTCAACATCCCTCACGATAAAGCTCCCGGCGAAGTAAAGATCGGAACCGTACGGGTTTCTGCTGGTGCAGAAGAAGATACCGTTGACCTATTGCAGAATACTAAAGAGATGTTTGTCTTCAATAAGATTGAAGTTGATTACCGTGATGAAGACGACAAGAAACAGAACGATGAGTTTGACACTGATGGAGAAGAGAACGATTTCTCTCTGAATGACCATGTTCGTGTCGGCTCTACTATCACATTCGATATAACTGTCGAGAACCTTTTCCCAGATAAAGATTACAGAGACAGCGAGATCGAAGAGATCGAAATTAGCCTTGATTCTGATGATGACGATATCTTCGGCGACGATCTGGATGATACCTATGCTTTCTCAGATCTAGAAGCAGACAGCAAAGACAAGCTGACCATCGAATGGGAGATCCCTGAAGATGTAGAAGCCGGTGAATACACCCTCGAGTTCACTTTAGAGGGTGAAGACAAAGCTGGCGTCAAGTATAAAGTCGTCAAGAGTGTCGACCTGGAACTGGAGCGTCAAGATGACGATGTCCGCATCACCAGAGCGACAGTCTCGCCTAATCTTGTGGAAGCCTGTGAAGGCCGACAATATACTCTTGACCTGCAACTTTACAATTACGGAAACGACAACCAAGATCAGGCTGCTGTAAGGATCAGCAACTCTGAGCTGGCTATCCTGGAGAATGTCATGGAGATCGAGATGGATGAGTTCGATGACGGTGACGATACCTGGAGCGACGCGTTTACGTTCACCTTGCCAAAAGGCGTAAAAGTCAAGAACTACCCGATCAGTATCCAGGCTTTCATCAACCGTGATGATACCATCGACACTGAAACTGTCAACCTGGAAGTTGTCAAATGTCCGACTACAGCAGCTGATGACGAAGAAGACAATCCTAACGTCATCGTCAGCACCTTGCCAGCTACCACACAGCCGCAGCAGCCTGAAAAACCAGCTGCAACTGCTGATGACAGCGTAACTGGCGGCAGTGTCGTGACGTCTGTTGAGGATCCATACACGATCGAAGACTTTTTCATAGCTGCCGTAGTCATAGCCGCAGTATTGATCGTAACATTAATCGCATTGTTTTTCATGATCCTGCTGAAGAAAAGGTAAGCAGGAACATTTTTAACAATGTTAGGAGAGGGGGAAAACATGAAACTACATAAAGGTGTACCTTTTTTTATCGCTATTCTTTTAGTCCTGATCACAGCACAGGCTGCTTTGGCTGATGTTGTCATCAATGAGATCATGCAGAATCCTTCTGCGAGTCCCGAATCTATGGGTGAGTATATAGAACTGTACAATACTGATCCGAATAATGCTGTAGATATCGATGGTTGGACTGTAAAAGATAACGGTTCTGATTCGCACATTATCAACAATGGCGCTCCTCTTCTTGTTCCCGCCAACGGTTTTATCGTTCTTTGTAGAAATTCAAATAACCTGACAAATGGCGGTTTTAATTGTGACTATGAATATGCAGGCATCACCTTAGGCAACGCTGATGATGAGGTTATCTTATTGGACAATTCTTCATTGGAAGTTGACCGTGTTGAATATAACGATGGTCTCACTTTCCCTGATCCTTCTGATGGGATATCCATGGAACTAATCAACCCTGCTCTCGACAACAATCTAGGAAGCAGCTGGAGAGAAGCGACCATCCAGTTCGGTGCAGGCGACTTCGGAACTCCTGGAGCAGCCAACAATGCTCCCCCTACATCTGCCGACAACACTATAACTACCGATGAAGATAGTGAATATGCCTTCTCGGCAGCTGATTTCAATTTCAGCGATCCAGATGGAGATAACTTCTCTACATTCATCATCACAGATCTTCCAGCCCGTGGCGACTTAACATTCACTGGAGGCGTTCTGAGAGAAGGAGTTAGATATGATGCAGCAGGATTGCAAGATGGATCGCTTGCCTACATGCCTGGACGCGACCAGAATGGAGCAGCTTACGATTCATTTAAGTTCAAAGTAAGGGATGGACAGTTTGATTCAGAGATATATACAATGACCATCAACGTCAACCCTATTAACGATCTTCCCACTTTAAGGATAGACGACGTTTATGTTGACGAAGATTCAGGATCGTACAGCGTTGATCTTCGCGATCATTCTGGAGATATCGAAGACAGGACCAACAACCTGCAGTACAGCATCATTTCTGAACTTGATGAGACCGCAGTTGACTGCAGTCTTGACAACGGCCACACTTTGGTCTGTGAGACGCAACTTAACCAAATAGGGAAGAATCTTGTTTTATTAAATGTAACCGATAGGGACGGAGGAAGTAATTACGATGACTTTAAGATCATCGTGAACCCCGTCAATGACCAGCCAACTATCAACTTAAATGACCTTTCTGTCGACGAGGATTCAGGATTGACGGCTATAGACTTAGACCCTTTCATTGCTGATGTTGAAGATGCTGCCGCCGACCTAAGAGTAAGGTTACAATCACAATCAGACCTTTCCGCAGTCAGCTGTCGTATCAGCGGACATGATCTTGAATGTGCTACTGTTCCTGACCGGAGCGGCAGCAACACTTTAGAGATTGTTGTTAGCGATACTGAAGGCCTTTCAGCCACCGGTTCATTCATCTTGACTGTCAACGAGATCAACGACCTTCCGAACTTTGATGTCCCTGATCAGATGGTCGGCGAAGATTCTGGAGCGCTGTCTTTAGATCTTACCAACTTCGTTTCAGACGTAGAAGATGACACCACCGACCTAACTTTCAGCCTTGACGACCAAAGCAACCCATCCGTCGTCAGCTGTTCTCTTAGTGTGACCATCCTGGAATGTGAACCGTTGGCAAACCAGTCTGGCGACAGCCTCATAACGCTTACAGTCACCGACAGCAACGATGGAAGAACACAGGATACATTTACGATAACTGTAAATAACGACAATGACGCGCCGGCCATAACTTCCACGCCTCCAGCAGATGCTATAAGAGGCCGCACCTACACCTATGATGTCATAGCTGAAGATCCTGATGGAGACGACGTCAGCGTCAGCATATCACAATCGACGATCAACGGCCAGCGTTTTATCGATGTAAATTACGTTAGTGTCCGGGACAACAGGGTATCGATTATTCCTCAGAATACAGGAGTATCACGCGTGAGTATCGTCGTCTCTGATGGAAACGGCGGCCGTAACACCCAAGCCTATGACCTTAACGTCGCTTCAACTTTGGAAGTGAGCAATGTCCAGGTTGCCCGCAAAGGAGAACAGCTCTCTTCTTACGGCAGGAACTCAACCACAACATCTTTCCAGCCAGGAGATACTCTACAGTTCCAAGTTACCTTGCATAACCAGTTTACTGATGATGATCATCCGCTGATCAGACAGGATGTCGAACCGATCATCGAACAGATCGTCATGAACGTTCCGCAGATCCCGAGCGAGTTAGGCATCCCTCTGCGTTTCAACCGCGGCCAGGACGGAGAACTATTGTTCCTAGGCCCTTCAGAAGAAAAATCTGTGCAGTTTGATTACACTATTCCCCTCAGCTGGAATGACGGAAATCACCTGATACAATTCTTTGTCAATGGAGCTGACAGGGATGTGCCTCAACATTTCTACGGAGATGTTTTTGATATCAAAGTTGATGTCCAAAGAGAACCACATTCCATCCTGATAACCAGTGCTACTTTCAATGATGAAGATTTCAGCTGCCTGGCCAAACAGAACAATGTACGGATGCATCTGACTGCAACTAATATCGGTCTTGAACAGAATGAGAATCTAGTCGCTAAAGTCTTTTTAGGAGAAGAACTCCTAAGAAAAGAAGAGTTCCGCATGAACGCTAACATGATCGACGTTCCGGTATCTGTTCCACTTGACCTTCATGACCTGACCGGTGAACATACCCTAAGAGTAGAGATATCTGACTCAGATGTACCTGGATCTGCACCGTTTGATATGGCCGAAGTCACGGTCGATATGGAAAACTGCGCACCGCAGGTTGATGACAGCCTCAGCAGCCAGGTTTTCCAATTTGATGAAGACACCACCAGCCAGATCAACCTAGCAGGGATGGTCTTGGATGTTGAAGACAGCCAGACGCTCAGCCTCAGGGTTGAGAATGACAACGCTAATGTCAATGTTGTCGTCAGTGATGATGCTGTCACCATCACGCCAATACGCGATTACTTTACACCAGCTGGTGAGACAGATACTTTCACCCTGATCGCTGAAGACGGAACTGCCGCGACAAGGGTAGAAGTACGTTATGTCATCAAACAATTAGCTGATGACGGTGTCCAGATCAGCAGCCGGACTCCTGGACCAGACGATGAGATCGTCCTTAACCAGAACAAAGATGAGGATACTACCTTTTCAGTTGATGTTACCAACGATGATGCGATCCCGATAACCTATATCTGGACGCTTCGCAATACGGCAGGCGGATCCGCTGAAAATCTTAACGTTAACATTGATAAGTTTGATCTGGATTCCACTTCCGTCAACGCAGGAAGGTATGAAGTCAAAGCTAGCATCACCTATTTCAATGCCCAGGGACAGCTGCAGACCGTCTCCGAAAGTTGGACCGTCATTGTTGTCGATAGACCTATCGGCTTTGATGATTTTCCCGGAAGCAGCACCACCGATATAGCAGCCGAAGCTAACATCAACAATGTTGAACTCGTCTTAGAGAACGCTAACGGCAAGATCGAATGGCTGCAGGGACTTGACCTTTCACAGATCGGCGACATCAGCCAACATGTTACTATCACCAGCAATTCCGTCGCAGTTGACACTGAGAATGCTCCTAAGCTTGCTGGAAAAGCTAGGATCACGTTAAACAAGAAGTTCAGCGATCCGGCTATTCTCACCTCAGAAGGTTTCAACCATGGCAGTTTTCTGCTTTGTGAGAATTGCGTGATAGAAAACAGCGACCCTCTGACTTTCACTGTCGAAAGTTTCTCTACCTATAAAGTAGAAGAGAGAAAGAATGCAGCATTCAGCACCTCCGATATTTTCTTTGATGATGTAGCCCCAGGTGAGACAGGCATCACCATCGTTACTGTTCAGAACACTGGATCGCTTGACACGATCAGCAACATCACCTATAAGGTAGCAGAGACAGGATACGGCATCCTACTGCCTGAAAACCTGCCTACTGAGCTTGCTCCCGGCGAGAAGATCGCATTCGAACTAGAAGCTACCGTCCCTGAAGATGAAGAGGATGGCAAGCATGAGATCGGCGTCCTGAAATTGGCTGGAACCGCTAAAGGAGCTTCTCTTGAATGGGGCCAGGCCATCTACCTAAAACCAAAGAGTTTCATCATCATCGAGAGCTTCGAGATAAACGGCAAGAGCAGCAACGACCTCTCCATCGAAGAGAGCAACGAGATTGAAGTTGAGATCCGCAACAATCTTGATATCGACCTGAACGATGTGGAAGTCACCATAACTCTTCTTGATGTTGACGGCGACGACCTTGATGAAGATGCTGAAGACCAGGATATCGATGCCGGAGATAAGGAGAAATTCAAAGTAGAATTTGACCTTGGAAACGAAGAGATCGATGAAGAAGAGTACACCTTCCTGGTAGAGGTAGAAGGCGAAGACGACAATGATGTCATCCATAAGACTTCCGAGGAATTTACCGTCAAGATTGACTTAGAAAACCATAACCTGGTCATCGACAGGGCCGTCCTTTCACCGAACAGCCTGCAATGCACTGCCAACACTAGACTTGATGTCACCGTCAAGAACTTAGGCAGAAGTGATGAAGATGACGTAGTAGTCCGAGTAAGCAACGCGGCTCTTGGCCTGGACCTTAGCCGTGACGAGATCGAGATCGATGAGTTTACCGCTTCCAATAATGAAGAGGACGAAACCTTCAACTTCAACATCGGCGACGCTAAATCTGGCTCGTACCCGATCGAGGTGGAAGTTCTTCGCGGCAGCAAGAAAGAAGACTCTCAGACCATCACCCTGACTGTAAGCGATTGTGGTGTCAGCCAAAGTGTAGGCCAGCAGCAACAGCTTGGACTGGACAACTATGCACAGAGATTCCAAAACGAACTAAGTCGGCAGGTCATGGCCCGGCAGCAATACAACCAGCCGTTGCGGGAGACCAGCGTCAGAGCTTCTTTCCGTGACAGCACGACTTATCTGTTTGTCTTGGGCGGACTGCTGTTCCTAGGATTGGTGGCGTTCATCCTATCCATCGCTGTCATGACCAGCAGGAAAGGCAGAAGAAGAGCTAAGAGATAAGTTAAGAGAGAGTTTTTACTTTTTTACTTCTTATTTTTACTCTTTATTTACTTTTTTTTATTTGTTTTTTATTTGTTTTTTTTGTAGATTTTTTGGGGGTAGATCTTGTATCTTTGGCATAATAATGGATGCCTCTCTCAACATACTGCTTCTCGATCTTCTTGGGCTTGAAGTATTTGGTGACGAAAGCTACTGCCGCTTTAGGATCAAGTTTCCCGCAAGTGTAGATGTCAATAGAGATAAATTTCTTTTTGGAAAGAGTATGGATGACGATCGACGATTCCACTAATGCTACCCAGCCGCTTAACCCCGCTTTATCAGGAAACAGTTTATAGTCCGTACGAAAGACCTGTGGAGGCGCCTGTTTCTTCATACCGATAGCATCGACCAGCTTGTCCAGAAAACTGTAGCAGTGGTCAAGATCGCCGCAGACACCTGGCTTGCAGTCGTAACAATCGAGCAATAGCTCATGCCCAAAGACATGTTTCTCTTTTTTCATGTCAGAAGGGTAAGGGTAATGATTTAAATAATTTTCTTTAACACAGATTCTAATCTGTTTACATTATCAAAGTTTTTCTTTAATTTAGCGTTGATCATCTTTTGCAGCTCTGAAAGATTGCCGGCGTAAAGAAGCTTGCCATCCTGCTGAAAGGGCATCTCGATATATTCAGAACCACGGATCTCGACGACGATTCTTTTACTGACAGTAAGGATGCAGCTTTTCTTGAAGATAGTTCTGGCCGCCTCGACAAATTCAGAGGCAGTCTCGAGATCCTTACAGCAGACATGAAGTATAAATGGTTCCAGCCGTAACCAGATGAATCCATCTTCAACCGTATCAAAGAAATCTTTCGTGATGAGATCATGGGATACTTTCAGCCATTCCATCTCTGTCTTCACCTCCGTCCCTCGCCAGAGATAGATCCGCCCGGAACAGGAGGAAGTGGTGTAGAGATGTTGGCTCTTGTTGATGACTTCGATCAAAGAGATCACTTTTTGGTCAATACTGCCTTTCTTGCTATGGTCTTCTTTGGCCAGGAAGGTCTTCTTGTCGTTGGAAAAAGTCATCTGCTCTCGGAAGAAGCAACATTTAAATAGTTTACCTCTGGAAAACGACAGATGCGAAACATCAAGAAGATACTTATCGAAGAAAGGACAGGCAAGAAGTATTACGTCAAGGACCTTGCCGAGGATTTTCATACCTCCGCCGGGATCATCTCCAAGAATGATCTTAAGAAGAATAAGGCCGTCTCCAGCAAAGGAAAACATTTCACCATCCTGACACCGACGTTCGTCGACTTCTGGGAAAACTTGCAAAGAGGTCCGCAGGTGATGATCCAGAAAGACATCGGTCTGATCTTAGCAAGAACTGGTGTCAACTCTGGATCGAAAATAGTTGATGCCGGCGGCGGTTCCGGGTCATTGTGTCTCTCTTTAGCCAATGTCTGCAAGGAAGTTACTGTCTATGAGATCCATCCAGAGCATTATGATATCATCCAGAAGAACGTCAAGAACATCGGTTTTAAGAATCTGATCTTGAAGCAAGATAATATCTATAACGGCATCGCAGAAAAAGAATTAGACCTTATTACGTTAGACCTGCCGGAACCATGGCAGGTGACGGAGCATGCCGAAAAGGCTCTGAAAGAAGGCGGTTTTCTAGTTGTCTACCTGCCGAACCTGGGACAGGTCAAGCTCTTTCTTGATTCTACCAGAAGGACAGGGATAACTGTCTTAGAGACGGTTGAATTGATCGAACGGAAGTGGAAGATCGAAGACAACATCATGCGGCCGGAGTTCCAGATGCTGGGACACACCGGGTTTCTGACGTTCTGCAGGAAGCTGTAGTTTAGAGACGTAGTTTAGAGAGAAACCCCCCTCCATTTTTATTGTTATGGATCTGAACCACAGCAGTCCTGCCATCAGGAAGTTTATAGGAACAAGGGCTTCATTTTTTCCTGATAAGAACAAACTTCACCAGTAACATTTAAAAGAAAAAGAGATATCCTTCTCAAGATGAGGCCAAGACAATGTCGCGCTTATCTCATCACGATACTTCTGTTGTTGCTGCCATTTACCGTCGCTGATGGCAGCGCCCCCAGCGAATATTGCCATAGTTCCAGTGATTGCGAACCGAACCATTACTGTTCCGGGCCGCAGGGTTCGTTCGTGATGACCAAATGCTGTCCGATCGATTCGAGGTATGATTTCACGGCTGACCGTTGTGTCTCCCAGAATGTTGTTCCTCAGGCAGCAGCAGTCGTTCAGGATTCCGATACTCGAGACCAAGTCATCGTAGGACAGGCTGTCCAGCAGATAGAAGAAGACGAAGAAGAAGATCAAAAAGATTTTTCCTGGGGAATGTTTGACCAAGGGCTATCATTGGCTGCCATTGGCGGCGTCTCCATCTTCGGCGCAGCGGCAGCCGCTCCGGCAGTAGCCGTAGGGTTGGTAATTGTAGGAGTAACCGCCTTCGTCGCGGGAGTCGTGAAAGTGGTCGGCGCGCTCACCACCAGCGAAGGGTCGGAACTTCAGGAAGATGTCGACCTAGCTGCCGATGCTGTCCAGAACCCTTTCAGCCTGGGAGTTTATACCGTCAAGACGTACCAAGACCAGCCTCAAGAAGAAGTCAGGGAAGCCGTCGACGGCACTAACGGTATCATAAACACCTTCCTAAAGCTTTTCAATTTCCAATAGATATAAAAATAGATCAAACAATAGGTGCAAGATGAATAAAAAAACACTTTACATCAAGATCTGGGTGTTTGTCAATCTAGTTTTACTGCCATTATTAACATATTATGGCTATCGTTACTATGTCTTCAAAGGACTTCTTCAGAGCTGGAGCCTGCCGTTCCTCATCCTGCTAAGTATACTGATCATGGCCATCGGCGACTTCCTCCTTTATCGAAACTTTACTATAAAAAACAAACAATGGTGGCAAAGGATCGGAAAAGAAAGTGTCTCCTGGAAGACGGCCGTGTTATGGATCCTAGGAACCATAATCGTCCTGATAGTGTTCCATGCTTTGGTATCCTTCCTTCTTGCGTTGGATATCGTGTACCTCTAGGTTTAAACGGGCAGACAACACTAGCCCCAGGCACAATAATGCTTAAATACGATCATTTTTTCTGAACACGTATGTTAAAGATAAAGAAACTCCATCCTGATGCGGTCCTTCCTGCCTATGCCAATCCAGGTGATGCAGGCATGGATCTTTACGCTAATGAAACTGTTGAAGTTAAACCACAACAAAGATATTTAGTCAGCACCGGTATTTCTATGGCTATCCCTCACGGTTATGTTGGTTTGATCTGGGACAAATCAGGAATCGCTGCTAAAACCGGTTTGAAGACGATGGGCGGAGTTGTCGATTCCAGTTATCGGGGAGAGGTAAAGATCATCGTCCATAACCTTTCGCAAGAATCGTACCTCGTTGAAAAAGGGAAAAAAGTAGCGCAGATGCTGATCCAGCCGGTAGAACAAAGAGCTATCGTTGAAGTTGATTTACTGGAAGAGACACAGCGGGGAGACGGCGGATTCGGCAGTACTGGATTGTAGTCTCTACTTCTAAAGAGTTAAATCATTTTAAAAAGGGAAATTATGTTATAACTGCTACATGGCTTCCCCTAAAGGCAAGGAACTCTACCGTATCGAAGGTATCTCTAAGATCTATGGAGACCGATATGTCCTGAATGATCTTAGCTTCAAGATATATCAAGGAGAGATATTTGGTATTATCGGTACCTCGGGGAGCGGGAAATCAACTTTACTACAGACGCTGATCGGTTTCGTCGAGCCGGAGAAAGGTGACGTCAAGTTTAGAGATGTTTATCTGTTCGATAAAGACAGCGAGGAATCATTCCGTTCCGTGTTCAAAGCTCAGAAAGATCTTAAGAGATTATACGGTTTCGCGTCGCAGGAACCGAGTTTCTACCCCAACATGACTGTAAAAGAGAATCTTCTTTACTTTGGCTCATTATATAACCTTTCTAAAGCGGCTACGGAGCATAACGCCACCAACTTGCTGAAACTTATCGGTCTGGCCCATTTCCAGCATACGTTGGCCAAGAAATTATCTGGCGGTATGCAAAGAAGATTAGACATCGCCTGCGCTCTGATCCATGATCCTAAGATCTTGATCTTGGACGAGCCGACGTCAGACCTGGACCCGGTATTAAGCAACAATATCTGGAACTTACTGAAGATCATCAACCAGCGAGGAACGACCGTCATCCTAGCCAGTCATGATATCCTCGACCTGGAACAGCTCTGCACCAGAGTAGCCATCATCAGAAATGCCAAGATTCCAGTTCTGGGAAAGCCAGAAGAGATCAAAGCCATGAAATCAGCCTGGCAGGAGATCCATATCCAGACCAAGCCCGGCAATTACAAAGGCTATCTAGCTGAGATCAAGAAAGTGGTCGGCAAGAAACTGCACCATTATGAGATCCAGAGCGACAAGCTGGTCCTTTACACAAAAGAAGCGGAAGACATCATGTCACAGCTGGTCCATATCGCTGAAAACAGCGGTGAACGTGTCTTAAATATCGAATTCATGAAACCGACCCTGGACAAGATCTTTGTCAGCATGAACCTAGATACGGTGATGATCAAAGATGAGACTATAAGCAAGGATAAATCTCAGAGCAAAAGTTCTAACAAGGATAAATCACAATCAGCCAAGAAGCGCCGGAAGGAGAAAGCTCGGTTTAAGAAATCGGGCAAGATGACCAAACAACAGATCGAGATGATCGAAGCAAAACTAGCGAGGAACAACCGCAGATGAAATTCCTAGAGATCATAAAGAAGAACTTCAAGATCCTTATCAGGTCAAGAGCATCGGCTTTTGCCGTCATCGTCGGACCCTTATTGTTGGTCGCGCTGATCGCTCTCGCCTTCTCCAACGCCCAGGGCTATTCTATCTCCGTGGGAATAGTAAACCCCGATCAAGAAGGGCTTACTGCCCAATTCATCGCCCAGCTAGAGAGTGGACAGTATAGCATCCAACATTATGATGACATAGAAAAATGTGTCGAGAACATCAAGCTTCAGACCACTAATGTCTGCATCAAGTTCCCGGCTAATTTCGTCCTTGATAACGAGGAAGTGAGTGAAGTTGAATTTTTCGTGGATCAGTCCAGGACCAATCTAGTGGAATCGATCATCTCTTCTGTAAAATCGACCATCATCGTCAAATCAGATGAGATTTCATTAGATCTTACTCAGAAATTGGTCAATGCTGTCGATACTGCTTCGGAAGAGCTGGTCAAACAGAAGACATCCACGGCTGACCTGAAGAACCAGATTGCAGTTATAACCGTCAGTGCCGGCAGCCTGCAGAAAGAGAAAGACAGCCTGCAAGGAGCCAATACGAAACTTGACAATACTAAAGATAACGTAGAGACCGTACAGGAAGGCTGGGATGAAATCCAGCCGAAGACTAGCGATCTTTTGGTGGATGTCAAAGACCTCTTGAAAGACATCGATCAGGCCAATGATCCAGTCAACCCGGCCGATACTCAAAAATCATATGATGCTCTCAGCCCTAATTTTACCGACAAGAGCACTGATATCGACGAAGCTTTGACTGGCGCTTTAGAAGCTTTGAACACAGCTAAAAGCACTGTGAAATCCTCTTCCGATAAAGTTGGCGCCGATTCAGGTAAGATTGCAACGGCGGCTCAGCAGAGCAACAATCAACTGACAGAACTGGGAGCAAGCCAGGAGAAAGTAGGCACACAACTAGCAGGGGTGCAGATCACTTCTGCCGAGAATATCGTCAACCCATTCATCACTAAGATCAGTCCTATCGCCGCCGGTTCCCAGACATCGTTCATGTTCCCTTATTTTATCATGCTGATCATATTGTTTGTCGGCATCATGCTTAGCAGCACTCTAGTGGTCATGGAGAAGAAATCACGAGCTTTCTTTAGGAATTTCACCACCCCGACGAGCGAGATCCTCCATATCGTCGCTAATTATCTGACGAACATCCTGGTGCAAGTAGGCCAGCTGGGATTGATCTTTGTCGCAGCGTATTTCTATCTGAAACTGCCGCTGCTTGAGAACATCGGCGCAACTGTGCTGATCCTATTCCTCAGCTTGTCGTTCTTCATCTTCCTGGGAGCGATCATCGGTTACGTCTTCAGGACACAGGAAGGCACTACCATCGCTTCGATCTCTTTAGGCAGCCTGTTCCTGTTCCTCTCTAATGTCATCCTGCCTATCGAAAGCTTCCCGCAGGCGATACGACAAGTCCTCCAATATAATCCATACATGCTTTGTTCGGAACTATTGCGAAAAGCGATCATCTTCAACACGCCCATCAAAAGCCTGCAGTTGGATCTGCTGGTGCTGGGCGGTTATGTTATCGTTGCCGTGGTATTGTTGATATTGGCTCAGAAGTTGTCAGCAAGAAGATTCTTCGCCAGCTTCGGCAGCCGTAAGATCCTCAGTATGCCCCACCTTACCAGAGAGAATTACCTCCTGCTGGAAAGCGGTGCCATGGTCCGCAACAAAAAAGAACTGCTTAACGCTTTACGAAAGATGCCTGATAGTGAATACATGAAATATGTCAGCGAAAAGAGCAACGAGTTCGCTCTCTGGATCAAAGACACGTTCAAAGAGAAGAAACTGGCCAAGCGGATACGGAAAGCTGTCGACAAGAGCCAGCTGGTGGCAGTCTTACAGGAGAATGTTGGCGGGAATTGATTGACTTCATCTAAAATTTTTAATTACTATGTCTAGATTAGATTTTTAAACAGGTTTTAATTTATGAATTTTTAAAATCAACAACAACAACAATAATAATCATAATAATGATGATAATAATTAATCAGCTAACTTTCTTCAATGTTCGACAACAAAAATCCATCAAACCTTATACCCTTTATTCTTCCGGGCAAAATCTATTGCGAAATCAAACTTCTGCTTGTTCTCAGCATAGATAGAGTATAACACGTCGCCTTTGTTGACGCGATCGCCGACCTTGTGGTTAAGATACAAGCCTGATCCTTTATCTTCAGGGGCGCCGGCCAGACGAGCGATCTTGGCAATAACTTCGTTGTCGATAGAACGCACTTTTCCTCTTTTGGAAGCTTTGATCTGGTAACGGTGAGAACCCATAGAATAATTCTTGCGGCCGCCCTGAGCTTTGATGATCTCGTTCATCTTCTTCAAGGCCAGACCGCTTTCCAAGATAGCTTTAGCTTTCTTCATGCCGCAACCGTGGCTGCAATAACGAGTCATCTCCAGCAGTTTGGCAGACAACAACAATGCTTTTTTCCTAAGATCCTGCGGCGCCAATGGGTCGTTGCGCAAGACCGCCATGACATCCTCTGCTTCTAGTAAAGGGCCGATACCGTTGCCGATGGGCTGTGAACCGTCGGTGATGACCACCTTCACGTTCATGCCTAATCTACGGCCGATAAGCTTGAACATCTTCCGCAGTTTCCGGGCTTGTCTCCAGTTGTTAGCTTTGGTGCTGGGACCCATGGGGATATCGATCAGGACGTGATTAGCAGAGACAGAATATTTCTTAGCCATCACCGATGCCAGCAGCTGGCCGTCGGGATCGATCGACAGCGGATGTTCAACTTCGATGATCTTGTCATCGGCAGGAGCGAGGTTGACAGCGCCGCCGTGGACGATGCAGGCCCCGACTTTCTTGACCACGTTCATGATCTTCTTTTCATTTAACTCAACATTAGCCAGGCATTCCATGGTGTCGGCTGTACCAGCCGGAGAAGTAATAGCTCTTGAACTGGTCTTAGGAAACGTAAAGCCGGCGGCGGCGACGATCGGCACGGCCAGCATCGTGGTCCGGTTGCCGGGAACACCACCGATGCAATGCTTATCGAGAGTGATCCCTCTAAATTTTAATCTTGTTCCGGTCTCGACCATGGCTTTGGTCATGTCGACAATCTCAGATGTCGACCAGCCGTTGACAAAACCAGCGGAGACGAAATAAGTCTTCTCGATGTCAGTAAGACGGTCATTGGTGATGTCGTCCATGATGTGAAGAAGCTCTTTCTTGGAAAGTTTCTTGCCGAAAAGCTTGTCGCGGATATGCACTACGGATTCCGGTTTCCCAGTGTATCTGATACTGACCATATGACCTTCACGAACCCGCAGCTTATCAAGAACCTCTTCAAAGAGGCCGATCCTTCCTTCAGGAACAGCTTTTCGGCTTTCAGAAATATCTAAGATACAAGTGACCCCGCCATGAGAATTTTTGAGGAAAACCCTGTCGCCGGAGCGAAGGTCAAGCTTTTTGGCGTCTTTCTGGTTAAGGATGGCTACCATAATCCCGCCGGTAGCAATATCCATATCTTTAACTTTGAATTTCATGGTCCCTCTTTTTGGATTATTATATTATGATGGTTTATATAGGTTACTGTCGCAAGATCATTCAACCATACCAAAAACTTAATAAACAAACTCTCAAAATAGGATTTAGTTGGGCCCATGGTCTAGTGGCTATGACAGCGCCCTTACATTCCGAGAAAAAGGAGAGATCCATTTTCCGGCTCAGATGAGCTTGCTCAGATTGAGCCTGTAAGGATAAGCTAGGCGTTGATCGCCGGTTCGAGAAGTTCACTGCGTTCGTTCCTTTGTTCGCAGGCTCACGAAAGTCCGGCTGGGCCCACTCATTTTACTATGGACATTACTACTTTATTGAATTTTCTTCCATCGATAAGAGGCTATGAAAGAAACTTCTCTTTAAAGGAAGGAGAACAAGCGGGAATCAATCCCTGCGGCGATACCGATGAGGAAGGCTATGAGATCTATAAATTTCTTGGAAGAGAAGGACAGAT
Source organism: Candidatus Woesearchaeota archaeon CG10_big_fil_rev_8_21_14_0_10_45_16 (assembly GCA_002762785.1). Taxonomy (GTDB): domain Archaea; phylum Nanobdellota; class Nanobdellia; order Woesearchaeales; family GW2011-AR9; genus PCXY01. Next base: position 79,652 of record PCXY01000004.1, on the reverse strand, counting down.
GGTCACATACTACCACGACGGATCAAGATTGATCTATGTGGAAACGATGAAATTACACGATTAGAATCTCAGAAAAAATAGTAAAAATAAAAAAATCAATTCACTTCTACAACTTTGATCTTGAAATGCAATGTCTTTCCAGCTAAAGGATGGTTCAGGTCAAGGGTCACGTCGTCGTCTGAGACTTCAGCGATGACTGCCGGTATCTGCTGGCCGTTAGGCAAGCCCACACCAAGCATCATGCCGGCTTGCGGCTCCTGTTCAGCAGGAAGCTGTGATCGTGGAACCTTCTTCAGAAATTCAGGATTATGTTCACCGTAAGCCTCAGCGGGCTTTATGACAACCTCCTTCTCCTGACCAGCTTCCATACCGATCACGGCGTTCTCAAATCCCGGAATCACCTGCCCTTCCCCTACTTCAAACTCGAGAGGCTGGCCGTGTTTCTCAGAACTGTCGAACTCAGAACCGTCGTCAAATGTGCCGACGTATTGAATCTTGACTTTTTTTCCTTTAACGATAGTCATCTTAATTTGCAAGAGCTACGTTTATAGCTTTAGGTCCGCGGTCTCCTTGAGCAACGTCAAAAGTGACTTCGTCGTTTTCACGTAATCTGGTGCCTTCAGTCAGGCCAGAGATGTGTACAAAGTACTCTTTTCCGTCATCGGCTACGACAAAGCCGAACCCTTTCCCTTCGTTGAAAAACTTTACTTTTCCGTTCATGGTATTCCCTCTTATCTACTTGATTTATCTACTTTCTTTTGACATTCTGGACAATAAATCGTACGCCGCTGGCCTTTCTCTACGAGAAACCGTTTCCGGCACATTATACAATATTTTACGATTTGGTAGTCCATTATGCAAACAACGAGAAATAGCTGATCAAACAACTAAATCCTACCCTGTAATTAGAGGGAGTATTTATAAATCTTTGTGTTCATTTTTGTCTTTTGAAACCACATCTTTTATAAAGCAAAATCTATTCTTCCAAAGAGATGCAGCAGAAAATCTTTGACATGCTCCTGGAAGAGGAAGAGATCAGTTGGAAGAACATCCTCTATGACCTAGTGAAGAGTGAGCAGATGGATCCCTGGGATATCAATATAACTCTCCTTACCCAGAAATATATCGAAGTCATCAAAGAGATGCAGGTACATGATCTTAGAGTATCCGGAAAGATCATATTGGCTGCCGCTGTGCTGCTGAAACTGAAATGCAACCATCTTCTCGATAAAGATATCAGCCGGCTGGATGCATTGATGAACCCTGCGGAAGACCTGGAAGATCTTGAAGATGAGATGTTCCTGGGCGTGGAAGGACATCCCAGAGGCGATAAAGAACAATACAAGCTTATTCCCAGGAATCCACAGCCTAGGAACAGGAAAGTCTCCATCCATGACCTCGTGAATGCTTTACAGCATGCTTTGATCACTAAGAAAAGAGTCCTGGAGAAGATCAAGCCGGTCCATTTCAACATGCCGGAGCGGAAGATCGACATCATGGAAGTCATCCGCGACGTCTATCACAAGATCCAGTATTACTCGGATAAAGACAAGACCGATAATATCACTTTCACCAGATTACTGCCGCCCCGAGCCGGAAGACAGGAGAAAGTCTATACCTTCCTGCCATTGCTGCATCTGGAAAACCAGAAGAGGATAAACATGCAGCAACCGGAAGCTTTTTCTGAGATCAACGTCAGGTTGCTGCGTAAAGATCATAAAAATGCGTAAAACAGTCTTATCTGACAACCAATGGAAAGAGCAGACTTTTCTACCATAATCTTTTTAAATGACGACGGTAAATTGTAGCATGATAGATGTTTCTGACAACTTTGCGATGAAATCAACAAAAAATATCACTGTCCCAGAGAAACTTATAGACCAAGTCCTAGGCCAGGAAGAGGCCGTCAACATCATCAAGAAAGCTGCCCAGCAGAGGAGACATGTCCTGCTGATCGGTGAACCAGGCACTGGAAAAAGCATGTTAGGTATGGGATTGGCCGAACTTCTTCCTAAATCAGATCTTAAAGACACGTTAGCCATACCTAATCTTAATGATGAGAACAATCCGATCATCGAAGAGCGTCCCGGTGGCAAAGGCCGGGAAGAAGTAAGTCGCTACAACCTTGACGGTCGTCAGATGTCCAAGAATAATAACTTCATCTTATTTGTAGTCCTGATCCTAGCCATCATCGCGCCGTGGTGGATCTGGAGCTATTACAGCCAGTTCGGCACTATCGAAGCGTCCATCATGACCAGCGTCAGCGTCCTGGCCGGCATGATCGCTATCGTCGGCGTCTCCATGATGCTCAGCATGGGGCCAAAGATGTTCAAAGCAGGCAAGACCATCGCGCCTAAACTTATCGTTGACAATTTTGACAAGAAACAAGCGCCTTTCTTTGATGCTACCGGAGCTCATGCTGGCGCCTTGCTAGGTGATGTACTTCACGATCCGTTCCAATCAGGTGGCTTAGGAACACCAGCCAACCAAAGAGTTGTTGCAGGTATGATTCATAAAGCCCATCTCGGCGTCTTGTTTATCGACGAGATCGCTACCCTTCATCCAAGAACACAACAAGAACTGTTATCAGCATTGCAGGAAAAGAAATTTCCGATCACCGGCCAATCGGAAAGGTCGGCAGGCGCGATGGTGCGTACAGAACCAGTGCCGTGTGATTTCATCCTCGTAGCAGCCGGGAACCTTGAAACAATCAAGAACATGCATCCAGCTCTTCGGTCAAGGATCAGAGGATACGGCTATGAGATCCACATGAACGAGACCATGCTGGACACCAAAGAGAACCGGCTGAAGATCGCTCGTTTCGTGGCTCAGGAAGTCAAGAAAGAGAAAAACAAGATCCCTCATTTCGATCTTACAGCGATCAATGTTATCATCGAAGAAGCGAAGAGAAGAGCTAACCGTAAGGGACACCTTACCTTGCATCTGAGAGGTCTTGGCGGACTGGTACGAGCAGCCGGCGACCTGGCCAAGGAAGAGAACGCAGACTTTGTCACTGCCAAGCATGTGAAAGATGCCAAGAAACTAGCCAGACCGCTGGAACAGCAGATCGCCGACAAGTACATCGAACGCAAGAAACAATATGAGGTTATTATGACCACTGGTAAGAGAGTCGGCCGGGTCAACGGTCTGGCCGTCATCGGCGCCGGTTCCGCACATTCGGGAATCTTATTACCTATCGAAGCAGAGGTAACTGCCGGCGGCAAAAAAGCTGAGATCATCGCCACCGGTAAACTAGGAGAGATTGCCAAAGAAGCTGTCAAGAACGTTTCTGCTATCATCATGCACTATTTCGGCGAAGATATCAAAGAAACCCGCGATATCTATGTTCAGTTCCTACAGACCTATGAAGGTGTAGAGGGCGATTCAGCATCAGTAGCCGTCGCTACCGCCATCATCTCTGCTTTGAAGAATATTCCTATCAAACAAGATGTAGCAATGACTGGTTCATTATCTGTTCGAGGAGAAGTTCTGCCTGTGGGCGGCGTCTCTTCAAAAGTAGAAGCTGCTATCGAAGCAGGTATCAGTACAGTCATCGTCCCTAAATCAAACCTGCAGGATATCGTTCTCGACAAATCTCAACTAAGTAAAGTTAAAATTATCGCTGTAAGTTCTATCGAAGAAGTTCTGGAACACGCCCTTGACTGGAACGGCAACAGCAAGCTGAAAGAGAAATTGTTCAAGAAAAGATGAGAATTATTTTTGCTACAGGAAACCAGCATAAAGTCCAGGAAGTCCAGCAGGCTCTGCCTCAGTTTGAGATCATCGGCAGGAAACTAGATCTGGTGGAAATCCAAGGAAAACCTGAAGAGATAGTTCTGGCAAAAGTAAAAGAAGCCGTCAAGTTGTGTGGTGAACCGGTTTTGGTTGACGACACGTCAGTCCACATTGATGCATTTAACGGTTTTCCAGGACCATATGCTGCTGATTATGTGAAAATTGTCGGGAATGAAAGAACTTTAAAGATGCTGGCTGATTTTGAAGACCGTTCGGCAAGCATGGTCTGCCGGGCTGCTTATTGTGAACCGGGACATGAACCGGTCGTCTTTGTAGGAGAAGTGAAAGGCCAGGTCGCTTCAGAGATAAAAGGGAGATTAGGTTTTGGTTTCGACCCGATCTTCATCCCGGAAAATTCTAAAAAGACCTTCGCTGAGATGCCCTTAGAGAAGAAGAATACTCAGAACCATCGGGCCCGGGCTTTCCGGAAACTGGCTGAGTATCTGCAAAGCAACCACAATCTTTAAAAACTACCCCTATAATCAAGCATAAACATGGCAAGAGCTCAAACACGATCAAAACTAAAAGTCTCAGGAGGCCGTTACCGGCCGTCAAGAGGCAAGAAAAAGTACGAACTATCTGGTTTTCCGGCAACGACTAAGCTGGCTGATGAGAAACGCAAAAGAGTAAAACGCGTCCTCGGCAGCAACGTCAAGACCTCCCTTCTACAAGTTAAGGAAGTCAATGTCCTTGACAAGAAAGGCAAGGCCACCAAGACCGAGATCATCAACGTCGTCGAAAACGTCGCTAACCCAAACTTAGTAAGACGTAACGTCCTTACCAAAGGGGCTATCGTCGAGACAAAACTGGGACGGGCCAGGATCACCAGCCGACCTGGACAAGAAGGCGGCGTCAACGCTGTTTTAGTTTAGATTTTTTCTTACGTTTCTATTTCACGATCGCTTCTATACCAGCAAACTGGGTCAAAACACCCTGAAAGAAACTGACCCCAAGAATGATCGCTGCTACCAAGATAAATATCCCTAAAAATCCCAGAGATATACCAGTAATAGCCATCCATCTTCCTTTCATCTTCTCTCTGTTGACCTGCATCAAGCCGGCCATCCCGAACAAGACCGCTAGAACATTAAACAACGGCAGGATCAAGCCGAAAACACCGAGGATCAGCGAAAGCATAGACAATTCTGAATGAAACTGCTCTTCATACGAACGGGATGGAGGAAGAATGTTAGAGATACCCTTCTTCTCATGCTTCTCCACCGTCTTTTGTAGTTTCTCGAATGCATCTGCCATGATAAAAGGAAAGCTTTGAGCTATTTAAAGGTTATCGGCTATACGGCTCTGTCAAAAATGAATGGCCACCGGCTATACGTGGCAGCCCCTCATGACAACTCTTTTATGGCAGCCCCCTGCACTGGACAGCCCCCAGTGACCAGTGTTAGAGCTTCTGAGAGCGTAAAATTTTGGGGTTTCAGGCAGTGAAGAAGGCCACTGGACGCACTGGTCAAGTCCGGTTAAGGTATATATAACCCCAACCACAGTAATATCTCATATCGAGGTGATATCCATGATTGACTTGAGCACCAAAACCATAAAACGACTGTTTGAACAACAGATCCGGGATTTGACGGAACGGACCATGATGTCTAAAGAAGACTCATTTGACTTCCAGCTCAGCGGGGGGTGGTTATCATGAACATGAAACAACGTATCCAAGAATTGCTAGAACGCTATGATGAAGGTCCTTTTTGGAACCATACTGCAAAACAAACCTATATCGATGAATACCATCAAGTGTGCACCTAAGACACCACCTCTCTGAACGGGACGGCCATCTCTCACCTGCCTCCACAACATATTTAAATCCGTCCCGTTCTTTTTTTCTTTATGGAGATCCTTACTAAAGATGAAGTGATGTTAAGAAAAGAAGAGATTATCGCCAGGATCAAAAACGGAGCTGTCTTCATCTATCCGACAGACACCATCTACGGGATCGGCTGTTCTGCCCAAAATGGAAGATCAGTGCAAAAGATACGCCGGATCAAACAAAGGCCTGACTCACCGTTCTCTATCTGGGCGCCTTCAAAAGGATGGATCAATAAGCATTGCTCCCTCACCAGCAAAGCCAAAGGATGGATAGAAAAATTGCCTGGCCATTATACGTTGATCATGTCTCTTAAAGACAAGAACGCTGTTGTAACAGAGGTGAACCCTGGCGCTAAAACGATCGGCATCAGGATGCCAGACCATTGGTTCCATGTTATTGTAGAAAAAGCCGCCATTCCTATCGTCACCACTTCCGCCAATGTCTCCGGCCAGCCGTTCATGACCTCGCTGGAAGACCTTCAAGAGGAAGTAAAGTTTCAGGTAGATTTCATCATCTACGAAGGACCGAAGCAAGGACGTCCGTCAAAGATAATAAAGATAGAAGAAGAAAAAATGGTGGAACGTTAAGCCCACCAAGCTAAGATGCCGCTCATGATCAACACACCTAGAAGATTGTGAGCATTGTCAAGCGCATATAATGAGAAAGGTTTCTTTTCCCACAACACTTTTCCTAATGACATCGTCGCCATGAATCCCAGCCAGATCCAGACACCCATGATCAAACTTACGGTCAGGTTGCCGACAGTCACCAGACGAGCTAAGACAAATGCCATCACTACGTTGGCCACAAAGTGGATCGCCAGCTTACCGGCCATGCCTTTATTATCCATCTTCTTCGGATTCATGCCCTGCAGCTTCATCCACAATTTTCCAAACAATGGACCATACCACAGCCATCCCAACACAAAATAAGCTAGAGCAGCCACCAATATCGCTACATAATTTACCATTGAATATCACCTCTTTTGTAACGACTGCTTTTTTAAAAGAATATAAATATTTCTATCTGGGTGGCTCTGTAAAAAATCTCTTCAATGGGTCACCGCCTAAAGACGTATCAACACCATGATAAACAGAGACCATAAAAGCTTCAGTAACAGCAGTTTTAAATAGATAGTGTAACCAGAGAATATTACATCTCCATCTTCTTGCCGTCCACATAGAACGTCGGATTCTTGAAGACCTGATCGCCGTGGAAGACGGTCCTGATCTCGCCGCCGAACCAGTAGTTGCTGCCCATGGCCACGTGAGCCGTTCCGAGAACTTTCTCATCCATGATCATGGAACCGATCAATACTGCTCCAGGATTGATGCCGACGCCTAGTTCACAGACTAAGCGCACCCGTTCCGGGTATTTGGCCCGGTCTTCAAAACGTTGGAAAGTCTCTTCCAGCAAAAGGGCGTGTTTTCCTTCCACTTTTTCCACCCTACCGTCGACGATAGTGATCGTCACCGGCTCATCTAGAAGAACGGCTCCAAAATCAGTCTTCATGCTGCCATCGATGACCACTTTTCCGTTGACGCCATCGATCCCTGAAGGCGGGATGTACACTTCGCCGGCCGGCATGTTGCCGCCGATACCAGGCTGGTGATATTCGCCGATGTTAGCGATGGCCTGCATCCCTTTCACGTTGAACACGACATCGGTGCCAGCTTCCGTCTTGACCCTGATCTCAGAGGCTTTGTCCCAGAGTTTCTTTATCGCCGTCCCTTTCTTCTTCATCCTTCTATAATTGACACACATGGCTTCCAGGAAAACGTCGAAATGAGATGCAGAAACATCAGCCAGACCAGTAGCAGAAAGAAAGCGATGCTTCTGTTCATGGCAGAAGATGCGGAAACTTTTGTTTTCGCCGAAACGGCCCAACTTATTAGATACCGCGACGATGATGATACTATTCTGTGGAAGATTTTCCATCGCTTTCACGACGTGCTCATCTGCAAACATGAACCCTTTCTTGACATCCTGGAACAGCAGAGCGGTAGGCAGCTTCTTCTTCTTAGCGGCCAGATAATAGCCGTAACCGAGCATGCTGGCCACTTTTTTGCCTTCCAGGCCATGGTCGCTGATTATGAGGATCTCCTCCTCTTTCATCTTCAGCGAATTTTTCAGCACCTTGACGAAGCGGGGAACATTCTTCTCTACAATCTTGGTGATATCTTCAGAAAGCCCGAACATGATCATTCCAGAACCAAGCTCTCTTAAAAAGGTTTTGCTGGTGGAGACTACTGTTCATGATCGATACTGCTATGGCAATATATGGAGCTTATCTTCTCCTGGTCTATGTCTACATCGCGCGGGTAAAACACCTAGTAGAGATCCTCAAGCCTTCCTGATCTTGCAGACAAAGAATCCTTCCGTATCGTTGTCCTGCGGCCAGATGCGTATCGAATCTTTCAGCCGTGGATCATACTTCTTGCCGTTGAATTCCAGTATCGGCGGACTCAATTTCAATCCAGGGAGAGTGACTTTCACCACGTCGGCATTTTCATATTTCTCCAGTAAAGTGCTGACGACACCTTCATCTTCCTCCGGTTCGACCGAACAGGTGGAGTAGACCAATTCACCGCCTTTCTTAAGATTTAAAAAAGCATTTTCCAGCAGGCCTTTCTGCTGACCAGCCAGTTTGGTGATCATGTTGGGATTCCAGATGGTGCAGGTCTTGAGGCTCTTCCTGATCGTTCCCGTGCCGGAGCAAGGAGCATCTACCAAGATCTTGTCAAACTCAAAGTTTTTGAAACCTTTGCCATGCATCAAGGTCAGGATACAGTTGGTGATGCCGCTTCTCTGGATATTTATGCCTAAAGATTGCAGACGCAATCCTTTGTAATCGTTAGCTACCAGCAGCCCTTCATTGTTCATCATCGCCGCCATCTGAGTAGTCTTGCTGCCGGGAGACGCGCACATGTCCAAGACGACTTCACCCGGTTTTGGCTGCAATACTAAAGGCGGGATCATCGACGCGGCTTCCTGGACGTAGACTTTTCCAAGATGATGTTCTAAGAGGTTACCAACATCTTTCCTCTCAGGATTGGAGATCCAGAACCCTTCCTTGCACCAAGGTATGGGTACCAGCTTCCAGCCTTTAGCTTCGATACTTTTCTTCACATCTGCAACAGAACCACGGATCGTGTTTATCCGAATACATCTTCTAAGATACGATAATGAATATTTCCTAAACTGTTCCCAGTCAGTTAATCTAGAGTATCGTTCAATAAACCCCTTCTTGAATTCTACTTCCGTGGGTATAGGTTCCAGTTCTGTCATATAAAGAAGAAAAAAGAAGCTGTTTTAAATTAGTTTGCTTTCACTTTGATGTTTTTCATCTTTTTGAGAAGTTGTGACTTTTTCTTTTCAAGATATCTGGCTTCTTTTTCGAACTTCTCAACCTGTGTGTCGACAATACTCTTCTTCTTCAGAAGCTTCTTTTTAGACATGGCTAGAGCTTTTATCTTGGCTTCGATATCTTTGACCACTTTCTCTCGTCTCTTCCTGATATCAAGAAGAATCGCTTTGTCTTTAAATATCGATTGCTGATGATTCCGTAAAGCGTCCATTGATCTCCGCAAACTGCCCACTTTATCATTAAGAACCTTCTGTAAGGAGATAAAACTCGACATGCCATGTGATTTCAGAGTCTTCTTGTTATTCTTTAATGAACGGGTTATCTTTGACAGTAAGACTTTCTCTTTCTTGAGAAGTTCCTTTCGGGCTTTATCAATCTCACGGGCAGAGCTGTCAAGCGACCCAACTTCTTTTGCTAATGATGCTATCTCTTGAAGCGCTGACTTGCTTTTTTCTAGTTTTGGATGAAGAACGGCGATCTGTTGTTCTGCCGCGTGGACATTGGCCATAATCTTGTTATGCAGTTTCCGCAATTTTCCGACAAGGAATGATATCTCCTTGCGGCGGTTTTCGACCAGTTCCAGGGAATCGGTGAGCTTAGATTGTCTCGCTTTCAACACTGTCTTGTCAATGCGTTTTTTCTCATTGACCAGCTCGTTTTCGATCCCTTTGAGCAGTTTTTTGAATGAAGTATCTGTCGGTTCATTGCGACGAGATTTTGGTACTGTCTTTTTCTGTTTCTTTTTCATCTGAATCACCTTATTTTATGTTTTTTACTTTCTCTTCAATCTCTTCCCAGTAGTCTTTTTTTGTGCTGGGTCTTTGAGATTTCTTTCTGGAATCAGTCGGTCTCTTCTTGAACAAATGGGCCTTACAATGTATTATGATGATAAAGATCATTATAAATAGTATCATAGGGATCAGAAGATACCAAAGGTATGGCGGATATGATCCGGGGCCTGGCTCTTGTATCGTAGGGTTTTCTGTAATCTCTTCCCTGACGATCAACACACCGTCTATCTCTTTCGTTCCTTGATCCGAGGAGACAATCAGCTTAAGGTCATAAGTGCCGATATCAAAATAATCATTACTAAAATCTATTGAGAATGGTCTCTTTTCGCTTGGAGGAACTGAAGAGTAATAATCCTTGACAATTTCATATGAGCCTGACGGCAGACCCTCAATCCTCATCCTCACGTTGGTCAAATCACCTTCACCTACATTAGAAATCTGAAACGTTTTCCTCATCAAGTCTGGTTTGAAGACAGTGATGGCAATGGGATAACCAGTAAGATCAAGGGTTCCTTCCCTCTCAATAACTTCAATAACTTCTTCTGGAATCTCTTCAGGGGTAATCACTCTTGGAGCCGCAGCCCCGCCGCCTCCGCCGCCGCCACCGCCAGCACCGGGAGCTGCAGGAGCCGGAGAAGCAGCAACAGCAGTAAACAATAAACTGGCACCGCTTTTCTCCGTGCCGAAGTAAACCACAAGCTTGAAATAAAGAGGACCTGTCTGCGTTATCCCATTCAGAGTAAGTGCAGTGTTAAAGCTATCGCCGGGACTTATGAACTTAGCCGCAGAGGCATAGCCCAGATCATCGTCACCGCCGCATTGGTTGGCCTGCTCAGCGACGATGCAATACTCATATTGATACTCCTGGCCTGATTGTCCCTCATTAGTTATGGTTGCATCAGCAATAATGGTTGTGATAACATTATCAGTGATAGAATTTATCTTTACTTCTGCGGGACTGCCTTCCAGTTCCCAGTAATCGTTCGGCTTGACCGTCGTCCCGTCAATCACAGCTGAAACTATTGTCTCCCAAACGCCCGTAGTGTTACCGTTGGTGATGTTGTTAGTATATGTATAGACACCGGTCTCATCTAAAGACATAGTCGTATTGGCAATCACTGAACGCACCGGATCATATAATGTAATGTTAGGTAAGGAATCTGCATTCTGCGGTTTGCCTTCATAGTCAAACACCAAGAGACGAGCTCTGTAAAGATTATTAGAGTTAAGTTCATCAAAATCACTCATCTCTATCCGAAAGTTTGCTGTCTGAGAATTTCTGATAAGGCTGACCGTGTTATTGATAGACCGGATCAAGGAACCATCTACCCCAGAGATTGCCGCCGCTGCTGAACTTATGTTATAGCCTTGATTTCGCGTCTGTGTATACACCATTGGATTTCGGCTGTTAGCATACCAACTAGGAACATAATTGATCTCCAAGTCAACAGAATCGTTCCCGCTGAGATAGACATCAAACTGTAAACTATCATCAGGAAGAACCTTTCTGTATGATTCAGACTTATGAGTTCCAGCAACACTCCATCTGAAGTCAACATCTTCCAGGGAGTATAACTCAGTATGATTGATTACGTAACGCAGACGGTCTGAGAACTCAGTGACAGAGATGGTGAACGGGGCGGTGTTACGGACTTGGATAGTCTTATTGGTATACGAAGCTTTTACTTGATGATTTGTAAAATTATATGTTAAGTCATTACAGGAAACGTTATAATAATCGCCGAGAACTTTTCCTGAAAGATCCTGGCTTACAACTCCAATACGGAACCAATATCCAGACTGGATGGAACTCCAGGTAAAAACACCATTTATAACATCATCATGGTGGTTCAGGTCAACCCGGCCGAATGTCCGTACCGGCAGGTTTTCGAAAGTGCAGTTTATCTTTGCATTCACTGGATTCTCATCTGGATCCAAGTAATGCCCTATGTTAAAGACCCGAATTAAGTTGAAGAGGGTGACCGACTCGTTTGAGATGTAGTCTTCAGAAAGGTAATTGGCATCGCCGTGCCCGTACTCTAATTTATAATCGACGATCTTAGAGTCGGGAATGCAGACATATCTAAATGAAGCATTCAGAACATCATTGCGGTAGATTTGTGAATCGAAGAAAGTATTTTCAGTACAATTATCAGGACTTTCAATAGTATAGTCAACATCCCTGCTTACTCCAGAACCCCAGGTGATGTTATTACCTGAGATTGTTGATCCCGAACTGTTAGAGATGATTGTAAATTGCGCTGGAACGACCACCGTAAGATTATCACCTGTATACGTGATATATTGTGTATGGTTCCGCGCTTCTCCCGGCTGGAAGTTCATCTGGTCTGTATAATACGTGATTGCCAGGACAGAAGAAGAAAATAAGAGAACATAAAATAGAATGATGCTCCATCGTACACTTTTTTTTACAGTCTCCGTCTTCATGGTAACGGTCCCCGGAAGGAATTACTTTTTTTTGGTTTCATCTCCACTTTGGTATCTGGTTCCTGGTAATCCTTAAAAACATTTTCATGCTGCTTGCGATGAGATCTCTTGAGAACCAGGAGATAGATGACAACACAACTGACAATGATGAAAAACATAAACCAAAACCAGAATACACCATCCTCTCCCTCAGATGAAACGCCAAGTAACCCTGAGTTGAGATGATCAGTACCGGCATCCAAGTTCTCCAGCCTGTCAGCAGCTTCTCGCAATTTCTCATTAGCCTGGCGTAAACTGTCAAGAGCACCGTCACGATCTCCCGCACGAGCCTGTTCTCGGGCCTGTTCCTGTAACCCGAAACTGTCTGTAACTAAAAATACCAATTCTTCATCAAACTCCCGCATACGTTCCAATTGGGTCATGATCTCAGAATTATTGGTGGTGATAGAAGAAGTATTAGAGATGATAGCATCAATTATGTCCTGGGCAGTAGTCTGATTCCAACGTGTTTCATTGACGTATCTTATGATATTCTCGAGGGTATTAGATGTCGTATTGATGAAAAAGGAGGTTTCATTTATCGTCGATAATAACGACTGCACTGCCACGATGGAAGTTTGGACACCAAGGTTAAATGATGTAGTGCCTATATTCCCCTCTGGGATTTCCTGGATGTATTCCTGCGGGTTATAGGCGTTAGCTTCCCACGGAGCGATGAATCGTATGTTCACACCCCTTGAGAGATTAACAGCGGAGACTGTACTTGGAACAGTGGAAGTATCAAACCGAGCGACCAACGTTATCTGCTCCGACCCTCCGCTAGACATTTCAGTACTCTCAAGGACGTAACGATCCCTGCTGGAACCCCAAAGTTCACCACGTGTGCCGATAAAAGTAGCATATTTTGGAGATTGTATCTCTATGAACGGTGAATCCGCAGTATAAATTTCCGTATTATTGATATTATAGGTTATCTCTACCTCCTGGGTCCCGTTGTTGATGGTGGAACTGCTGGAAGCAAAGACGGTAAAAGGAGTTCTGCTACGGAATTGCAGGATAAACGAACCTTCACCAACACTCACATTACCTCCTGCGGCAGTAAGCGTATATTTCAGATCTGTACAATTTACCGTAATATTCTGGCCGGTAGGATATTCTGATCTCCCGAATCGTTGACCAAAATAGCCCATTCTCTCCCAGGAACCACCTATTTCATCGATCTGATATGTCACAGTCCAGTTGAGCCCTCGGGAGATGTTGATCGCCTGATGCTGCCGCACTGATGTTTGATTTGGATAGACGCACGTCCAGGTAGCATTTTCTCCTAAACTAGAAGAGAAACCATAATACTGTCGTATATTTAACACTTTATGGAGATAGTTCAGTTCGAAATCTGTTCCGTTCGGAAGATACGTCGTCCCAGTTCCAGTTGCACCAGAACCGGATGTATTTCCGCTGGTAGCACTATCAAAGAAATAGTTGCCTCTACCGCGACCGTACTCCACCAGGGTGTGAAATATTTCAGAAGGATTTATCATCAGGAACTTGACGTCGTTTGTCGAGCCGCCATGGATGTCAACAGTAGTTACCGTATATTCGAAATCAGAAGTAGGATTAGTAAGATTGACTAATGCAGTTCCCCCGTTCGCAATCCCATTACAATTGACTCCTGTGGCATTTACAGAACAAGTTGATGAAGCAAAGGCAGCCCAGCCAGTTGGGAGGGTAAAGTTATAACTGGTGGTAGATCCTTCATCATTAGTTATTGTAATAGTGTGATTCTCTGCAGTCTGATAGTAATTAATCTTATCAGCTCTGGCTGTAGAGGCTGCATACACCTGTGTAACTATAACTAGTACTACAAGTATAAGCACTACCAATTTCATCTTCATTATCTTCATCTTCATTCTTTCTTATTATTCCTCATTATCATTTTCTTTTACTATTTTTATCATGACAGATCAGTCATAGCGCCGTCTTCTCCATACTGCAATAGATGTTACCACGATTGCAACTACACTGATAGCAATATAATGTGCTGGTCTAAGGAAAGATGTCGGAGCAGGACCAGTTACCTGCCCGGTCAATGAACCAAGCGCTTCTTTCACTACCCGTAACTGTTCTTGAGCGTCAGCAGCCGAAACTTCCCCTGACCGTAATAATCCCAGGATACGCTGAACTTGTTTCTTTGAATCTTCGACCAACAACCGTTCCTCAAGTGTCAACTCATCCAATGGCAAGGAATCAAATAGTTCTAAAGTCACCTCTAATTCATCCATGATCTCAGCTTTCAGCGCATACGGATCAATCTCATCCCGTATCTTGGCTAATTCTAACTCTGCTCCTTCAGGAGATAATTCGCCTGAATCAAGCCTTGTTGAAATCTTTGCAATCGAGTTTATAGCATCCGTTATCAAGAAAATTTCTTCCTGTGAAAAATCATACTGCCGGTCAAGAAGTTTCTCCAATGCTGCTTTCGTAGCTTGAATTTCGTCAATAATATCTCTTTTCAGGTCATGCACTTCAAAATCTACCTGCGCAAAACGGATCGTCGGAACAAGCTGGTTATCGGTACAACGCACATGACCGGTAAATTTACCAGATTGTGGCCCTGAGGACGATAATGTGGAAACATTTGTAACATTATAGATGTAATGAGATGTTCCTGCTATCAAGACCTCCTCCATCCCGGTATTATTCAGTATCAATGATCTGTTGGAGGCGATCAGCGAGAGGTTACAGGTAGCACCAGATATTGCTCCTGCTCCTGCATCTGACAAGAATAACACGTCAACCAAAAGAATATC
Source organism: Candidatus Woesearchaeota archaeon CG10_big_fil_rev_8_21_14_0_10_45_16 (assembly GCA_002762785.1). Lineage (GTDB taxonomy): Archaea > Nanobdellota > Nanobdellia > Woesearchaeales > GW2011-AR9 > PCXY01. The sequence continues at coordinate 64,616 of PCXY01000004.1, read as the reverse complement.
ACTTGCCTGGAACCAGGTGCCGGAAGTATCCAGCCTGTAATGAAGCTGTTCAGTCAAATTTTTGGTCTGATTCAAGATCACATCCTGACCGGGAGTAAGCCCGCTGCTGCTGCCTCCTCCACTAGCGCAATCAGTTCCATCTTGTCCAGGCCGGCATTCCCATATCTGGAAAACACCGTCAGCCGCCCAGAGGTCTCCCTGGTTTGTCGTAGCATTAACGTAGAACCGATAGGTGCCGATAGGAATAGTCGTCAGGTTGGTCATGTTGAAATTATAGATCCAGTCACTCGGATTCTGGAAAGTAAGATTATGTCCATGGATTAAGAAACTGCTATTGGGATAATAGACGTAGATCTTCATGTCTCCATCAGCGATACAAGTGGTGGCATCTGGACAGACCGAGTTGTTATAGACTAATTCTCCCGATGTAGTGATCGCTTTTACCGAGATATAACTGTAATCTTCGCCTCTGATATAAGGGCCTTGTGCATAGCCGAAGAGCGGGTCCTGACCGGGCAGGATTACGTTGACTGTGTCGTCATCAGAACCGCTGTTGTTAAAATTTAATTCAGAGATAACAGTCGCTAAAGTTACCCACGCACCTAATGGCCGTACTACTAACAATTCCCCGTCATTGGTATAGGTTCCGCTGGAATCAGTACGAGGAGTTCTGTTGTACCGTACAGCACCTGCTGAATCTGTGAAATTCAATGTGAAATTCCGGGCCGAAAGACCTTCCTGCCTGATATTCTTAATGGTAGTGGTCGTTCCGAAAAAATCGGTCACGATATATTCATTCGCGCCAAAGGTTACTGTAATGTTATAGAGATCGTACAAAACAGCTGCAACAGTTGCCGCTTGTGAAGCATTAAGATTGTTCAAGGTAATATTAGCGACAGGGGTATGGTTAATACCAGTACTATTCGCTTCATCACCAATCTTCCAAGTGAAATTAAACTTCAGGTTATCACCGGAGATCGTCCCTTGTGGATCAAGAACTTCTCCACCAAGGTCATCATTCAATTGTGCTGCTGAAACCGCATCCTGTTCAGGATTGTTGGCAATAGTAAAAGAAACATTGACCTGTTCACCCCTATTATGAAGGCTGCTCTGCACCTGTGCTTTAGAAGAATTGCTGTTCAGATAAGCATACCAGGTAGTAGCATTAAAGACAACATTGACATCGAACGCCGTTGTGAGAGAATTATTATAGGTCTGCGCCCGTAAGGTCCAATTAGCACCTGCTTCAGCGATCGTTGATAAGTTAAATATTCCCCTGATAAATCCAGTATTATTAGTAATGAAAAATACAGGATTGCTGTCATTGACATAATCGTGTACACTTGCCAGTTCACTATCTGTTTCATAGATGGTCAGATTGATAAAATCATACGGTTCATCGGCAGGGTCAAGGTTTGTAAATAACTGTGAAAAGTTCAGATCAATAACAAAGAGAGCATTGGCCGGCGGATCATATATTGACTGGTTGACAGTAACATTAACTACCTTAAGATCATCGACGAAGAAAATACCTGCTTTGTCATCTTCTCCCGGCTCATCGCGGATAGTTATTTTGTTCCAGGTGTAGCCGTCAAGATCAAGTTCTGCAGCAGTACTGTTGACCAGAACATCCCGCCAACCGATAGAAGCAGATCTGTTGAACGTGTTGTTATAGATGGTTCTACCTATTGTAGTAGTAGATTGGTTGGTAAATTCTGCGGTACTATGGTCAGAATCCAGATAGATTCGCATGATCCAATCAACGCTGGCGGTGACAAATCCGGAAGAAGCGTCCAGCGCATTGTTATCCTTCAAGTCCTCAAAAGTATCATATGCTTCTAGTGTAATGTTGTTAGTCTGTGTCCGGAGGGTATGGTTGCCAAAATTAGCCGGGTCGTCAAAGGTCAGATTGACCGCCAGGAAATGCAGTTTTCCAGATTTGTTCCTACTAAAGTCTTGCTGGATGAAGGTATTGTTATTACTGTCGCTGGAAACAAGTTCAATGGTTGCGTTCTCTGTGTTCCAACGCTGGTCGACTAGCGACCTATTCCCAGTATAGTTACCCCACTCGTTAGGAGGAGTGACGTTGTAGAAGAACGAAGTGTTGAAAGCGAAATTATTCGGGTTCCTTAACGTTACATTAGTAGAAACATTATCGAATAGATTCGTAAATTCACCGCGGATGTTCTGTAATCGTGCTAAAGTAAACATGATGTCTGGCTCATTACCGGTATTAAAACTCAAAATATCTGATTTCAATGTTCCATTATCATCAACAATGTAATCAAATAACTTGATAACATTGTATAATAGGAGAGTAGTGTCTTCCACCGAATCAGCATCGCTCGTAAACGAATTTTCCATGTTAACTGTAGCATTGACACGGGCTGTCCAATTAACACCAGTCCTATTTGCATAATCGTTCAACTGCCATTGGTACGAACATCTGATCCGGTTGTTGGAATCATTATACGTACCGGAAACATCCTGCCGTTGATTCGTCCTGTTCAGGATACAGTTTGCTGTAACCATATCATCCTCAGGATTGTTCTGCAGATGACTGTAAACATAGATGAACTCGCCGCGGTTGTACTGGCTGGCGTTGAATTCACGTTCATCAGTATCGGAGTGATTGTTCGCCTGCCGGAAAATTTGATTCAAGATCAGGTTGACAGCAAACGAACCGTTCTGGATTTCAGAATAAGTACGGGCTTCGTGACTCCAGTTGCCAGGTTCAGTGATGTTCGTTAAGTTGAATCTTGTGATAATTTGACCAAGAGAATCAGTAATTGTAAACTGGAAGAACGTCTGGTTGACGTAATCCGTTCCATGGATGGAGGCAGTTTCGTTATCTGGTTCAAACAAGGTCACGTTCAGCGTAAAGTATGGTTCATTTGCTGGAGTTTCTGAAGAGTATTCTGTACGTGAATAGTCAAAATCAGTGGTTGCCACTACTTGCGTCGGAATGTATGGGTTGTAATATCCTTGATCAAACACGATTGTATTTACAATAAGATCGTCGATCAGGAATAACCCCGTATCGTCGTTCAGGCCGGGATCATCACGAATCAGGATATCGTTCCAGGTGTGGCCGTCCAGATCTAAAGAAGAAGAGCTGGAATTCACGAAAACATCTCTATGGTCAAGGACAGCAGTATGGGGGTAGGTATTATTATATTTGACTTTGCCATTAGGAGCAATAGACATGTTCTCAAACTCGGCTGTGGTATGGTCGCCGTCTTCAAAGATGCTCATGTTCCAGGTGACTGCAGCTGTTATCAGGCCGGCAGAGGAATCTAGGAGATTGTTGTCCTTGTAATCGTCAAACGTGTCAAATGGCAATAAGGTGATATTATTGTACTGCGTCCTCAAAGTTTGATTGGCTAAGTTGGCAGCATCGTCAACAGTCAAGTTAGCAGCAAGGAAATGTAACTTGCCATCGTATTCAGTCAAATTACTTCCAGTGAAAATACTGTTATTTTCATCACCACCAACAATGACAAATGTTACGTTAGAGGTGTTCCATTGGTGATTAGTTAAAAGATCAAAAGTACCATTATAATGACCGAAGGTACCAGTAAATGCTGTCAAAGTAACGTTGATATATCCAATAAAAGAATTGTCGAACGGTCGCTCAAGAGTAAGTTGTTCGCTGATTTTGGTGAAAAGGTTGGTCGTCTCTTCCCGAATATTCCGTAAAGTGGCGTTGACAAAGATGGTATCAGGTTCGTTACCAGTATTGTAATCACGGTCATCGTCGCTGAAACTATCATCACCAAGGACGACGTGGCTAACATTGATAAAGTTGTAAAGTAAGATCGAGGTGTTTTCCACGGAATCACTATCTCCCGTAAAAGAATTTTCTTCATTCACATTTGCGTTAACGTGAATTGTCCAGTTCACTCCAGTGAAGTTGGCAGACTGCGTCTCATTAAACCTAGGGGAGCATCGGACGTAATCTCTCTCTGCAATGTAACTGCCAGAATGTCGAGAAATATTAATCAAACAGTTAGAGCTAACTGTATCATCTTCCGGATTATTCTGCAGATGTGCGTAGATATAGATAAACTCACCGCGATTGAACTCAGAGGTGTTGAGTTCAACTTGAGATGCATCTGAATGTAGATTAGCGGAAGTGTAAATGTCATCGATGATTAAATTAACACGGAAAGAACCGTTCTGTGATTCTGAGTAAGTCTCTGCTTCATGGCTCCAGTTACCGGGTTCAGTGATGTTGGTAAGGGTAAATGTCGTAGTAGTTTCACCAAGAGAGTTAGTAATGTTAGACTGGAAGAATGATTGGTTAACGTAATCAGTTCCGTGAACAGAACCAGTTTCATTATCTGGTTCGTATAAAGTTATGTTAAGCGTGAAATAGGGTTCATTAGCAGGGACTTCAGAAGAATATTCAGACCTAAAATAATCGTAATTGGTTGTTACAACGATTCGTGTTGTATCGTAAGGATTATAGTACGCTTCATCAAACACAATCGTATTAACAATCAAGTCATCGATCAGGAAGAGGCCAGAATCATCATTCAAGCCAGAATCATCTCGTTGCGTATAATTATTCCAAGAACGACCATCTATATCTAAACCTGCAGAGCTTACATTAACAAAGACATCGCGATGATCTCGCACGGCAGTACGAGAATACGTGTTGTTGTACTTTATTCGCCCATCATGAGTCAATGATCCATTTTTAAACTCGGGAGTAGAATGGTCGCCGTCTTCAAAGATGCTCATGTTCCAAGTTACAGCACCCAATATTTCGCCAGCAGAAGCATCAACAAGACCATTATCTTTCATGTCGTTAAATGTATCATACGGAATAAGTGTAATATTGTTCCACTGTGAACGTAAAGTCTGATTAGCTAGGTTAGTAGCATCTTCCACTGTTAAGTTAACCGACAAAAAATGTAGTTTCCCATCATAAACAGTAATAGAATCCCCGAAGATTAAACTATTGTTTTCATCAGAACTACTCACAAACCAGGTTAAGTTAGAGGTGTTCCATCGATAGTTCTCTGAAAGATCTAGTGTTGCATTAAACTGTCCGAACGTATCTTCAAATGGAACCATCGGTATATCAAAGAAACCGATGAATGAATTGTCAAATGGATTGCTGAAATTTATCCTATCATTGACATTAGTGAATAGATTAGTAGTTTCCTCTCGGATGTTTCTAAGGGTTACATTGACAAACATAGTATCTGGGAAATTTCCAGTGTTAAAATCTTTCTCAGTACTACCAAAGTTAGTATCACCAATAATATGAGAACTCACGTTGATAAAATCGTATAAGTGCACAAGTGCATTTTTACTGCTAAAAGTATCACCTGTTCTCGCATGCTGGCCATTCATGGAAATGTTAACATGAGCATCATAATCTACTCCTGTCGCATTAGCGTTGTTATCTGCATCAAAAACAGTTCTAAACTTGACGATATTGTTAGTTGTATCATATGAAAATGAAGTTTCGTTATCAGAAGTTACATTGTCCGTTATAGATGAGAAGCTTGTCTGAAGAACATCATTATCATCAGGGTTCATGATGTACGCCCAGGTCTCAATGAATTCTCCTCGGTTAAACTCAACTGCATTAAGAAGAGTTGTTGCTAAATTCCGGTCGGAATGTTCATACGCTTTCGTTTCCGTCTTGTTGATAATTAACCTTACATTAACTGTGGAAGACCTAAAGACGCTGTCAAAACGGTCGGCACTGGTTACATTGTATGTAATGTTATACGTCCCTGCCTCTGCATAATCAGATAGGTCAAGAGAAGCGTTGCAAAAACCGAACTCATTACAGTCTGTTGTATTAGATACTGTAAGTGTTCCATCTGGATCAAAAAGATTAACTTCAAATCGTAAATCCCCCGGAACATTACCATCCCAGCCATCACCGTTGTTGTCATCATCAGAACCTTCATATCCAGCCTCTGCATAGGTAAAGATGACCGATTGTGCAGGGTTTTTGTCAGGATCTGAAGGGTTATACGTTGTGTTTTCAGTTGCGAAGGTGTTATCCTTGAGAAGCAGTTCATTTTGAGGAGCGTTTCCTGTATCTCCTGAGTTTCCCGTGTCATCAGATTCTATACGAACAAAATAAGAGGTGATGTTTCCACCCGTATCCATATGAGTGTTGAATACAGCAGGCGTACATGAAGACCCTGTAAGAGCGAAACTACAGCTAGCACTTGCAATCTGATTGCATATTGCACCAATATTACCATTAAAACATCTATATATAAAATAAGTATCAGTGGCAGTACATAGAGCTGTTCCCGTAGTACTTGGCGTTAAAGTTATAGTTGCGCTCGCGTTAGGGTCATAATTTCCTGAGTCAATGACTGCAGAAACTTGTCCAGTAAGTGATAAAATAGCCTGAGTACAGGTAGCTCCTACAACATTGCCTGTACCTGCAGGAGCTGCCCCAAAACTGCCCGGCTGATCATCTCCCGTATTAGTATTATCCAAAACATCTACGGTAGGAAAACCATCCCAGTCAGAAGGTTGTTCTTCCGAAACACCGTAGTTCAGCTCTTCACCAAACCCAGGGTCAACTGCATCAATAGTAAATGTATATTCCTCACCTGGAATCAAACCTTCCATGATTAGATTCCACTCCCCGTAACATTGCTGTTCCTCCCAATCCCAGTCCTGACATTTGTACAACTTGTTCCCAGTAGCCGTGAATGTAATGTCTGCTTCTGAAAACCCAGATGTTGGATTTAGCGCCCAAATTTTCCAGGCTGTATCCCAACTTTTATACTCTAAATCAACTTTCTCATTATAGTCAAAGATAGCCTCCACTGAACCATTGATTATTACATCCCTCACTTCTACATTCGTTATACGTAGGTCATCTGGGATAATGTTAACATCATACACTCCTAGCTCGACTGTATCCCGTACTGAAGAAACGCCAAGTCCAGAAATGCCCCTTTTCCTAAACGTTATCTGTTCAGACTTTTTGGAACCACGCAAGCCAAACATTTTCTTTGGTTCTTCTTTCAGTTCTGTTTTTATACTCCCAAGATAAATGTTCTCGTTAGTATTTTCAGTTGATGTTGTCTCATTTTTCTCAATTATTTTTTCACCGGTCTTATTTCTAATCGTATCAATATCAGGAAAAACATTATCAACAGGAATAACTTTTTCTTCAGGAATATCTTTAACATCTTCAACAGGTTCCTCATCCTTTTCAACAGTAAATGAAATTCCATCATTATACACATCAACACCATTCGTATATTCCAAAGACAATTGCCAATCACCGGCAGGAACATCTTCAAATGTATGGCTAAACGCACCATTGCCATTTAATTTCAACCTTTGTTCAACATCACCTAGCCGTAAGACTAACTTGTCGCTGCCATCTCCATAATCATTGGCATCTGCACCAAATTGATACCCTAATTCGCCCCAGAGCGTAACATCATCACTTTCTTTGTACGAATCTTTATCAAGATTCAAAGGAGTATGAGCAGAGATGGACGATTGTTTCAAGGGGAGGTGTGTTTCTATGCCATTCACTTCAACAAGAAGCCCATAATCTGTAATAGCGCTGTCCCTCTCTACGGAGTGGGTGAGCGTAGAATAGTGATTTCCGTTACCAAAAGATGCAACGGCAGTGGAAGTAGAAGATGTCTGCCATTCTCCATCTACCAGGTATTGCCAGGAATATGTATACACAACATCAGAATTGGCAGAAGCCACGCCAACCCCGGTATTGTGTGGAAGAGGTGCGATTGTGAGTTCAACTTGTAGTTCAGAACCAGGGTCATAGATTGAATGTTCACTGCGTAAAGTTATACCATTTTCAGAAACGGAAACTGGATCGCCTCCAGAACCAGGAATTCCGTTGGTTCCTGTAAATGATGTGTCCTGGACAGCATATCCCGTAATCGTCCCTTCCGGTCCAGCATAGAATAAAACAGTAACTGCTATGAGAACCGTAAATATAAAGAGGATATTGTAATGCCTATTGTGATGATCTCGTACAGCACCTCTTTTTGTTGATTTCATGATCTCTGACTAATATGAAATCCTTGTAATTCTGATGAATATCAAAATTAGCTCTTTTCCCATTCCTAGTAACCTGTTAATGCGGAGTGAACTCCCTCTAAGTTCCCATTAAGTTAAGCTACTATTCTGGTATTTAATATTTGCTCTTTTTCAAACTCAATCGGCGGCTTGTAGCCGGTACCACTGTGCAACCCTTTTGTGTTGTACAGCTGGAGTGAACTCCCTCTAGGTTCCCATTAAGTTAAGCTATTATTCTGGTATTTAATATTTGCTCTTTTTCAAACTCAATTGGCGGCTTGTAGCCGATACTACTGTGCAACCTTTTTGTGTTGTACAGCTTCAGGAACTCTTTGATGTTCCTGTACACATCTTTCAACGTTTCATATTCGTTCATCCACACCCCCTCATTTTTGATTGTCTTGTTCAAACACTCGGGAGGGGCATTTTCGTAGGAGTTCCTTTTTCATGCGCAAGTATCCCACAACAGATACGTGGTTTGCTTGCAAACCACCACTCAATAGAGTGGTGGAATACTCAGCGTTTCAATCAATTCTATGCAATTAAGAATATCAATGAGATATAGTGAGATTTCCCTCTTCATAATACCTTTACCTCATGTTGGAGGATAGAATCTCTGATCAGAGGCTTGATGGCACTATACTCAACGAGATCAACTTTCTTATGCAGATTTTCCTCAAGTTCAATCTTGATTCCAGCAAAATCAAATAAACTTGTCCCTTTTCTTGTCTTTACAAGGATATCGATATCGCTCTGTTTTTTAGCTTTACCAGTTGCATAAGAACCAAAGATTCCTGCTTTGGGAACACCATTTCTCTTTAGTATGGGCACAGCTACTTTAGCTATCTCTCTTACTGTCAAATTTTTGGCTGCGACCATGTTAAGAGCAACGGTTTTCTGGTATTTAAAAGTACCTATCCATTTGAAGGAAAGTTCTTCCCCAGCACCACGCAGAATTCGCCTTTTCGGTAATGGTCAGATAATCTGCCTTCCCGCTTATAGCCTTGTTTTTCATAGAATTGCAGTCCTTCTTCATCTTCAGCTAAGGTTACTTCCACTTTCGCGGATCCTGATGATGCTGAAATCCGTTTTTCAGCTTCCTGGATCAAGATAGAAGCTTCCTGCAGGGTGTCGAAAGCGAAATGGCGAAGCTTCCAAAGGGCATGATCCTCGGTCTTGGTCTTTAATACTAAGAATAACGCTGCTTTGATGATATGTTTTTCCTCATAGACTAGAAGCGTGTCTTTCTTCATCTTCTCCTGAAGGTACGTGAGGATCTCAGATTCTTCCTTCCGGAAGATATTATGCGCCGGGAAGAATGATTGATAGAGACTGACAACCTGTTGCAGATCCTGTTCGACAGCAGTCCGGACGGTCATATATAAAGAGATGATGCTGGCGTTCTTTAATATTGTGTATATAGGGAATATACTTTGGTCCAGAAATCACCCCAGACAAAACCTATATAAAACCTAACGCCTTCTTCTGCTGTAAAGAGGTGTTATCATGATCAACGTCGCTATCAATGGTTTTGGAAGAATAGGAAGGATGGTCTTCAGGGCTGCCTACAAAGATCCCAAGATCAACATTGTGGCGGTAAATGATCTGACTGATAACAAGACCTTGGCGCATCTTCTGAAATATGATTCTGTCCATGGCGTCCTGCCGGAGACCATCAGCCATACCGACAGCACCCTTAGCGTCGGCAAGAAGAAGATGAAAGTCTTCGCTGAAAAAGATCCAGCTAAATTACCTTGGAAAAAACTAAGGATAGATGTTGTCGTTGAAAGCACCGGACATTTCACCGACCCCTATAAAGCAGCCGTCCATCTAAAAGCTGGAGCGAAGAAGGTGATCATCTCCGCTCCCTGCAAATGTGAAGCGGAAAAAGTTTGTCCCGTAAACACGGCAACCGTCGTCCTTGGCGTCAACGAGAAAAATTACAACAAAAAGAAACATCAGATCATCTCCAACGCTTCCTGCACCACCAACTGTGTGGCTCCGATACTAAAAGTTATCCAGGATCATGTCGGTATCAAACGCTGCACTTTCACAACTATCCATGCTTACACCGCCAGCCAGAAAGTGGTCGACGGACCAGATAAAGACCTGCGGAGGGCAAGAGCGGCCGGCATCAACATCATCCCCACCTCTACCGGCGCTGATGTGGCGGCAGTAGAAGCCATCCCCGAACTGCAAGGTAAAGTAAGAGGGCTGGCTTTCCGCGTGCCGATCACCGACGGCAGCGTCACTGATTTCACCATCGAGACTAACCGCGAGGTAACAGCTGAAGAAGTAAATAAGATTTTCAGGAAAGCTGCCATGGGCAATATGAAGAGGATAATAGAATATTCAGAAGACCAGCTGGTCTCCAGCGATATCATCCATAATCCCCATTCTGCAATCTTCGATTCTAAACTGACGACGGTCGTCGATAAAAAAATCCTCAAGGTTGTTGCCTGGTATGACAACGAATGGGGTTACAGTAGCCGCATGGTCGACATGATCAAGTTCATCTCTTAACTCATCGCCCATTTCACTCCAGAATAAAGGAGCACCGCTGTCTCGATCGCTTTCATGTTGTTATCATAAGCGCGCATGATGCCTTTCCTGATCAACTGCAAATCCATCTCCAATTCTGCTGCCTCATTCAGCCTCTCGGCAGGGATACGGCTTTTGATATGCTGGAACGGCAGCTTTTTGATCTCTTCCTCTAAAGTAACATGGAAGAAGAAACCTCTTTCCATGCCTTCAGTAAGACTCTTGATCATCTCCACATGACCTTCGTTGATAAGATCGTCAGCTTTGAAATGAAATTCGGTGTTCCTTAACAATCCTTGAAACATCTGGTTCAGGTCCCTGTCGACCTGCATCTTCTCCTCCCTGGTCTGAGCTGTCCTGATACGGCTGAAGAGCTGGGGAGCTGTCTGAAGAAGGACAGGAAGCTGGTCTCTCATCTCTTTGGCGAAGGCGATGTTAGCATCCAAAGCTGCCGGAACTGTCTGTAACGACCGGATGAAACGCTGCAGGCTGATCGGCTCATGTAATGGATTACGTTCCAGAAGCAGCGACTGTGCTTTCTGGAAGACCGGCTCTAGAATCTTTCGCGCCTGTTCCATCTCCATGATGCCGGAATCACTGACAACACAGTTCTGGAAGAATTCTTTAAACTGTTCTTGGTTCACCGGAGGTTTCAGCTTCTGCCTAAAATCCCGTACCAACGAGATACTTTCCGCTTCAGCCACCCTTCTCGTAAGGTCTGAGAATTTATGGATGTAGAGCATTTTCAGGATTTCCGGACAAGCTTGTCATCACGGCCGCAGTAAGGACAGACTTTGACGGCCGCTTTTACGGTGAACTCATACTTGCAGCGGCTGCAGAACATCTGGCGGGGAGGGACTTCTTTCAGCTTCTGGCCGGGAGAAGGGCGAAGCTCCTTAGGAACAAACGGCTTGAGCGGTTCTTTCGGCGCATAGATGTTCTTGATGGGGGGTTGTTTAAGAGTGATATCAGATACTCTCGACATCGATGCTTTTTTGAGAAATTCAGCGCAATCCATGCACACTAACACATTCTTGTCCTGGCTTTTAGGGATCAGCCGTACCTTATCCAAAGGCGTCTGAACGCTGCATCGTTCGCAGGTCCTGGTTTTTCGTATGTCCATCTTCTCACCTCAAAGGCAATTGCTGTTGTGGAGGCTAGACTACTATATAATCTTTTCATTCTTACAGTATAGAGAAGAGGGGGAATAAGTAGTATAGAATATATTTCCCAGTATTCCTTCACTATTCATTCAAAATAGATCTTTCTCAGCCCCTTCACCTTGCCGACCCGCTTTACCAGTTCCTGCAGCTGCTCTAGATCCCGGGGAACGACCTGGAATGAGCATTCTGCCACCGCAGAATCGATCAGCTTGGCTTTGGCTTCTTTAACTTCAAACCCGGCATTGGCGATGGTATGCAGCAGATCGGCCAACAGGCCGCTTCTCTCACTAGCCAGGATAAAGAACTTGATCTTCTGGTTAAACGTCTCTTTCCAGACGACGGAAGTCCAGCGTTCCTCTTCTTTCAAAGCATCCCGGCAGTCTTCACGATGCACCGAGACAACTCTTCTTTTGGTCAACAAGCCGACGATATCATCTCCCGGCAAAGCCCGGCAGCATTTAGCCAGGATGCACATGGCATTAGGAAATTCTTCTGAATTGACCAGAAGGTTCTGTTCATCTTTTACTAACGGCTTAAGCCTGCGATAATGGAAAGCCGGCAGTTTCTCGAACTCGCGCAGGCTTCTTCTGATCCTCTGCCGCGCTTTCGCCGACTGGACGATCTTGATCCAGCCTCTTCTCGGTCTTTGGTTCTTGTTCGTCAACACTTCCACGATGTCGCCGGTCTTCAGCTTATGCTTCAGCGAGACAAATTTTCCGTTGACCCGGCCGGCTATGGCCTGGTTACCGACGTGTTCATGGACAGCATAGGCAAAATCCAATAAAGTGGCATTTTGCGGCAGCTCTTTCACATCACCCTTTGGCGTGTAGCAATGGAGCTTGTCGCCAAAGATGTCCACTTTGACCGTTTCCAGAAACTCTTTGTTCTCGTCGCCTTTCTGCATCTGTAACAAGGCCTTCAGCCAGGCCAGTTTCTTGTCGAAGAAAGTATCTGACTTGACCCCTTTGTACTTCCAATGGGCGGCGATCCCTTCCTCAGCCAGCTCGTCCATCTCCGGCGTCCTGATCTGGATCTCCAGGATGCTGCCGCTAGGCAGTTTCACACCAGTGTGGATAGAACGATAAAAATTATGTTTAGGATTGGAGATGTAATCCTTCAGCCGGTCTTCGATCGGTTCAAAGATCTCGTGCAAGAGACCAAGAAGATTGTAACAATCTTTCTCTTCCGGGACGATCAGCCTGATGCCCAGGAGATCGTACTGTTTGTTCAGCCTGACACCGCGGCTCTTCATCTTACGGTAGATACTGTAAACGTGTTTCGGTCTCCCTTTGACAGCCAGGATCGGGATGGAGCCGGCAGCTTTTTCTTTGATGATAGACATGGCTTGTTCGATGTTCTTCTGCCGTTGTTCCTGCGACTCTTCCAGAAACTTGCTGATCTCTTCGTATTTCCGGGGATTGACGATACGGAAAGCCAGATTCTCGAGAGCCACCCTCATCTTCTCAAGACCAAGACGATAAGCAAGAGGAGCATAGATCTCCAGCACCTCTTCCGCGATCCGTTTCTGATCTTTCGACGGCAAGGCCGCTATCGTCTTGAGATTGTCGATCTTTGCCGCTAACTTGACCAATATCACCCGGACATCTTTCAACGTTGTCAGCAGGATCTTACGCAGGGCATCGGCTTCTAACTGAATGTTCTTTGACTTGACGGTAGAGATGTCTTCTACTCCGTGCAGCAGCTCTACCCGTTCAGAACCAAATCGTTCCAGGATCTCCCGGCTGCCTTTATGCTTGAGGACTCCGTTCAGCAGACCTGCTACGATCGTCTCCGGCTCGGCGTTGTTCTCCACTAAGATCATCGCCGTGCGGCAGTTATGTTCAAAGAAAGAGTCGCCCGAGAGTCTTTTTTTGTCGCCTAATACTGTCTGTGAGAATTCTAATGCTTCCATAAACAGGTCTAGATGTTCCCGAGAATAACCTTTCTCCCGGCACATGACCAGGAAGGCCTCTTTTACCATATGGCTCTGGTAGTGAATCTATATTAAAAAGGTTATGTATTATTGTGCTTTATTCGATATCTTTAAATAGCATAAAAAAAGCCTAAAAATCAAAGAGATGGTATCGTCATTCCTACAGCAGATCTATGGACAATTTATCACTTTATTGACTGCTCCTAACAGCCACCCGGACATGATCTGGATCGTTTTACCTTTACTGGTCATCATCACCTTGATGATCTTCTATTTCAGCCGATATCAGGATGAGGAACTAGGCTGGAACACTGCTTTAGGAAATAGTTTGGTGCTGATCTTCGTCTCTTTAGACCTGTTCAGGACAATCTTCAATGCTGATTCCGGTTCGATGCACAACTTCACGATCAATGTTGGAGCTACCATCATCAGCTTCCTGCTGCTGTTAGAAGGATTCTTTTTACTGTTCATCAACTTCAACCATATCCTGCCAAAACGGATAGCTTTCCTAGTCTCGTCGCCATTATCCGTAAATATCACTGCCTACGTGGCCATAGCCATGATCTATTCGCAGATAGTCATCGGTCTTACGACCATCATCGCGGCAATCTTGTTCTTCCTAGCTATCCTCAGTTGTTTCGCCTTGCTGAACTTGATCCTGAAACGTTGGTGGAGATATATCAACCGCCTGAAGAGCAAGGAAAAGATCGATGACGTAAAAAAAGTCAAGAAAGTGGTCCAGAAGACCAAGAAAGAACTGAAAGAGACTGAAAAAAAGATCAAAAAAGCCGCCAAAGAAGAAAAAAAAGAAGTGAAGCAGAAGCAGAAAGAATGGAAAGTTCTAGAGCATGCCCTTCATAACCATAGGAAGAAGAAGAACGATAACCACAAGAACCGCAACCGTAAAAAACGATGATCTAACTTTCCATCTCTAACAATCGATTATACTTAGCGACTCTTTCTCCCCGGCAAGGCGCACCAGCTTTGATCATGCCGCAGCCGAGAGCCACAGCCAGGTCGGCGATAAATGTATCCGTGGTTTCTCCGCTGCGATGAGAGACCATCACTTTCAGTCCAGCTTTATGCATCAGTGAAGCTGCTTCCAACGCTTCGGTAACGGTGCCGATCTGATTCACTTTCAGCAGCAGGCAGCTGATACTTTTCTCGTTGAGAGCTTTCCGTATCCTTTCAGGATTAGTAACCGTAAGATCGTCGCCGACAACCTGGGCTTTGGTCTTCTTCCGTAAAGAAGTAAAAGCCGTGAAATCATCTTCATGGAAAGGATCTTCGATGGAAATTAGAGGATATTTCTTAAGAAGCTTTAGATAGTATGATCCTAATTGTAATGAACTAAGCATCCGACCGTCAACTACATATTTTCCAGCTTTATAAAATTCTGACGCCGCGCAATCAAGAGCGAGGTCAACCTTCCCTTTGTAGCCAGCTTTCTCGATGGCTTTTAATAATAATTTAAGCGCATCTTCAGTTGTCTTCAATTGCGATGGTGCAAAACCGCCTTCATCACCGACCGTCGTACTACCTTTACCATATTTTGATTCTAGAATTTTTTTCAAAGCATGGTAAATCTCGGAACCGGCTTGCAGATTTTTCTTAAACGAAGAAAGACGCGGCGCGATCATGAACTCCTGCACGGCCAGATTGTTATCCGCATGTTTGCCGCCGTTGATAACGTTGAAGAACGGTCGAGGCAACGACCTTTTCGTCTTGAATGGCACTAATCGAGGAAGATAAGCATACAGCGGCTGGCTGCCGGCAGCAGCTTTGGCGCAAGCTAATGATACAGCCAGTATCGCATTAGCGCCCAATTTTTTCTTGTTAGGAGTTCCATCTTTCTTGATCATCAACGTGTCGATCTCTTTTTGTCTGGCAGCATCTTTTCCCACAAGAAGAGTATTGATCACAGTATTGACATTACGTACCGCTTTGCTGACTCCTAAACCGCCATATTCTTTTGTCCCATCACGTAATTCTACCGCTTCATGGGAACCGGTGCTGGCCCCGGAAGGAACAGAAGCGATACCGATAGAAGCTGCCGTAATCACCGTCGCTTCTATGGTCGGATGGCCGCGGCTGTCCAGAATCTGCCTGGCTGAGATTTTTTGTATGATAGGCATAACGAAAAGAAAAAGAAAAGAAGTTTAAATAGTTGCCGATGCGGGTTATCTATCGCTCCAAGCTACAAATCCGAAGATGATGGCGTGACCCAACATCGCAAGATATCCCAAAAGCGGAATTATGCTTAGTAAAGGAACGATAGCCAGCCAACCAGGGTAGCTTCTTCTTTCATAGACTTTCCAAAGCCAGATCGTCACGAATACGATGTTGACTAATGGCACAAGGATGAGAAATCCCCAAGGCCAATCTTTCTCAGCCAGGATCGCCAGAAGGAAAAAGTTAGCGATAGGGATCCAGGCCAGCCAGGCTTTATCGTTGCCTAGTTTCTTCGCGATCGTCATCAGGGCCAGCGCAAAATAAACATACACAACTATGCCCATGAAAAACAGAAACATTCCGAGAGCCGCAAGAAGACCAAAGACTCCTAAAGCGCCCATAGCATTAAAATCCATTCATAATCACCTCAATTGTTTTAGTAATCAGATTTTATTGAGGTATTTAAAGTTTTGGTGGATGTTTCCTCTAGAAAACCCTTCTTAACCACAATAATCTATATAAACGAGATTCCCTGAAAACAAAAGATGCTTCTGCAACAGATAAAGCTTCAGAATATCCGCTCTTATGAAGAAGAGACGATCGTCTTTCCGGAAGGGACAACCTTATTGGCCGGTGATATCGGTTCCGGCAAATCTTCTATCTTATTGGCCATCGAATTCGCTCTCTTCGGCACTTCACGGCCCGATCTGCCGGGAGAACTTCTGCTCAGAAAGGGAGCCAACCAGGGATCGGTGGAACTGACAGCAGCGATCAACGGACAGGTTTTTACTATCAAGAGAAATCTCAAGAAAGATAAAGACACGATCAAACAGCTGCCCGGCTACATCATCAAAGGAAACGTCAAGAAAGATCTTACTGCCGTAGAGCTGAAGACCGAAGTCGTCTCCTTGCTGGGCTACCCGCAGGATGTTATCTCCAAGAACAAAAATTACATCTTCCGGTACACAGTCTATACCCCGCAGGAAGAGATGAAACTGATCCTGCAAGAAAACCCGGAGATCAGGCTGGACGTCCTGCGCAAGATATTCAACGTCGACAAATACAAGAACATCCGGGAGAATATCCAGCATTACCTTAAGAAGATGCGGACCGATATCGCCATCCTCAAGACGCGGTTGGAACCATTGGAAGGATTGCAGGCGCAGCAGAAGACCATACAAGAGAATATCCAGCTGATGGAGAAAGCTCTGCGGGAACTGAAGCCAGGGTATGAGATGCTCCTGAAAAAACACCTGTCGTTGGAGAAGCAGCTGGAGATGCTTGAACAGAACCAGCGCCAGCTTCAGGAATGGCAGAAAGAGATCAAGACTCTTAATGCCGTGATAGAAGAGAAGAACAGACAGCTTGCCGAAAGCCGGGAAAAGATCGTGGAGATCAAAGCCAAGGTTGATTCTTTTACCTTAAAAACAGAGGTCACAGAGATAAAGAAGGAGATCAAAGAGCTGGAAGAAAGACAGGAAAACGAGATCAGGATCAAGACAAATCTAGAACAGAAAGTTACGCAGATCCAAGAGACCATCGCCCAACAGCAGAAAGAGATCAAAGGATCGGCCGAGAACACCGCAGGAATTCCCGAAAAAGAAAAACTACAGGAACAGCTGGAGCAGGAGATTGCCGAGAAAGAGAGATTACAGGAGAAATCAGTACAGTTGCAGGAACTTTTCGAAAGGACATCTGAATTAGTCTCCAGAAACAAGATACTGCTGGAACAGTCGCAGCAGGTACAGGAGAAGATGAAAAACCTGGAAGAATGCCCTACCTGTCTCCAGGAAGTTTCCAGCGGCCATAAAGAAAAGATAATCAGTGAAGAGACCAAGAAAGTCAAGCAGGCTGAGAACCTATTGTTTGAACTACAGAAAAAAGTATCGCAGATCCAGCAGCAGCGGGAAGAGGTCGCGAAGAAAAGAGAAGAACTGTTCCGAAAGGAAAACCTCCTCACCAGGACCAAGCTGGAACTTCTTCATCTGCGGGAAGAGCAGCGCAAGATGCAGGAGAAAAGGGAAAACCTCCTGACGCTTTCTCAAGACAACAACAAGACCATGGAAGAACTGCAGAAGTGGCAGATGTCATCACCATTAGGACAGCTAAAGCAGACTATCGAGGAGAAACAGGAGATACTTAAACAACATCACAGTAAAACTTTGCTGGAACAACAACAGGAAGAACACAGCAAGAGGATCGGACGGCTAGAGGAAGAGATTGCCGAAAAGCAGGGGAAAAAAGATGAATACCAGCGATGCCTAGTGAAGGTTGAAGATGTTTCCAGCAAGATTGACCTCTTAAAGAAGGATCTGGCTGCCGTCAGGGAAGAGGAAAAGAAAGCTGCGGTCATCATCGCTGAACAGGAGAATGAGCTGAAGAATGCTTCTGCCAGAGATGAAGAGATCAGCAAGAATGTTCAGCAGCTGTTAGAGAACCAAAAGATGCTGATACGGAAGAAAGAGCTGTATCACTGGCTAGACGGCCATCTTCTGAAACTGACCTATGCTATAGAAAAACAGGTGATGGTCACTATCCATAGCCGCTTCAATGAGATGTTCCAGGAATGGTTCTCCACCCTGATCGATGATGATGACCTCTATGCTAGGATCGACGATACGTTCTCGCCAGTGATCGAACAGAACGGCTATGAGACTTCTTTCGCCAATCTCAGCGGCGGCGAGAAAACTTCTGCTTCTTTAGCCTACAGGCTAGCTCTGAACCGGGTCATCAACGATGTCATCCATCTTATCAACACCAAAGAGGTGCTGATACTAGACGAACCTACCGACGGTTTCAGCTCAGAACAGCTGGATAAAGTCAGGGATGTGCTGGATAAACTGAACCTGAAACAGACCATCATCGTCTCTCATGAGAACAAGATAGAGAGTTTCGTAGAGAATGTAGTCCGAATACAGAAACAGGGGCATAGAAGCTCTATCAATTGACGACACTTAATTGACAACACTTAATTGACGACAGATTTCAACGCTTTGATACTCACTTCCAGCTGTTCATCACTAGGTTCTCTGGTCGTCAGTCTTTGCAGCCAAAGACCGGGAGCCAGGACAGAACGGATGATGATGTTTTTCCTAAAACGTCCCCCTAACTTGATGAATTCATAACCTACTCCAGAGATGACCGGCAGCAACAGGATACGTCCCCCCAACTTGACCCACCAGGGACCTTGGATAAAGGTAAAAGCGACGATTGAAAGTAACACTAACAAGAACAGGAAAGTGGTGCCGCATCTCGGATGGAAGCGTGAAAAAGTTTTCACATTCTCAACAGTAAGTTTCTGGCCTGATTCGTAGCAGTAGATGGTCTTATGTTCAGCGCCATGATACTGAAAAAGACGCTTGACGTCGCTCATCAGCGAGATGCCGCCCATGTAGCCGACAAGAAGGACGACCCTAAAGAAGCCGTCAAGAATGTCAAAGAGGAAACCGTCTGAATGGATAAGCTTGGCTGAAAAGAAAGGGATGACGACAAAAAATACGGCTGCGGCTACAAAGGAAAAAGCGACTGTCAGCACCAGTTCTTTCTTGCTGAGCTGTTCATCCTCACCGAGACTCTGGTTGCTGCTCCAAGTCAAAGCTCTGACCCCGTCATAAAGCATGTAGCCAAGGCCGACAATACCGCGGATGAAAGGGACGTTGAAAAATTTTGGGAAATGGGTGCTGTTCTCTTTCTTGACTTTGATACTGCCATCGGGCAGCCTGACCGCTACAGAGAATTTTTCTTTATTGCGCATCATCACGCCTTCAATGACAGCCTGACCCCCGACATCCATATTTAAATGAAAAGAAGAGCGATTATAAAAGGTTTTCCTCAGAAATAAGCGCCCAAACCCGTCTGTTCTGCTTTTCCCAGCAGGGAGTCCTCAGAATAGCCCAGCACCGTAAAGATACTGGAAACGGCAGGCAGCAGCTGGTGGTTCAGATAATATTCAGAGTCATACTGGCCTTCGGAAACTTCCTCCAGCATCATGGCCCGTTCCCGCACCAATCCTTTGCCTTTGACGATCACATATTCGACGACCATGCCGACGTGGACCGGTTCGCCTTTTTCGGCCATCCTTCTGGCCACTGAGACATGAGGACCGATGGATGCATACTTCGACAGTTCCCGAGTCAGCTGAGTCTTGATGATAAGCTTCTCCAAAGGGATCTTGCCTGACTGCAGTTCTTCGATGGTCTTCTTAACATATTCCACCGCTTTCTCAACTTTATCAGACAAGACCAGATGTAAGACTTCTTCCTGCAACTCTTTAGCCAAAAGAGACCAGTTCCGTCTTACTGTCTCAAATCCAGTGATTTTCATGCTGCCATCTTCACGGACGAGCGCGTATTTTTTCTTGGCGCCCTTCTCCGTCCCTTTGATGGCCACGAATATTCCCCGAGGAAAATGACCTTCAAACTCCAGTTCCATCATTCCAGGAAGATCTTTATTGACGTCATCCATAAACTTCAAAGCGTCCTGCAACTTTTTCTCTCCCAGCAGGAAGAAACAGGAATCAGTATCGCCGTAAACTACTTTAAAACCAGTCTGTTCTGCTTTCTCGATGGTCTTCTTGATGTAATGACGGGCATAGGCAGTAGTAGAAGCGGCGCATTCCAGGCAGTACCATCTGGCTCCGTAAAAACCAAGATAGCCGTAGAAAGAGTTGGCCAGGATCTTATAAGCGTAGGAACGCGCTTCCAGGAACGAAGTGTCATTTCCTTGTTTCTTCTCTTTCTTGATCTCATTCTTGATCTCCATGCGATAGGTGATAAGGTCAGCCAAGACAGAAGGGATGAACGCTTTCTCAGTAGAGAACCAGTATTCTTCTTTCCCTGGAACTGTAACTTTATCTTTTCCTTCCGCTTTGAACGACTCCGGTCCGAGGTTATGAGAGACGATGATCGTCGGATATAGTGAACGGAAATCGAAGACAACCAGATCTTGATATAAGCCAGGGGTCGGCTCATAGACAAAAGCTCCTTCGATAGATTCATTCATCCTCTCGCCAAGCTCCTGGTCGTCAGGCTTGTTGGGAGCCAAGACGTCATGTTCCATGGCCCGTTTCAGGATGTAATTTTCCACCAGCCGAGAGAAGCGCATCCTGATAACATCATATGTCGGCACACCGACGATCTTAGTGAACTCAATCATGTCAGACAATAATTTCTGGCACATCTTAAACGTCAGATGGGCATCCTGCAAGTTGTATTCGCAGAACGCCAGCAGTTTCTTTTTATCATGCTGATCCCACGCTGTCGACAATTCATCGAGGTTGACATCATGTTTAGTTATGCCCAGCAGTTCCTGAGAGACAGCGCCGAGAGAGTAGCTGTCGGTCTTAAGGTTCTTTCCAAAGATATATTTGACAAACTTAAGCAGGTCAAGATGAAGCATGCCGGCAATCTTGCATTCTGTATCACGGAAGCCGGCGCCGCTGCGGACGAACAGAGTAGAATTATCCAGTCCCCAATCTAAAGACAGCTTATATTTCTGCGCTCGTGTGTTCAGGTAAGGAAAATCAAAGCCGTCGGTGAAGTAGCCAGTGATGATATCTGGAGAATATTCTTTGATGATCCCGCTCAACCTTTCTATCAACGCTTTCTCGTCGGCTACAACCTCTTCATACTCTAGATTTTTCCCGGTCTCTTTCCAGGTTATGACTTTCCGGAAAGGTGTACCGTCGCCGTTCTCACCGTAGAGAGCGACCATCAATACAGGGTTTCTGACGGCATCGATCTCTTTCCGGTGAGCATAAGTCTCGATGTCTAACGCCAGAACTTTCCAATGCTTTCCGGGCGCAGTATCTTCTTGTTTCAAGGTATCGGCAAAGAACGTCTTGACACGCTGTGAACTTTCTCTGAATTCTCCTTCCGCTTTGACTAAGGTCATCGGCAGGATCTTCAAGTCTCGCAGGAAGCGATGGATGAACAAGATATCTTTCTCAAAACAGGGAACGCCCCAGGACTGGATCTCTCTCGCTAAGACCGGCACAGCTTTCGGATAGTTGGCATAGATTTGATAGAACTCTCTCTTCTTCCCCAGCAGTTCTTTTTCTACCTTTTCGAATGAGATCACTTTTGCGGGTCTCGGGCCATCCATTTTCAAAGTGGAAAGTCTCTTCTCAAACTCTTTCTCATCTATGTTCAGCAGAGAAGCAAAGAACGACGGCTGGTGCTTGTAGACGACACAGATCTGCTCTCCTGAATCTTGTCTGGCATAGAGGTAAACCTGGACAACGTCGTCCTGTACACGGTACTGAAAATCATAGGGATAGAAGCAGATTTCCATAGCTGTTTCAGGGGAGGGCTGTTTTATAAATGTGTTGGGGATTCTGTTTTTATCACCACTCCTTAGTTATTACAAAAGCGAAAGATTTATAAATAAAAGAAGGTATTTTAAGCTAAAATGGGCTTGGAAGACGTCGTCAAAGGACTAGGCAGAAATATCGGACGTAGCGTCGCCTCTCCCGTCACCTGGGCTTATACCCCAACTGTCAGCTTATGGAAATGGGCTTCTCAAAGAAAGAGTGGTGTTGGCAAGGCTCTTGGTTATACTGCGAGCGTTGTAGGAACACCGGTGACGGTGGCAGCTGGTGTCGTCGGGGGATTGACTGGACTTGGGACTATCCCCAGCCAGATCATAGGCAGAACAGGTAATTCTATCTGGCGAAGTGGTAGAGAGAGAAAAAGCTTTGGTAAGTGGTCACGTCGTGCTGCTGGCGGATTGATGTGGCTTGGTGCATTAGGATCCACCTCAAGCGTACCTTTAGCCTTTCTCGTCGAAGAACATTATGTTGGCGTCATAGGTCAAGGCATCATAGCAGATCACATCATAGATAACTCTAAAGAACAGATCGGCCGCACGTGGGACGAGTATAACACGTATGAGCAGGCAAAAGATGTAGGACGGAAGGTTGTCAATCTTATTGAAAGAAAAGACGATGACGGACAAAACATTATTCCTGAGCAGGATTATTTCAAGAAAAGCTTGAATGCAAAGCGGCATGAGCTTATCCCTGGTGTTAAGATAAATGTGGAAACTGAAGTAGAAGGTTACCCAAGCCTGGACATACTGACTAAAAGCCCCTGGATGGAAAGCGATATGAGACGTATCTCGATCACCTGTAAACCATCAAAAGACAATCCAGATTGC
Source organism: Candidatus Woesearchaeota archaeon CG10_big_fil_rev_8_21_14_0_10_45_16 (assembly GCA_002762785.1). Classification (GTDB taxonomy): domain Archaea; phylum Nanobdellota; class Nanobdellia; order Woesearchaeales; family GW2011-AR9; genus PCXY01. The sequence goes on along the minus strand of PCXY01000004.1, from coordinate 41,603 downwards.
AGTGAAGATGGACGATACTTGATATATGAACATGTCAGCAGAATCCCCATCACTTATCAACAGCTGCCAGACCACGTCATACAAGCTTTCATCAACAAGGAAGACCGCGGCTTCAGAAAACACAAAGGCCTCAATCTTACGGGAAAGCTGAAGATTCCTTTGGTCTACCTTGCAACGAGAAGGATAACCGGAGCGAGCGGTATCACAGAACAAGTCGCTAAGTCTTTGATGACGGAGAGCGGAGAGGTAGCTAAAAGAAGCGGCCTGGAAGGAAAGATCCAGAAAGTAAGGGAAGTGCTCTATGCTACCGCTTTGGAAAAAGAAGCTGAGCGTCTCTACGGTAAAGATACCAAGGATAAGATTATGGAGATGTATCTAAACACCATCTACTTTGGAGACGGCAACCACGGCATCGGCGCAGCAGCCCACAATTATTTTGGTAAAAAAGTGGAAGATCTAACAAAAGCCGAAGCAATATTCCTTTCTTTGATGCCTAGAAACCCTTCACGAAACCCCCAGAATCCAGGTGGGTTTAAGTGGCAGATGGACAGATACAAGATCCTGGTGAATAACTACCGACTGCAGGGTTACATCAATTCCACAGAAGCCGAAGAACTACTGAAAGAAGATGCCATCCAGATCAGAACTAGAGACGATTACGTAAAAAGGGCTCCTGCCGTCATCTCAACAGCTTTGATAGAATTGCAGAGACAAGGAGTGAACCTAGAACCTTTGATGAGGAAAGGAGTAGATGCATTGCCTTTCGGTTTCGATCTTACTTTAACAGTTGAATACGAGACAAATGAACTTCTCAAGAGAGCGACGGAAAAAGCCAACCATCCCACTCCAAACCTGGGAGCAGTCATGGTAAGAGATGGTGAGATCGTCGCCGTCCACAACAAAAATCAAACTGATGGAGAATGGTTCGGCTTCAATACTGCTTATGAAGGCAACAAAGGAATGAAATCCGCTATAAAACTCTTGATATTATCTCTCGGCCTAGAAAAAGGGTATGTCGGCAGTGTCTTGGAAGGACTCCCAGCTACCTGTGAAGACCCTCTAGCTATCATCCCCGTCGGCAGAACTGCTGCTGAATATAATCGTATCCTCACAGAAGAAGGACTGCCTTTTGATAACGTCGAATCAGCCAGGGAGCTGATGAAACGTCTTGGCATCCCTGAAATTGAAAAGATAAAATTTACTTTAGAAGAAGCGCAACAGGTTCCAGCGCAGCAGCTAACCATAGATGATCTGCTTAATGGAACAACTCTGCCTCCAGCATCAACAGGATCCAGTAAACCAAGAGTGATCACCAGTAAATTATACAAATACCAGATGAACGAATTGGTCAGACGCCTAAGCTGGTGCCCTAAACATTGGGATGGTAATAATAAGCTACCTAAAGGAGCTAATGGTGTGTCGATGATTACCCTTTCATTGAACCCGACTACAGCCGTATTGTACAGAAGAATTGTCTATGGTATGATTGATACGGATGGAACTGTCAAAGAAGGTATAGGTCAGGAAGGTTTCGCAGAATGGGTGGCAAGATTTGGGTATGATCTGGAAATGTTCTTTGAAGAAGCGAAGAAAGGTGATGCCATCGCCCTCGGTACTATTGGGGGATCCTCAACTGACTTCGCTAGGACCATTGCTGGATTCCAGGAGAACCATATCGTCTTTCCAAAGATTGTCAGAGACTTAACTATCGCCGGCAGAGAAGTGGCCCCATTCAGTTACGAACTGGAAGGGGAAATCATGAGTAAAAAAACATTTGATCAGGTGAGGTACGCATTAGAACGGGCTGGCGATTCGATAGAGGAAAAAGCTCTTGGAAAGGGAAGGAAAAGTCTATCAACAAGAAAAGAGATGTACACAGGAGTAAAGACCGGTACGGCCAGTGAAACTGCATGGGCAGTAGTTGAATCTTTGATAGAAATAAAAGAAAGAGCTGGCTCAGAAGAAATAAAATACGCCCTGGCGGCGACTGCTCTCCCAGAAGAGGGGAAAAAAACTTTACAGGCTAGTATGAAAAAAAGAGTCTTCGCCGGGACCATCTTCAAGCCGATGATCACTGAAATGGTCAAAGAGATACATGAACACCCGGAACTATACGCTCCCGGTGTTTCACTCAAGGAAAGAGAAGAAGCACAGAATACCTGCCTGGCGTACATTAGCGAACATCCCGCCGACAAGCTGCCGGAAACTTTCGGCATCATCTCAGACGGAGAAGCTGAGAAACAGATGCAAGGAGCCTATCAACTAGCCCAGAACTGCCTCACCAGCCTTTCGCCAGGGACGAACGAACACATGTATTGGGGATTGGTACGAGCTGGCTCTGCTTTAAGACTGCGCGACCACTCTTTAGGACTTGATAACTTTGATGAAGATAGCCCGCAAAACTCCAACCTATTAAACTACTCAGATATCAAAGAAAGATTGACGGCCCTTACCAATTATAATGTAGCTGAAAAAGATCCGTTAAGAGGACAGGTCAAGGTCGGAGCTCAGACTTTCCTTTCCATGATGCCGGAATAGATGAGCAACAAATATTATAAACTCTTTCTCCTTTCCTCCCGTCCATGGAGATGACGCCTTTAGAAGAAAAGCTGTTCCGTGAAAAAGTTATCCGGGAGTACAAGCTTCAGCAGAAACGCCAGGAACCAAAAGGAAAACCCACAAATATGGACATCCTGCGGGAAGGTCTTAAGAAGATTCTGCCGTTAAACCTGGCTATCGGCATCATCGCCATCGCCGCCATGATCTATCTTAGCGGCTGGGATAACTTTCTTCATCTGCTGATCTCAGGCATCATCTGGATAACGATCATCTCCACGCTGATGTCGACATATCTCAACAAGAAACGTTAAGGGATTCTTCGCAATGATTTTAGAAGGTAACTGTCTTTAGTCGATCTTTCTTCCTGATCCTCTTCGATAGCCTCGACGGTCTCTTCGCCTTTCAATCCCCTTTTGACGATATCGGGAACTTCTTTCTTGAGCCGACTGAAAGTCATCTCCACCTCATCTTCAGCCAGCTGCCGCGATTCCCACTGTAAGTTTACAGCATCTCCTTCACGTCTGGGAACTACCTCGATGCCAAAATGCGGTACAGACTGGCCGGCACCCAGCCCGTTCTGGATGATGATATTCGTCCCCTGGCTGCCCATCCCGGCAAAGACAGCCTTGCTGGTCTTATTGGCGAATGCGACGCATTTCTCAAGGACTCTGCTAGGGACCATCTCTAATATTGTGTAATGTTTTTTAGGGAAGATAGTGATTTGGCCGGGTGTGAACACTTTGTCTTTGACAGCGATAGCTACATCATTGTCTTCGTAAAGGACTTCTGCTCTTCCTTTACCATTGATTATCTCACAGTATTCGCATTCCATCTTTACCTGAACAGGTCGGCGATGTCATCCAGAGAGACGGCATCGTCCTTGTCTTTTTTCACTTTTCTGGTAGGAGACGTCCCAAACTCTCCCGCCGCTTCCGCTTCTTCTTCATCTTCAGACCCTTGCGGCGGTTCTTCTACGTCTTCCTCTTTGCTTTTCCGGGTCTTTTTTGATCGAGGTCTTCTCGCAGTCGGTTTCCTGAACTTTTCAGCTTCCTCAGCTTCAGCTTCATCTTCAGATCCTTGCGGCGGTTCTTCTATCTCTTCGGGCTCATTTTCCGGCCCAGCTTCCAGCTTTTTCTGTACCGATACCACCTTTTTCTTCACACCAAGCTCTTGGAACAGCTGGTTCTGGATGGTCTCTTTGACGTTCCCGATCATCCCAATATCTATCATCTTCTCTTCACTAGGCAGGATCTTGTCGCCGTCTTTCCTTGGTATTACATGAAGGATGAAATGAGGAACTCTCTGACCGGCAGCGGCGCCGTTGGCGGCGAAAATGGTCGTGCCGGAAGCTTTCAGCTCCCGCAACAAAGATTGAGAAACAAATTTAGCCACCAGATAGAGATGGCTCAGCTCTTTGTCAGAGATAAGAGGCATGATCGGATGATGCTGTCTGGGGATCAGCAGCAGATGACCTTTGGCAGCCGGGTTGATGTCAAGGATGATCAGGCAGGTCTCATCCTCGTAGATCTTTTTAGTGGGTATCTTGCCTTCCACGATCTGACAGAAGACGCACTGCTGTTTCTGAAGGGCGGCAATCTCTTCAGGAGACATGCTTCGCAGCTTCTCTTCCAGCTTCTTCCGCTGCTCATCAGTCAGTTCCTCAGCCATGCTAATTTAAGAGAGGAGGAACTTTATAAAAGTATTGCGAGTCCAGAGCGATGACGATATAATATCAGAAAGAATATAAATAACTTAGGAATACTTTAACTGAAAGGGTGGTCTAAGAGTGTCAAAAATGAAGTGGTCTTGCTGCATATTAGCTATATCTATCAGTTCAGTCAGCGCAGCAGCTTATATCGATCCCGGAACGGGGGGGATGATTACCGGTTCTTTGTGGCCGGTCATCGTCGGCATCGTCACCGCAGTGGGCGGCTTCTGCGCCAGATACTTTTACCGACCAGTTAAGAAGAGAGTTATCTCATTATGGCAAAAAATAAGATAGGAGCATGGCTTCTGATAATCATCGTCATCGGTGCTGCCTATCTTACATTCGATACATTTAGGGGTAAAGAAAAAATGGACCAAAAGGTATTGATCATCGGCATAGACGGCATGGATCACAAGGTGACAAAAAGCCTCATGGCGGCAGGGAAACTACCTAACTTCCAGATACTAGCCGACAAGGGATCATTCCTACGGTTAGATACAGTCACCCCGCCGGAAAGCCCTGTGGCCTGGGTCTCTATCTCTACCGGCCTTAACCCTGGAAAACACAATATCTTTGATTTCATACGAAGAGATCCGCAGAGGATGATCCCGGAACTATCTTTAGCCAAGCCAAAGGAAGGTCTAGGTGGCACAAGCTACGAGAGTTATGTGAAAGGAACCCCCTTCTGGAAATTGACTTCTGATGCGGGGATCGATACGACCATCATCCGCTGGCCGGTAACTTTTCCTCCGGAAAAAGTATCCGGAAAGATGTTCTCTGGTCTCGGCGTCCCGGACATAAAAGGATTTCTCAGCGGTTACAGCTTTTATACTTCCGATAAGACCTTTGAAGCGGCTGATAAAGAGAAAGTGATTTCTGTTTCCGTTGAAGACAGCCAGGTCAACACTTTCCTGACCGGACCACGAACCATAAAAAACGGCGAGATCATCGACGTCACTACACCACTTGTCATCTCTCTAACCCCTAGTCGGGATCATGATGCGGTATTTGCAGTCGACGGACAGACTTATCAGTTAAATAAAGGAGAGTGGAGCCCCTGGATAAGAGCAACATTCAAAGTAAGCTTATTGAAGAAGATCACTGCTACTTTCAAAGTTTATCTGATAGACACCGAACCTTTCCAGATGTACATGACCACTTTACAGATCGATCCTGAAAACCCGGTGCTGGACATCTCTTATCCAGGCTCATATTCATCGGAATTGGCAAAGGAGATCGGCCCGTATTACACGTTAGGGATGCCAGAAGAGACTGACGGCTATGTCAACGGACGGCTTGACCGCAAGGCCTTCCTCGAACAGACACGAGAGATAGAAGAAGAAAGGACAAAGATGTTCTGGAAAGAATTTAATCTCTTCAAGACCAAAAAACAAAGCCTGCTGGCTTTTGTTTTCGACACTTCAGACCGGCTGCAGCACGTCTTCTGGAATGAGAAAGTTCTGGAAGATGATAGACCTGGATTGGCCATCGACAAAGCCCTGCTTGATTATTATCAAGAGAAAGATGCTTTTCTGGGAAAGCTTCTTGGACAGCTTGACGAGAACACGCGGCTGTTTATCATCTCCGACCATGGCATCACTTCTTTTGAAAGGGCCGTAAGCATCAATAATTGGCTGGTAGAGAACGGTTTCATGACCGTCAATAAAGAGTTAGATGGTAAAGAAGACCCGCTGTTCCAGACCGTCGATTGGACCAAGACCAAAGCCTATTCATTAGGATTCACCAGCATCTATGTGAATGCTGAAGGACGTGAAAGCAAAGGGATAGTCAAAGATAGAGAAGCGACAGTCACAGAGATGATCGATGGATTGGAAGAGCTGAAAGATCCGAAGACCGGGAAAAAAGTCATCTATAAAGCCTATAGAAAAGAAGAGCTCTATTCTGGAGGTTATCTTGACAACGCGCCGGATATCATCATCGGTTTCAATCCCGGTTACCGTATGTCCTGGCAGACTGCGGTCGGTGGTTTCGGTCCAGAGACGATCATCGATAACGAAAAGAAATGGAGTGGAGATCATCTGGTAGACCCGAGCTTCGTGCCAGGAGTGCTGTTCAGCAACATGAAGATCAACCAAGAGAAAGCTTCACTGCTGGATATCGCCCCGACGATCCTTGGTTCCTTCAACATTAAACAAAAATTAGACGGTGAGGACTTGCTGCAATGAAAAAGAAGTCATGGGTGTTGTTACTATTATTATTCGTCAGCGGAGGACTATTAGTGTTCCATCTTCCGGGACAAAACCTCACCAGCGGAGCGGTAGCAGAGACAAGAGCATACGAATGCTCAGACTGCAACGTCATCTTCATCCTTATAGATACCTTAAGAGCAGATCATCTGCCGATGTATGGTTACCAAAGGAATACTGCCCCTAATCTTCAGGCGCTCGCTGACAACGGCATCGTTTTCCGGAATGCTCTCGCCCAGAGTTCCTGGACCAAACCGGCTACAGCAACCTACTTTACCGGCCTCTATCCTAAGAACCACCAAGCTGATACCAACGAAAGAAAGCTGACGGAAGAGAAGCTGTTGCTGCCAGAAATTCTTCAGGATAACGGCTTCAATACTCATGCTTTCATCGCCAATCCCGCCGTCGGGACCACCGCCGGGTTCAACCAAGGGTATGATACTTTCATCGAGAAAACGTACCCGGATGACTACTCTGACACGCTGAACGGAGAGATAATCCCTTTCATCGAAAGCCTTAACAAGACCAGCAAACAATTCATCTATCTTCATTACATGGATCCCCATTACCCTTACGAACCAAGAGAGAAAAATTTCTTTTCTTACAATGACAGCGTGGAAAAGTTCATCAACGATGTTTTTGCTTCTGGATTCTCCCTGAATGCCTCTGGTTTTGAAGAGACCTATGAAAAAAAGACCGAGATCGCCAGGGTGATGATGGGATTGTATGATGACGAGATCCTTTATAACGATAAGATGATCGGTAACGTCCTGGCTGCCCTGAAGAGAAAAGGGATGTATGAAAACTCCATCATCATCGTCGTCTCCGACCATGGAGAAGAGTTTATGGATCATGGCAGTTTCCACCATGGTGAAACCCTTTTCAACGAGATGCTGAAAGTTCCCTGGATCATGCGCCTGCCGAACAAGGTGCATCTGGAAGTGGATAAGATGGTTGGGGAGATCGACCTGATACCGACTCTTCTTCCTCTGCTGGATATCAATCCCCCCGAAGGTATAGACGGCATCAATGTTCTCAGCAAGGAGAAACATGACTCCAGCTTTGCCGAACTTAACTTACGAGGCCATATCTTCAGCTCCGTACAGACGCCGGAGGATAAGCTTATCACTGGAGTCATCGACAAGCCGGATGTCAAGACATTGCTGCCTTATACTTGGTTTGAGAAAGAGACAGAGATCACTTTCAAAGGCACTTCTGTAAACATACCGATCATGTCATTCTATAAGAATCAGGATATCAGTATCTACCGGGATGGACGGATGATCCTTAACCGTATCGTACCGCCGTTCTCTGGAGGAGGATTTACTCTTAACTTCGAGGATGAAGAGGAGAAGACGTTGAAGATCGTCTCTGATACGCCTTGCACCAAAGTTTCCAAGATCAGCGGCCGTGAGGAAGATCAACGCTGCTTGAGTTTCGGGCTCATCAGATCACCATATCCGGAACTAGACAAAGGCTTACAGCCATTCTATGGTTACTTCCGACTGCAGTCTGATCCTCAGGAGTTAGAGAACCATTATGTAGACCCCAGCATGCAAGACCGCGTGAACGCCATGGAAAAAGAGATCGATCGATACAATGAAAAGAAGGTTTCAGAGAATAAAGAAGAGGTTGAATACACGGAAGAACAGCTTAGGGCGCTGAAAGCATTAGGATATCTGAATTAAGTGAATTAAGATGGCAACGCTGAAAGATCTTGAGGAAAAAAGTATCTTTATCATCAGAGAAGTGTACAGCCGGTTCAAGAAGCCGGCAATCCTCTGGAGCATCGGCAAGGATTCGACAACATTATTGTGGCTGATCAGGAAAGCGTTCTATGGGGAGATCCCGTTTCCAGTCGTGCATATCGATACTACCTTCAAGTTTCCGGAGATGTATGCGATGCGCGACCGCTTGGCGAAAGGATGGGGTTTCAACCTGATCGTGGAAAAGAACGAGGATGCTCTTGAAAGAGGAATCGGTTACAGTACTCACGATGCGTTTACCTGCTGCGACGAGCTGAAGACCAAAGCGCTGAAGAAAGCCGTCGAGAAACATGGTTTTGATGCTGTTCTGGTGGGTATCAGAAGAGATGAGCACGGCATCCGCAACAAAGAACGCTATTTCTCGCCTAGAGACAGCAACTTCGGATGGAATGTTGTCAAAGAGAAAGAGATCAAAGAGGGAGATAGTAACTTTGTCTCTTTACAGGATGCTGAACTGGATGGTTTTGGAGTCTATGCGACAGAATTTACGGAAGGCACCAGCCACGTCCGGGTCCATCCGCTCCTTCACTGGACCGAACTGGACATCTGGGAATACGCTTTACAGGAAAAGCTGCCGATCTGCAGTTTATATTTTGCGAAAGACGGCCAGAGATACCGCAGCCTGGGCTGTCAGCCGATCACCGAACCTATCAGTTCGCAGGCAGACACTGTAGAGAAGATCATCGAAGAGCTGAAACAGAGCAAGAGCAAAGAGCGAGACGGCCGCAGGCAGGACAAAGAGACCGAGCACATGATGCAGAAACTCCGAAGTTTGGGGTATATGTGATCTTTTAGATTTTTAATCACAGAGAAACTCCTGCACATTTCTGAAATGCAGCTTGACAAACCGCCGAGGTTCCAGCTTCTTCTCTTTGAGCATCTGCAAGGCTTCTTTCACATGCGTCGATCCTTTAGGGATCTCAAAACCAGCTTCCTGGCTCAAGTATTGCAGCTGCTTCAAGCCGGCTGCTCTCGCCAGTATCGATGCCGCCGCTACTTCTACATATTTAGAATCAGCCTTCTCTTCGATGATATCACCGACGGAACAGCCGGGGTATTTATCGACCACATGTTTGCCCGGACCGAGATCTTTCCGAGAATCAGCATGAAGCTTGTTCAATATTTCGGTAACGCCAGAGAACCGGTTGTATTCTTCCGGCAGGAGACTGATGACTTCACAAGGAGCGATCCTCCTGATCTTCTCGGCTAAGGGCAGGATCTCAGCGTCACGCAAGGTCTTGCTGTCAGCCGCTCCAGCTTCTTTCAGCTGTTCACGGATAGTTTCATCAGCTTTCACCGCCGCTACCACCAATCCGCCGAAAGTATCTCCTTTCAAGGTTTCATCGCTGCCGATGAACCAGCCTGATTCCTTGCGGAAAGTAATTTTCTTAACCTCTTTAAAGCCCAGACTTTTTAATTCCTCGGCAACGTCATCAGCGTCTTTACCTTGCAATAACAATTTCCCAGAAGTGTAATATACCAAAGAGACCGTTCCTTTACGAAGACGAAAATCTTCGTGGATAGTTTTTGGAGTTTCAATAGAATATCCTTTTTTTAATAATCTTTCTATATCCTCTTTTGTAACATCTTCAAACACCGTCATAATAAAAAATAACGTGGCTTGAATTTAAAAAACTATCTTAAAAATCCCCTAATGATTTCTGTTTCTTAGCTTCTTCTACTTTTTGATAAGACCGCCAACTTCTACGGAAAAGGTGTGCATATTCCTCATGATGTTCTTTAAGAAATTTTTGAGTCTTAGGATCGCTCATATAACCAGAACCAAAATCTATGCCGATCTCTGTCTTTAAATGTTCAATATATCTGTCTCTAATCACTTTAGCAATGATAGAAGCGGCTGCAACAGGAATATGGTTAAGATCAGCTTTATGTTCCATCAGCAGCGTCGCTTTCTCTTTAAGATTAGGCGGCAGCTTACTCAGAAAGTAAGTCCTATATGATTCAATATTGACACTAGGACAGTCGACGATGATCACATCTGGTTTCATCTCTGAGACCAGTCTTGCTGAAGTATCAGCTTCCAGCCAGTTAAGGTTTGATTCAGCTAATGAGAGATCTATCGCGTCAGGTTCGATCATCTCTACCCTAAAATCATGGACAACTTCCCTGATCCTTTCAAAAAGTTCTTCACGAACTTGAGAACTGAGCAATTTGCTGTCTTTGACACCCATCCATCCTAATTTCTGGATGCCTTCAGCATCGACAGCTAACGCTGCCATGACCAATGGGCCGAGGACAGGACCTCTACCGGCTTCATCGACACCGACAGTGATAATTTTCTTTTTTTTAGGCGGCATGATCTTATCTATAATAGAAACTACTTTAAAAGCTTAATCAAAAACCAAACCACAGCAAACGGCGGTGTATGTTGATAGATTAGCACGTTATTGGGTTTTTGGTCCTTCTTGTTGATTGATCACTGCAACAAGCGGCCTATAATACCCAGGAAGAGATCAAAGCGAGAATTACAATCCGAAAGCGTTGGTAAACTCCCGCATCCTTCTGAACTCTGACAAGAAGTTAAGACCTTTTTCAGTGATCACGACTTTCTTGGAACTTTTCCTTTTCTTCTTGGCTTCCACCTCTTCCACCTGCACCAGCTCTTTCTCGATCAGTTCGTCAAGATAGTTGTTAAGCAGCTTGTGAGAAAGGTTTGACTTGTACATCAAGTGGGTCGGCTTGATCGTGCCGCCTTTGTTCTGGATAGCCAGCAGGATGTCAAAGATGAGTTCCAGCCGTGAACGGCGTGAAGCAGTCATGTTCGGGTCACCCTCCCATATGCATATAGGATCAGCAGGAAGCCGATGAGCATCAGCAGCTCGCCGATGACATATAATCCCGGAACCATGAACACGAAGATGAAAAAGAACTGCGCCAGCAGGATGAAGACAAACGAGATCATGACCATCTTAGCATTCTTGTTCTTGTCAGTATTAAGGTAATTCTTGTAATAGTTGAGGACTATCAAAGCAAGCAGCACGGCGCTGGTCAAGTAAAAGACGAAGTAGCGGAAGTTGCTGACAAACGAGACCAGCAGTACCAGATAGACAAAAAGTCCGATCTGTGACAGCTCGTAAAAGCGGTGCAGCCTGTCTCTCGATTTCTGTGAGATGAAAAAGATCAGCAGCCAAGCGCCCAGCAATGGCGCCATCTGTAGGAAAAACGCTGCTCTATACAATAAAGCTGAGAACTGCAGTCCCGGACCAGCCAGCGGCTGCAGGACAACTGCCGTAACATCTCTTAATGGAGTGTAATATAAGACGCTGTCTGTGAATATCTTTGAAAAGAGGCTGACAGCTACCATGACAAAAGCTAATGAGAAGTATGCGAACTTGTTCTGATTGTTGATCCTGTACAGCCGGAAACTATAGGCCGCAATCAGTAAAGCCACTACTAAACTGACCATATCAAACATGACATCCCAGCCGTTGAACCAGACTGGCGTAGTAAACAAACGGAACATGGCAAAACCCCCCAATTTATTGTTGCTGTTCTCTACCAGCAGTCATGCTGCTGATAATACTCTTAATACTCTTAAGTAACAAATCAGAATGACCCTTTAAAAAGATTATGGTTCTTTCTTCTAAAATAGCTTTCTGAATATGCATATCATAACCGATTTATAAAGGATCTGGTTTATAGCAGATAAACCTCAAAAACACCTCCTTTAAGACATTACCAGGCTGCCCTGCTTGCCTGGCTTTTTTCTTTTGTTTTAAGCAAGGTATAAAAAGAGGACCTACTTAGGAGTTGACGAGAAAAATGATAAGCTTGAGTGACAAAGTTGCCGGTCTACCCCTGCATATGCGGTTAAAAGTAAAGTATTTCTATCCTAATACGTATCATGCTACATCTATCGCTGATATTCTTGAACATAAAGGAGAGATAGAGCCTACTCCCTCTAAACCGCTCTTAAGATACCAAAAATTTGCTGGTAAAGCGGTCGTTCTTTTGGACAAATGCCGGTATGAGGAACGCGGAACATTACCATCTCTAGAAGAAGTAAGACCATTAATCGATGGTAGCTACGATCCCTCAATCATAGAGGAACACCTGCGAATGCTGGAAGATATTTTTGACCGCCTTAACAATGGTGTTCTTGTTGATCAGACTGGAAAGCTTCCTCTTAACTCTGATTTAAGCATATCTAACGGAACAACGGCGTATGATCTGACTTTAATGTATTGGCCGAAATTTGACCGGTTTAAGTTAATACACTATAACTCTCATGGTCCTGATCAGCCAGAAACACTGCAAGAAAGGCTTCTAGCCAGAAATCCACATCTACTTCCAGATCTATCTTAGATTCTCTCCCCCAGCAAGGGAACAAATGCTTATAAACCATATTTCCCCATGAACAGACATGGTCATTCTCCGACAGAAAGTAGCCCTCACAGAATCCCATGTCCTGGAAGCTAGGGAAGAAGCCAAACAATACCTTGCCCAGCTAGATGATTCGTTCTTCTACCACCGCCAAGGTCATACGTTCAAAGGCGTCGTTCCGGCAGCAGAAGCTATCGCCAAAGAAGAGAAGCTGTCTGAACAGGAGATCATCATCGTCACTCTGGCAGCTTTGTTCCATGACACCGGTTATACGCAGAAATATCTTAACAATGAGATCGTCGGCGCTGCTTTCGCAGAACGGTACATGAAAAGCAGCCCTTTGCCGTACAGCCTGGTGCAGCTGAATCTTATCAAAAAAGCCATATTATGCACCAACCTTAATAATAAGCCCAAGACCATCCATGAAAAGATCCTGAGGGATGCTGATCTTTCTCCCATCGGCAAGAAAGGTTTCTTTGACTGGATGAAAGACTTGCAGAAAGAATCTTTAGCTCATCCTGAATCGGAACTGGCGCCGTTTGCCAAAGAAGAGCGGCGCTGGCTGGCGTTCGAGATCGATTTCCTGGAAGAGAAGCATCGCTGGCTGACTAAAGGGGCCAAGAAACTGTTCGAGACCCAAAAGCAAGAAAACATCAAAAGATTGAAGAAGCTGTATGCCAAACATCCTTATTCTAGAGAGATAGTAAGTTGAATGGGTGAGCATCGCCAATTCGTGAGCGGTACAATGCGTCTGTGAGAACTATTGAGGGAGGGGATGCACCCTACGGGAAGGTTCAGAAAAAGAGTCCATCTTTCTGGAACCCCCAGAAATCTCAAAGAAATTTCTCGAGGGATCCCACATTCTGATCGCTTCAACCAAAGAGCGAGCCGGCATTGCTCACGAAGAATGAAACTTACTAAAAACTTATTCCAGAGGCACGCCGCTCCATAAGGTCCAATCTTCTGACGGCGAATAACCGCCGAAGACGAAGTACGGCGGCTGGTTTTGGCCGAAGAAACCATAACCGACCTGACCCCAGCCTCTTCCCTGGCTTATCCCGGAACCTTTGCCATAGACGGGCATGCCGAAATGACGCCAGGTTTTCATCACTGAATGGAAACCAGTCACATCCGTGGTATAATCGGCGCCAGGCTCGACGATCAGTTCGCCTTTGTAGCCGCTTTCTTTTAGTGTTTTCACGATATCCCGCACCGGCGTGTTTCCTTCACCAGGAGCGAGATGATCGTCGTGATAACCGTAATTGTCATCGAGGTGGACGTGGCCGATATAAGGGGCCATCTTCTTGACTTTCTCCAGCATCCAGTCGTTAAAATCATTGTCATTCTGCAGCAAGGTCTTGCCGGGGTCAGCCTTCCAGTATTTCCGCCACATGTTAAGATGTCCGGTGTCGAAAGTGATCGTGATGTGACTCTCTGCTCTTTTCTTGGCTTCATCTTCAGAGATCTTGTTCTGCTTCAATAATTCGACCATCTTTTCCCGGCTGCCTTTGACAAGGTCGATGATCTCATCGGGATGAGCGCCGTACTGCTCCGGGAACAGATTTTCCATGGCTACCTGCAACGGTTTGCCTTGCCTAAGCTGTCCTTTCTTCTGCAGGTCATCTGTCTGCCGCATCGCTTCCATCGCTAATCTTGCATAAGAATCGTACGCTTCTTTCAACGCATAGCCGTCGGCGCTCTGCACGTTACGGATAGTTTCTTTCGCTTCTTCAGCCTGCGCCCACTGCGAAGCGGACGCTTCCCGTGAGTAACGCAGACGTTTTTGAAATTCTTTGATATGATCGTTGATGACCTGAGTAGGAAATTTCGCATCATCTGGAACCAGTCCCGGAAGGAGGTCGCGGGCTTGCTGCTTCAGGCGCCATTTCTCGCTCTCGTCCATGCTGCTCTCGATCTGTTCATAAAACTCTTTCGCTTTCTCCAACTTCTTGATGTTCTTGACGTACTCCTCAAAGTCACCGCCGTAATAGACAGCCCAACCCCGGCTGTTGGCCGCTTGCGTCTCTAACGTTGCGATGATATAGGCCTCCTCAGGCTTGACTTTGATCTCATTTTCAGACTTAGCCTCAGCAAATCGCACCCAGTAGGAATCTTTAAATTTCGTTTCGGGTAATCTTCCTTTCTTCCACTCCCGCCAGGCATCTTTGGCCCTATCAGTCATCTCTTCCGCTTCTTTCTGCAGATCTGTCCATTCCAGCTGTTGAACCTTAAACTGTTGGTTCTTGGAATCAAACACTGGAACCCTTTCTTCCGGATCAATCTTGTTGCCGAAGTAATCGATATAGTCGCCTGGTTTTACAGTATTGCCTTTAGGATCAGTAAATGACTGGCCGCCTTTCTCCTGCCAGAAATCATTGCCTTCCTCGAAACGGTTCCACACCGGCCGGGAAACTTTCCGGTTCTTACGCGCTTCCTGGATCAGGCTGCCGGTCCTGGTGTCCACGACGCGGTAGGAGGTCCTTTCTTCTTCCCCGGGATACATCTCAAACTTGCCTTTCCATTTATCATCTTTATTCCATTCAGCATCAGCTACCGGCCTTTGGAACTCACCGGTATGGACTACGACCGGTCCGCCTTTCGCCACGTCAGCGGCGAACTCGATAGCTCTTTTAACTTCATTCAGCGAGAAGGTCTTGCTCTGCTTGGAGAAGTTACCTTGCTGGTCCATGCCCGCTAAACCATAAACACCCACGGTAGAGTGCGTGGTGAAATCAACCCGGTTGGCTTTTCCTAATTCGACCAAAGCCTGACGCTGCTTGAGACCGTACATCTCCGGCGTCTGTCCTTGCCCCGAACCTTTCCCGGAGCCGGTGAAGACAAATTCCAGTTTCTTGGCTCCCGGTCTCAGCTTGGAGGCGATGGCTGTAACATTGGGCACCGGACCAAGACCAAGGCTCATACCCAGATCGCCGATGCTGACCCCAATATCGTTGGTGGCTTTAGGACCTTCGTGTACTTCATGAGAATGACCGTGATGCGTCGCTACCTCATAACCGCGTTCCATCGGATTATAATACCCTGTACCAAATTGGACCATGTTTTAGAGAAGATTTTTAGGATATATAAAGGTTGGGCTTTAAAACCTATCTCCTAGACTGTCAAAAAGATTAAAAACTCCAGTCCTCTCTTTTTTTTGTATGGAACCCTCCTATAAGATTCTCGACCAGAGCGAGGATGTCCTGTTCATGGCCAAAGGCAGTACATTAGCAGAACTATTTGAACAGTGCGGCCTGGCTTTCCAACAGACACAGGCAGAACGGGAATTGATACAAGCAAGAGAGAAAGTGAAGATTCTCGGAGAAGACCGCAATGTAGAAAATCTGCTTCTCGACTTCATGGATGAATTATTTTTCTTCCGTGACTACAAGCAGATGATATTTAGAAATTTCCAGATCAGCATAGAGAAAAGAGAAGGGAAATACCAACTCTCCTGCATAGCTGCCGGCGAGAAGCTTGATCCTTTACGACACGAGAAACAGAAGGATGTAAAAGGTATCGAGGCGTTCAAAGTGCAGTCGGCGGAAGAAGGCTGGAAAGCGCAGATGCTGTTGAAAAGGACTTGATCTTATCTTCCCGTATACCAGTCGTGTCCTGTCACTTCAGTCTTATGCTGGTAGGCGTTGGAGATGCTGGCAGCCACCATCTGCGTCAATGAAGCGGCCCTCGCCGTCTGTTCTGTAAAAGAATAATTGCCTTGATGCACCGCATTGATCCTTTCGGCAGCCGCAGAATTGAGGTACGCTGCCCGCTGTTCGTCAGCCCGGCTGATGTATCCTTTCTCCTGGATAGAATTCTTGAGAGTTAAAGCATCCTGATATAATTCACCGATAGGTTTCTCACTCAACGGCTGATAGCCAGCAAACTCGTTGGCTGCCGTCCCGTATTGGATGTTTCTTGCTTCCGGCGGTAGATCGACGGCTTCCCTAAAGACAGTCTCTTCTAAAGAATCTTCTTTTACCGTCTCTTTCTCTTCTTCTTTCTTGTCGTCTGCTATACCGTGAAGCGTGTTGATAACGTCTTTCCCTTCCTTGCTAACATCTTTGGTCTCTTTGGAAGCCACCTGCGGGATCGGTACTCTCTGCACCCATCGCAGTTTTTCGCTGATCTCATCCTCGCTTTCCTTGATGAGGCGTTCCATCTCTGCGATCTCCTTCTTGCGCTCTTCTTCCCTCTTCTTGAGACGTTTGATACGCTCTTCCGGCGGCAGCTTGGACAGGTCTTCTTTAGCCATGGAGATCTAGAAGACAACGCAGGTTAAAAGGTTTTTGGAAGGAAAAGGGTAGTGTCCCCCTGATCAAATATTCAAAACAATCACCAAGCGATCATCCGATGCGCTTTCTTGAAGTTGTGGAAAGCCAGCCAGCTAGCTCCTATAGAATAACCGACCAGACTGCCCTCATCACCGATCAGTTCTTCAAGCTTATCTTCCAGCTCTCGTTTCTGACGAGACGACTGCCCTTTAGACTTCTTAGCAGCTTTCTTCTTTGCCGGCGTGTAGAAATCTCCTAAAAATCTTTCCGTGAAACTTTTGCGGGCAGGTCCTTCTTTCTTCTCTTCTTCCTTCTTTATGCCTTTTGCTTCATCAAGATATAGCTGCAGATCGTCGCCGAGAGACTGCATGGCCTGCTGCACAGATGTAGAGACATCGCCCATCATCAGGATCGTCTCTCGTTCTTTCAATCTTTTATAATTTTCCAATTGTTCGTCAGTCCAACCATAGACACGATATTGTATCTCAACTTCGCCGATATGGACAGGACCGCGCTGATAACCTTCCTGGACAACTTTCAGTTCCGGACGCGTCCTGTAATGAAACGTCACCAGCAGACAGCCGTTGGCCCCAGCACCGTTGACATCAACCCTTCGGGAAGCTAAGATCTCCAGATCCAGCATGCTGCCTTCGAACGCTGAGATTATATCAGGTTTCTTCATGCTTGAAGATTTCAACGTTAATTTTTCAGTATGACGCAGGTACGGTTTGACCCAGGTTAAGTACATATTGATGATCTCAAAATGCTGCTGGAGATAATTAAGCATGAAACGACGGCGGTTGGCATGTTCTTTGTGAGTGCTTTTCTTCCATTGCATGAACTGGCGTAGATGTCTGCCCAGAACTCGGGTGACGTTAAGGTTGAAATTTTTCTCCAAGTCCCTGAGATGGTTCTCCAGTTCGTCGGCTGTTCGGAACGGCGGCGCGTCGAAGAACAAGTCAGGCAAGGTCACGAACTCCAGCTCCCGGGCCATGCCGTAGACGGAAGCCGCGCTCTTGCCGCCGCCCTGCACCAAGTCCACGAACAAGCCTTTCAACGTGATCTCAGCGCTTCTTCCCCGCTGTCCGAACGGTTTCTGTAATTCTTTTTCTGATTCCTCGTAATATTCCATCCTTTCGTCGATGATACGCAGCTCACGGACCATCTGGAACAGCTCTTTGATCATCTTGCCGACGGTAGCTAAGAACTGAGAGATCTTGTCCTGCTGCGCTCCCAACCTTTGCTGGGTCACGCCGAAGAAAGCCGAGTTCTCAGCAGCGGCAAAAGAATCTTCCAGCTTATCAACTTTCGAGAAACTTTCTCTGAGGCTGTGAAGTATCCAAAAATACGGTTCTTCCAAGCTGAGATCATAGACTTCATACACCAGCCTGAATGTCTTTCGAGGCTTCGGAAAACCAGTCTTTTGAAAGTCGCCACCGTCACCAGTAGAAACTATCTCTGCCATCTCTTCATCGGCATCGGCAGGGCTCAGCTTACTGCCCGGAACCGGTTTGTAGAGATTGGTCTTCTCATCTTTCTCGTACTTCTTGTCTTCGTCTTTTTTGATGAAGCCGTGTTCTACCAATAGTTCAGACCTATCCATGATCACTCCTTTTTTGAGAGGTAATGGCCTTTATGTTTAATAAATGTATCGCTGATCAGGGAGATTATAGAAGACTTTATATAGCACATTTTCTTCTCTTTTCTTTAGATGACCAGATATAAGATTCCCAGTGATAGATTAGTAAAGATCTTTCCAGAGACAAGTCCGTTAAAATTAAAGTTTCGAGACGTTTTCGATGCCAAAGAGTTCTATATCGCCATGAAAGAATGGCTTTTGGAAAACGGTTGGAAAGATACTCAAGGCACTTCCGAATTCTGGGAAGCAAACTATGACGAGAAAGTTACCCAGGACGGCGCCAAGGAGATCTGGGTCTGGTGGAGATTGAGCAAGGATGCCCCTGTAGCCAAATATCTAAAATACCATCTGGACATCGATTACCATTTCCTACATATCTTGCCGGCGGAAATCATCCAAGACGGGAAAAAACTAAAAGTTAACAAAGGGGAAGTAGAGATGTTCATCAAAGCTTATATTGAAGAGAAATATAAAGAAGATTTTGAAAAGAACAGCTTCTTGAAGAGCATCAAAGGGATCTTCTCAAAAAGGATCTACCACAAAGAAGTCGACATACGGAAAAAAGAACTATACCAGGAGATGTATGCCCTGCAGAATTTTGTAAAACAGTGGTTCAAGCTGAAGAGATACCTGCCGTACGAAGAAGCCAGAAATTTCTTCCCATCCAAAGCCTGGCCTTCTCATATCAAAGAAGAGTGATTTTTCTATTTTATTTCTTACAATCATTTAATCGACTTAAGAAAGGTACGTATTTAGTTGCGTTCTTTGTGAGCGCAGCACGGCGTCATTATGGCGCATATTCTAAAATAACTTCAAGCGCGCCATCGCCTCAATGGGCTCTGAAAAATCAAAGATTTTTGGAACCCCCAGAAATCTTAAGATTTCTCGTGGGCGGCGCTCACCCACTTAACTAAATACGTACTAAGAACGAAAACATTAATAAAGAATTTGACTAAAACAAGAACCTATGCCCCGGTGGCTTAGTGGCTATAGCACCTGACTTGTAACGGTGCTTTTGCTGATGTGTTTACACAATAACAAAAAGCGCATCAGGCAATCAGGAGGTCGCGAGTTCAACTCTCGCCCGGGGCTCTTTTTCTTCTACCATCTCTTTGGCCTTCTTTTTAGCCAGCTTGTGGGCCAGATGCAAAGGTTCCGGCATCTTATGAGGGAACTGGATCGTCTTCTGGACAATCTGTAAAGCAGAACCAAGAGTTACCTGCTGGCCGGGAGAGACATACACCGGTTTAGCATACTCACGGGTCCTGATCTCAAAACCAAGAATCTCGCCATGAGCTTTGATGCGGCCATCTTCAAGATCGCCAAACAGCATGCTGTCAGTCACGCCGATGGTAGGTTTGTTCAAAGCCAGGCCGACGTGAGAAGCGACTCCTAAACCTCGAGGATGGTTGACACCAAGGCCTTTCACCAAGACGATATCAGGCTCCTGTTCCAGGCGGTCAAAGGCATCGATGATGGCCGGCATCTCCCGATAGGCGACATAACCGGTCTTGTAAGGAAGAGGATTATGGAGGACAGCTGATTTTTTTTCCAGAAATTTCATAGAAGGGTATTCACAGACGACGACCACGGCTACCAACTTGTCACCAGCCTGCGCGCATTCCACACCGCCGATGGTCTTAACATCAGAGAACGTATCACGTAACTGGATGCGGCGGGCCAATCTTGACTGCTCTTTTTTAAGTTCTAACGTGTCCATGGAGTCACCTTTTTTGCTGATGGTAGCTTTCAGAACCAATTCTTTTATAAAGTTTACTACTTCTAAGTGTATAACTCTGTCCGAAATGTATTTATAGGAAAAATCTTTTCCAATCAACCATGGCAAAAAACTGGTGGTGGGGCAGGTCGGCAAGTGTTGATCTTCACGGCTGTGATGCGAAACTCCTTTCAGACCCTAAAGCGATCGCCAGATTTGTCCGCGGGCTGGTCAAAGAACTGAATATGGTACGGGTCGGACCGCCAGAGATCAAGCGCTTCGGCCACGGGAAATTGCGAGGCTATTCTATGATGCAGTTTATCGAGACCAGTACTATTGTAGCTCATTTTGATGAACAAGGCGGCAGGGCATTCATCGATATCTTCAGCTGCAAAAAATATAATGCAAAGAAGATGGGCGTATTCTGCAAGAAATTTTTCAAAGCATCTGAATATAAAGTTGCCGCTTTAGAACGGAAGTAAGCAAACAGAAAGATATTTATAACTAACTTCATTTATCCATTCATAAAAAAGAGGTGTAGCTATTGGTATTGCGAGAGCAAGATAAGCATTTTTTAGCATCGTTGTACGCAGCAGTAGCTGTCATCTTCGCCTGGAAAGGCCTCTGGGACGGCGTCTATGTCCTGCCGTACGTCAGTGAGATGATCTCTGAATCTGCCCTGCCGTTTGTCTTCCTCTCGTTGGGGCTGGCTATGCTAACATTCTCAGGATTGATCTTCAAAGAGTTCGATCCCCTCGGCAGTATCCAAAAAGCGACCAGCCGGATGCTGCACAGCATCCAGATCAGCTCAAAGAAACATAAGTTCTCTATAAAGTACTATGACAAGTCCAGGAAAAAACAGGTCACCATCAAAGCCAACCAGATCAAGAAGATCGAAAAGGGCACCATCATCATCAAGCATCCTGACAGAAGAGAAGAAGTGTTTATCCCTACACATAGGGTGACAGAAGTCCTGTACGAAGGGAAACGCTATTGGAGGCTCTAAGATGATCATCATCGACCAGATCAAGCAGTACTTTTGGTTTGTCTTCGGAGTCATCGGCGTGGTCTTTTTCTGGGTAGGAGTCTGGGATGGGATAGGGTATCTGCCGTATCTAGAAAATCCACTGCTCAGCCTGTTCTTAGGATTGTTCATGTTCGGCATGTCAAAGTTTGTGTTCAGAGATGCCGACCCTTTCGGCAGCGAGACCGAGAAAGAAGTGAGCAAAGTGTTACGAAGAGTCCATAAACATCCACAGAAGCATGAATTCCATATCAAGTACAACGACCACCTCAAGAAAGCGCAGGTTCACATGAAAGCGCAGAAGATTAAAAATATCGAAAAAGGGTTCGTGGTCTTTGAAGAGAACAACAAAGAGATCTTTGTCCCATTCAACAGGATCAGTGAGATCATCCATAAAGGTAAGACCCATTGGAAACGATGAGAAGACACAATAAAAGAGGTATAACCCCGCTGATGGGGACGATCTTACTAGTCTCTTTTGCAGTGGCCGTGGGCGTAGTCGTGATGAACTTCGGCCGCGCTGAAGTGGAAGACGGCGCGCAGTGCGCTATCGAGATAGGACTGAAGCTGGCTAACATCGGGGGCGTGGACCAAGTCTGCTATAACGCCGGGAAAAGAAGCGTTGATTTCACTATCGAAAACGGCGTTAACATCAAGGTGGAAGGCTTCATCTTCAACGTCATCGGCGAGAATGAAGCCAAGAGCGTCGATCTCTCAGCAGCGATGGCCAAGCTAGGCAATTACTTAGGCAGTGTGCCTTATGACACGGCTGTCTCAGGAGCGATCAGGCAGGTGAAGATCACGCCAAAAGTAGTCCTCTACGATGAAGAACAGATCTGTGTCGAAGAGACATTAGTCGCTGAGAATGTTAGGAACTGTTAGACTCTTTCCTTTATCAACTTCTTAAGATCATCGAGATTCTGGATGCCGTTGACGAACGTTCCTTCCGGATAGATGACTGCCACGCTGCCCTCAGCGTTGCAGAATCCTAGGCATTGCGCTTTAGTACAGTAAACTGTCGTGGTGAGACCTTGTTCCCTGATCCAGATCTTCAGTTGATTGACCATATCCGCAGTTATCCGGGGAGCGCAGCTCGGCTTAGGGTTGTCTTTATCCCGCTGGTTGATACACACGAACAGGTGCATCTTTGGTTTAGGAAAATCGATGATTTGCATGGAAAGTCTTTTTTAGCTAGTTTTTATAATCTTATTGTCAAAAAATTGCTCTAGCGATCTCCGGAGGGATTATTTGAATGCCACCGTATTCTTTTAACTTCAATAGGTGCGCATCATAAGTGATAATATATCTGGACTTAGATTCTAAAGCGCACTCAATTATGATATTATCATCTGGATCATCTTTAACAACATTGACTTTTATAGTCGGTTTTACGAGGGTCATAAAAGCGTGGATCTGGAGCAATACCTCTGCTATCTCTTCATCAGAAAAATCGAAATCTCTCTTCAAAACTTTCCGGTACTCAGCAATGATCTCTGGCGAGCCGTAGATCGGAACATTTTGTTTTATCAGGTCGTACAGCAGTTTCTGAGCGACGCTGCCATCCCAAAGAGTAGCCGAGAGCAGCACGTTCGTATCAAAGATAACCACCATCTTACTTGTTCTGCAGGTCTCTCTCGTTGAAACCTTTGCTTTGCAGTTTTTTCTTCGCCTTTTTAGCAAAGGTTTCCAGGTCATTAAGAAGATCTTCTTTACTCGGGGTAGAAATCTTCTTCAACACGATCGTATCTTTAGTACCCACAACCGCAAAGACCGTTCCTACATCAGCATGCAGTTCTTCCCTGACATCTAAAGGGATCACTATCTGTCCTTTAGAAGACATCCTTACCGTTTCTACTGTCATGTTAACCTCCATCTTACTTTCTTACTGTAAGCTTAGCTTATTTAAATATCTTTCGCAGTAAAAACTTATTAATAGGAGATGCTATTCATGACCATATGGAGATCGAATTCGACCTTACCAAGTCCGTGGACGAGAATGCCGGCAAGTATTATGATCTGGCAAAGAAAGCTAAGAAAAAACTAGAAGGCGCCCGTAAGGCCCTGGAAGAAAGCCGACAGAAGCTAGAAAAGCTCCAAAAAGACGAAGCCAGGTTCTGGGAGGAAGAGTCCAAGAAGGAAACAAAAAGGAACCGCAAACGAGAATGGTATGAGAAGTTCCATTGGTTTGTCTCTTCTGAAGGCTACCTTTGCGTCGGTGGAAAAGATGCTACTTCCAACGAGATCGTAGTCAAGAAACATCTGGATAAAGATGATCTTGTCCTGCATACGGACATGGCCGGTTCACCGTTCTTTGTCATCAAAGACGGACAGAAAGCCAGTGAGAAAAGTATCCAGGAAGCGGCTCAGGCCGTGGCTGTCTATTCCAAAGCCTGGAAGCTGGGACATGGTACGGCCGACGTATTTTATGTGAAACCGGAACAGGTCACCAAAGAAGCCAAAGCTGGAGAGCATCTGGCCAAAGGCAGTTTCATGGTCTATGGCAAGACCCAGTATCTTCATCCCAAGTTAGAGTATGCCATCGGGATCCTCGGAGAAGAGGTGATCGGCGGACCGGTTTCTGCCATCGAGAAAAAGACTAAAGTGTATGTTGTGGTGATACCCGGCGGCGAGAAGAAGAGTTCGCTGGCCAAGAAGATCAGGTCAAAGCTGAAAGGCGGCGATCTTGATGATATCATCAAGTTTCTGCCGGCCGGTGGGGCTTCTGTGAAGTAAGGGGAGTTACTTTTTTAAAGAGTTCGTCATTTTAGCCTTCTATCGCCCACGTCGTCTAGCCTGGATAGGACGGGAGCTTGCGGAATCCGTGTAAACAGCTTCAAGCCGGGGTTCAAATCCTCGCGTGGGCATTTTAAATTTCTAGAATCAAATCAAAATCATCACAACATACTAAACGTCTTCATCTGCGGGATCTCTTCACTGCAATAAGGACAGACTCTCGGCCGTTTCCTGAAAGGATCATACTTAAACTGATACTTACATTTCATGCAGGTGCATTGCACCTGGTCGGTGCCGGGAATCTTCTTAAACTGAACATTCTGTTCCTGCTTCTTGAGACGGCTCATCTTTTCCAGATAATCATCGTCAGCATCCCAGCCAGGCGGTCTCGGCGGCTCCACTTTCTTCGGTTTCTCATCTTTTGCCACCGCTTTCCCTTTAAAACACCCAGGGCAGACCATCTGCCGGTACTCAAAATGGAGCCGGAACTGGTCAGAAGGGACGAAATTGCCGCAACGCTTGCATTGAGCCTTAACTGGATTCATAAAAGGTCTGTTACAGAAGGGATTTTTATACTTTTGGATTGTGGAATTGCTATATCTGTCATCACAATAATTCCTGACGGGAAACTTTCTGCACTTTCTCTTTGAAATAAGCCTGTTCCAGTAGATACTTCAGCGCCTCTGGGATCTTCCTGTGCTTGATGCTAACCCTGGCTTTAACGCGGCCGTCTTCCTCAAACACATCCTTGTTCTTCTTCCGAAAATCAGCAGCATACTCTTTCAACCTTAAAGGCGGGCCGTCCCTGATCTCTTCTTTCGGCAGTTCTTTCTTCTGCAGGATGAAGTAGAAGATACCTTTACCATTCCAGGACCAACCAGCTTCTTTTACCGTGAAAGCAGATAATCCCTCTTGTAGGAACTGGAAGGCTTTGAGCAGTTTGCTGCCGACCACGTCATTTTTACCTGACAATGGCACGACTTCCAGATAGACCGCAGGCAACTTCCCAGCTTTCTTTAGGATAATTTCTGTTGTCAGCTCCTTGCTTTCAAAGAAAGACGCAGACGGTTTCTTCAGATATTCTCTGGCTTTCTGCCGGAACAGCTGAAACTTCTCTACCGTCAGAGCAGCAGCGGCATTACGGTCCTTATCGACCGGGTCGATCACTATCAAAGGTGACTGGGTCTTGGAACTATTAAGATGGAACAAAGCGTCTTTACGAGGATATAACTTCTCGACATCAACAACCTGCTGTTGCCGCCATTTCTGTGAAGCTTCTAATAATTTGCTGAAAGAACCGTAATTGATGGTCATGATCTCCAGAACATAACCGCTGAAACCGCCGATATAGGATTCTGCTCCGTATAGGGTGTTAGCTTTACAGAACTGCTTGGTCAAGCGGATCTCATCTTTAACTTTAGCCGGTCTAGAAGCCACCCAACGGGCATGCAGCGGCGAGACATCAGTGATGTTGATCGCTTCTTCTGACTGTTTAATATCAAGTATCGGGATGATCTCCACGTTATAATTATCCTGCTGGAACTGGAAGTAGTCACGGCTGCCATGGAGACGTTCGATCTTCATCTTAGGAAACGCTTTTTTGACGATAGGCTCGAGAAGGTCCGACAGCTTTGAAGACTTGTCTTTATACTTTTGATAATCATACAACACGAAGATATCAATGTCATGGTTCTTGGAAAGCCAAGTATCTTTAGCTCCAGAACCGCCCAGCTGTGGCTTGGCATCTTTCAACAGTCTGGCAAGGGCCTTCTCGCAATAGTCCACTGTCTGCCTGAACCCGTCCCGTTCGGCTTTGGTCGGGATAATCTTCTGCAGAACTTCTTTCATAGGCATCAAAGAGACCGCCGCTTATATTAATCTTATGGCTGGATCTATGCACTCTCCGGACATCAGAGCGAGCCGGCACCGCCCATCCAGATTTCGTTTACGGCTAGGGGTAACACAACTTTTTATATTACTGTTTATTCCGGGCAAGTATGGCTATTCTCCGTGTCCCGATACAATGTTATAGGTGTAACGGTTCCGTCAATCCAGGGGCAGCTATGCTGGTAGATCAGAAGATGAAACGCTACCAGTGTTACGCCTGTTACCAGAAACAGCAGCCCCGCTGGCGGATGGGGAAAGAAGAGACAAAAGTTAAAGAGAACTATTTCTGCGGCCGCTGTAAGTATAAGTTTAAAGCGTTGGCGCCCCGATGCCCTTATTGCAGCAGCAGCGACCACCTCAGCCGAGCTGAATTCAGCATGGATGATCTGTTGTGAGAATAAAAGAAGAAAAAGAAAGACAGAAAAGATGATCACTTCAACAATTTCAATTCTTCATTGACCATATCCACAAACAGCTTGGTCTTATAGAGATCCAATACGTCCTGCCTGTCCGTCTTCAGCACCATGCTGCTATGCTCAGGGGTGATACGGCTGATTCCCGGAGCATCGGCAAAAGCAGTGTTGTTCAGCTGCATGAAATGATGCGCCACCACCTTGTTCTGAGAGACGGCATTGTTGATGACAAACTGCATCGAATGAAGAAACTTGAAGAAAGTATCTTTCGGCAGGCCGTACATCAGGTCGATCTTATAATTGATACGATATCTCTCAAGATGAAGCAAAGCCTCTTCGACTTTTTTCAGGTCAGTCGGCCGGTTGGCAAAAGCCAGCACTTCTTTATCAGTCGATTGCAATCCTAATTCCACTGCCAGAGAAAAAGAAAAGCGGGACATCGCTTCAGCCAATCTTTCATCGATAAGTTCCGGACGTAGCTCGACATGGACTTTCAGCTTTATCTTCTTCTTCGTAAATTCCTGTTCGAGGATATCAAGGATAGCCAGCATCCGCTCCTTGTTGGTGTTGAAGTTGGCATCGAGGATCGTGAGGTTCTTGAAATCATAATGTTCAAAGAGGTAGGGAATATTTCTTTTAAGATAGTCTACGGAGAAATGCCGTAGTTTCGGCTGAGCATAATGGCAGAAATTACAGCTGAAGATGCAGCCTCTGGCCGTCTCCAAACGAACAGCAGCATATTCTTTCTTTAATTCAATCTCATACGGGAACGGCAGCTCATCAAGATTTTCGACGATGATGATGGGATTCTTCCTCCCTGAAGTCACGACATTATGAACTTCATCCAGGTTTCTGGTCCCTTTCAGATGATCGATAAGCTCTTTGAAAGCGATCTCGCCTTCCCCGGTGATGATGAAATCAACATCTTTAGTCAGGATATCGCTACTCGCTTCCACACCGCCGATGACCGTCTTGATCTCAGGGGAGATCTGCTTGACAGCCCGGGCAAAATCTTTTACCATCTCCCCGCTCCAGATATAGGATGAGAACGCCACCACGTCCGGCTTGCTAAGAAGGATGTACGACAAAGCCTGAAGCTCGGTGTTCTTATTGGTCTCATAATTGTAACGGCTACCAAACGAGAACTCTTTTATCTCGATCTCTACGTCAGGATGATATTTCCGGGCATATGTCTTTAGGTAAGCTGCTCCCAGAGGGAAGACATCTGCCTGTACATTAAAACCGACTATCAGTATTTTCATGTTTTTCAATAAAGCTTAGGGCTTCTTTATCTAGTATAGTAATTGGTCGAGGATTAAAAGAACCGTCTGAAGGGCAGCGACCTTTAAGCAGACAGCCATCACAGGCGGCTGCTTTTTCTGTCGGTTTAGCTTTCTGAAAGAACTCATAAGTATTCTCTAACGGCAATGAACATAAAGGAGCTCCTTTGACGAGAGGATAGAAACGGTTGGTGATCAGTTCAGCAAAGATCTTTTCAACATTATCTATCGGCTTTGAGGCAGTGATGATGATCCGTCTAACCCCAGCCAGTTTAGGAAGAAGTTCAGGCGTGTAAAGTTTGAGAGGAAGTAAGAGTTCTATGAAACGGTTACGCTTCAAGTCATCTAGTCTTGAGAGTAATTTTTGAGTATCTTTGACTTCAATAGAAAGATAATTGATGATCTCAGGAATGTTCAAAGAATCAGTTGTAGTAGAGAGCCCGCGCAGTTTCTTGCCGTGATACAGTTCTTCTTTGAAATCTTGGAGGATCAGTGCTTCCGGATGGTTCTTGTTAAGCATGAAGCCATTTTTAGCAGCCTATTTTAAGAATGTTTGGGAAGGAATCATTTTAAGACCATCAAGCGTTGGTGAATAATCATGTTAATCAGGAATGCTCTCTTACCACTTCCGGGCCTACAGTAAAGACCCTTTCCTCAATTTGTACTTTATCCCCCGGCACCAGCTTCTTGCGATTTCTGGTTTCAATTTCACCATTGACTTTAACGATACCAGAACGAATGATAATCTTCACCTTACCGCCGGTGGCAGCAACGTTGTTGATTTTGAGAAAATCGTTCAGTTCGATGTAGGAAGGCATAGGTGTTTGTAGAAAAGAATTTATTTATAATACTTACGAGTAAACGGAAGACTTGACGAGAGTCTTTAGATTCAAAATAAGAAAAAAAGCGCCAGCGCCCGGATTTGAACCGAGAATTCCGTAAGGAACAGGTTGACTATCGATCTTAACTTATCGCTAAAATCTGTTCAAGACCTGCGCAATATTCCTCGACGAGGGGAGTCCAGAGGCTCCGCCTCTCGTCACCGAGTTATGCGACGCTGGCATTTACCGAGTCGCGACCAGAGAACTTGTTCTCTATGTATGCGACGCTGGCATTTAATGCTAAGTCGCGCCCAAAACGAGTAATCGTTTTAAGGATGCGACGCTGGCATAAAGACACGATTACACAGCTGGTTTATAAAATTTTCACTTAATTCTTTTAAATGATAGCCAAAATAGAGATATCATGGAAGTAGAACTCTACCCAGAGAGAATCATAAAAGCGATAGAATTTAAGAGCCCTCTCAATTTAGAAGACTTCACAAGAACATACCGGGAAAGAAGAAAAAAAGAAGGTCATCCTCGAGACATTGCTGAAGTTTTCACCGACCCTTTAAGATACCTTGAGACGATCAAGGAACTGATTGCAGCCGATCTTGAAAGACAAAACCCCATTAGGCCTTTCGTCCATAACACCTGCGCAGACCGTTACAATACTCTCTGTATCCACACCTCAAAAGGCAGGGTTGGTTACACCGCTGCCCTGTACGGCTGGAAACAGCTTATTTGATCCTTATCACTTCCAGGTTCTTAGGAGCCACCGTCTCGATCCGATAAGCTTTATGGATGGATGAAGCTAAGTCCAGGCATCTGGAAGCCTCTCCGTGCACGACGATCACTTTCCGAGGCTGCGGGTTGCACCTCTTAACATAGTTCATCAACTGCCGTCTATCAGAGTGGTTGGTGATCTCAACTTTATGGACATCCATCATAACTTTACGGACGATCTGCTTGCCTGCTTCATTAAACATGATCTCTTTTTCGCCTCCTCTGATGCGGTAACCCATACTTCCAGGAGGTTGATAGCAAGAAAATACAAGAGCATGCTTACTGCTCTCACAGAGATGCTTGAAGTATTCTACAGAAGGACCGCCAGTCATCATCCCGGACGTGGCTAAGATCAGACATGGTCCTTCTTCCTCGACGATCTGCATACGCTCCTTATGAGAACCAACCTTCTTAAAGACGTCAGAAAGGAACGGATTGTTCTCTTTGTGGAAGATCTGCTGCCGTAGATTTCTACCAAGATATTCAGGATAGGCAGTATGGATAGCGGTGATGTCCCATAACATACCGTCAATATAGATCGGCGCGTCAGGGATCTTCTTTTCCCGCATCAACCTTTCGACGATAACCATGACTTCCTGTGCTCTTCCCGAACCGAGAACCGGCATCAAAACCTTGCCGCCACGTTCAAAAGTCTCCTTGACGATCTTGATCATGTACTCGTCAGCTTCCTGTTCGGCCATGACGTTATCCTTACCACCATAAGTTGATTCCATCATCAATGTCTCCAGACGAGGGAACTGCGTATTTCCTGGCTCCAGGACATTGGTGCGGGCATACTTTAGATCACCAGTATATGCAAAGTTGTGCAGACCATTACCTATGTTCAGATGGACGATGGAACTGCCAAGGATATGACCAGCATTATATAATGTCAGCCTTACATCCGGCGTGATGTCAGCCACCTCATCATAATCAAGGCAGATGGTATGAAGGACCATCTTCCGCACTTCTTCGCTCGTATACAACGGTTCTTTCCCTTCATTACGCTGGATCTTGATCATGTCCAGCTGTAGAAGAGCCATGACATCCCTTGTCGGGTAAGTACAATAGACTGGACCTTCGTAGCCGTACTTGAACAGATACGGGATCAGACCGGAATGGTCCAGATGTGAATGCGTCACTACTACAGCATCGATTTCACTTATATTAAATTCCGGCGCATCCAGGAAGGGATACGTTTCAGAGCCTTCCTCACCGGGGTCGATACCGCAGTCAATAAGAACTCTTGATTCAGGCGTCTGGATCAAGAAACAAGTACGGCCAACCTGTCTTGAAGCTCCAAGGCAGGATAGTCTCACCCATTCGTGCTTCTTCTCGCGCAGCCAGCCGTCATAGATACGATGACCGGTCCTATCTAAAAATTTCTTGCGCTCGTCAGCGTTTTCATATAAGACAGAACGGATACTCTCGATCAGCTTCGATCTTATCGGCGGCACGCGCTTGACGAACGGCACCCAATAAGTTTCGTTGGCGATCTGTCTTAGCAGTTCGCCCTGCTTACCGATGACCAATCCCGGCTTGTCAGCGTGGATGACCACCTGTGACCTTGGCGGATCAAAGATATATTCTTGGATACCAGCTTCCGCCGGAACCAGCTTTCCGATAGCTTTCTTAGCTTTCTCCTGCTCCATGCAGAGAGAATTATCTGGTCGAAGCTCAATCCTTTTCTTAAACTCCTGGACGGCCTTGCGGATAGTCCCCTTGTTATCAGAGAAGTAATCTTTATCTTTCGTGTACACGACAATGTTAGCGCCTTCAAAAGCAGCGTTGTCGATTTTGCCTTCCGGCAATACTTTCAAAATTTCTTTCAGTATATCTGGCATGTTAAAAACCTCTATAAAAATAAGTAATTATAAAAAAATTAAAGTGTTATCTCAACTTCTTTTTGCATCACTTTCTGGATGTCTTTCTCCGTGATGACGACTACATCGATGCCGTTACCAGAAGCGCTGTCACGGTTAAGAGCCGTGTTGATCGCTTTGACAACCAGCTTGATGCCTTCCGCCGTAGTCATGGATTCTTTGTATTGTGTCTCTAATACCCCATAGGCGAAGACCGAACCAGATCCAGAAGAGATGAAATCCCTGATCTTGGTGACGCTGCCGTCCGGAAAGAGATCGTAGAGGTGAAGACCTTCCGAATCTCTTGCCCCTAATAGGAAATGAGCGACGCTTGGAAACATACTCATGCGGCGCAGGCTGGAATAAAGCATGCCGCCCAAAAGGTTAGCTGCTTCTTTAGCGCTGGCCGGCTTATTGGTCCTGACTTCTTTTAATTTAAGTTCAGCGCGGATAAGCTTGATAAGCAATTGCGCTTCGGAGACGCTGCCGGCGATGGTGACAGCGAAATTGTCAGAAAGCACATGGACTTTGTCAGCCCTTTTATCGACAATCATGGTGCCGGCGGTAGCGCGTTTGTCTGCTGCCAAGACGATGCCGTCTTTACAGACCAGACCAATCGTAGTTGTTCCTGTTTTTAGTCCTTGTTCCATAGTATACTCACCCAGAAATTGTGATCCAAACCTCTTATTTTTAGTATGAAAAGCAGAGATCATTTTTAAATGTTTCTATCCCTTCCTTCTAAACTTCTTCTCCAGCTCATCAGCAGTTATCTTTATAATCGTCGGCCGGCCATGCGGACAGGTGTATGGATGTTCTTTCGTCCCAAGATCATTGATGATCTCCTGCATCCGATACAAAGTCAGCTCATCCCCGGCCATGACGGCGGCCCGGCAGGCCATCCTGGTGATGATAGTTTCTTTCGCTGCCAGCAGGCTGTTGTTCTCATCCTGTAAAGCTGAGATGAATTCTAAAAAAGCTTCTTTAGGCTGCAGCCGGCCGAAGACGGAAGGCAGTGATTTCAGCACGATGGAATTTTCGCCGAACTCCTCAGCTTGGAAGCCGAAACTTTTGAAAGCCACCAGATTCTCTCTGGCAACGACAAAATCCGCCGGCGACAGCTCGATGACCTCGCCTTGCAACAGGCTCTGGACCTGCACGGAATTATCCATGAATTGTTCCATGAAAGCTTCGTACAACACGCGTTCGTGAGCTGCATGCTGATCGATGAAAAAGACACCGCCGGTGGTCTCAGCGACAAAAAAAGTCTTGTGGATCTGGCCGAACAAAGTAAGTTCAGGCAGCGTTCTCTGTTTCTGTACCAGCAGCGGCGGTTCTTCGTATGAGGCTTCTAAAGCTTCTTCATGCTGGATGGAAGGCTGCATCACTGCCGCGGTCTCTTTAACTTTCAGCACGGTCTGTTTCTCAGGTTCAAATGAATATTTAGTTTCTTTCTGACGCAGCGACATCTGCTCTTCAAACTCAAGGTTGACGATAGGGATCAAGTTATTATCTTCCAGCGTCTTGCGGACCGCTTCCGTGACCGTCTTCATCACCTGTTCACGCTGTTCGATCTTTACTTCTGATTTCTGGGGATGGACATTAACATCGATCTTTTCCGGATCAAGCTGGACCTTGAGGATATAGATCGGATGCTTACCGTGGAACAACAGAGAATGGAATCCGTCATAGACCGCCTGGCCGACGTCGGCATTCTTGACCCAGCGGCCGTTGATGAACAGCGCCTGCTGATTCTTGTCGTTCCTCGCCTGATAGGGCTTGCCGATGAAACCTCTAACTTTAACCTCGTCAGTCTCATAGTAGACATCCAGCAGGTCTTTGGCCATCGGGATGCCGTAGATAGAAGCTATGTTGCTGCGCAGGTCTTCTACGGCTGGAGCATCGATCAGGGTATGTTTCTCATGGACCAGTCTAAATGAAACTGCTGGATTCAACAGTGAGTAATAGGTGACAACGTCGATGATGTGTCTTAACTCCACGGCATCAGTCTTCAGGAACTTCTTTCTAGCGGGGGTGTTGTAGAACAAGTTGCGGACTTCTATCGAAGTGCCAGTTTCAGCAGCGATGATCCCGGAACTGACGACAAGGCCGCCTTCGACGACGAGGTTAAATCCCTCCATCTTTTCAGCCTGTTTGGTGATAAGAGAAAGTTGTGAGACGGCTGCTATCGACGCGAGAGCTTCACCGCGAAAGCCCAGCGTGTTGATGTTGAAGAGATCATCAGCTGAACGGATCTTGCTGGTAGCATGACGCAGGATAGAACGTTTGGCGTCTTCTTCCTCCATCCCGTGACCGTTGTCGGCCACTTTGATGAGCTTCTTGCCGCAATCTTCAATATGGACGATGATCCTGGAAGCACCCGCATCGAGAGAATTTTCCACCAGCTCTTTGACTACAGAAGCCGGTCTTTCGATCACTTCTCCTGCTGCAATCTTATTGATCAGATCCTCGTCCAGAAGTTGGATGGCTGGCATACCATTATGTGAACAAAATTAATATATAAAGACTGTTGTAGTGGAACAATAATTAATCAGTTCCAGGAAAATAAGGCACCCTGGCTTCCTTGCCGGCAATCCACCAGTTGGAATCCATCTCGCTGACCTCGTTCTCTCCCATCAGGATCTTCACCCATTCCTTTGTTGCCCTATGGTCTGGATCCTTTTCACTCAGCTCTTTCGCGATACGCCAAGGGACGGAACCTTTCTCGATAGTGATGGTCTGGATCTGGTAATCTGAAGAAGCTGCTGTCTCTTCCTCAGTAAAATTCAAAGGTTCAGCAGAAGCTGTTATCTTAAGAGGCGTCATCTCAATAAGCCTATCTAAAGATTTCTGTTCAGGCTGTTCTCTGATCTGTGAAAGATCTACTACCTCCGGAATTGACTTTACGGGCCGCGGCGCAGGTATCGGGTCTTGCGTTACATAGGCTGCCAGCATTCCAGCTAACCCAAAAGCAGCTACTGCCAAAGTCCCCTTGACTTTCCCCCAAATACTTCTGGAAGGTTTTTCATGCACAACCTCTACCAGAGGCGTATCATTTATAGGAATCCCTTCTTCAACAATAACTGAGGGTTCTATGATTGGGTATGCTCCAGTGATCTTTCCAGCAGCAAATACATCGACAGCAGCATATTCACCAGTCGTCTTTGAAAGCAGCTTCGCGGAGCGTCCATACATCCCTTCGACAACGGCAAGACTTTCAGGAGATAGAATCTTTTCTACAGCCAAAAAACCGCTTAGTTCTGATCGTAACGCCTTAGCATGTTTAGCCGTATCATGAGTGTCCAGCCAGGCAGCTACTTTTTCTACTTTTTCATCAGGTGAAAGATATTCAGTCTTGAAAAAGATGGCCGGGGAATCGGCAGCAGCCCTCGTTGTCGGACGCATTATCAGCCAGCTCTTCCTAGCGATAAGCTCCGTGCGATGGGAGTTTACTTCTCGTTTCTCTTTCTCGCATCTGTCTGAGACAAAAGCGATGTCAAAATAATCATTAAGCAGGTTGGCGGTCGCATTAAAGACGTTTGCAAATTCTTCGGGATCACGTGTACTGACGTTGTTGGTAGCAACAGAAGTAAAAACGTCAAATAACTTCTCGGCATAAGTATAGATGATATCGGCTGTCCCTTTTTGATCCATAATCCCTGGAAGATCACGGCGCAGGACGACCTGGCCTAGATGTAAGCGCTCTATCGGATCAAGTTTCTGGACATCTTCTATGTCGAATAGGTCACAGAAATCAGACGCATCACTCATCAAAGAAAAGTTTTCATCGCTCAATGATCCAGTCATCTTTTCGTATGACTGAAGTGATCTCTGCCGAATCCCTGTTTGTAATCGTTCCATGCTGTCTTGCGCATGCTGGATGTAGGAAAGAAGCTGATCGACTTCTTCTGAAGCATAAGACGTG
This sequence comes from Candidatus Woesearchaeota archaeon CG10_big_fil_rev_8_21_14_0_10_45_16, assembly GCA_002762785.1. GTDB lineage: Archaea > Nanobdellota > Nanobdellia > Woesearchaeales > GW2011-AR9 > PCXY01. Next base: position 6,664 of record PCXY01000004.1, on the reverse strand, counting down.
ACGCCAAGATCGTCGGCTGCGATATGGCCCAGGGCAACGTCGGGATATGACTGGAGCATCTTTGACCAGATACCTTCTCGCATTTCCCGAACATCTGCATTATCTCTTGTACTTCTATCTTCTGAAAGCAAAGCCTGATATCTGCTTTCATTTTCAGCAAGGAGACTTTCCAATTCTTCAGTAGAGAAATGGCCTTCTACATCACCAGGGATGACAAACGCCTGCATCCTCTTCCTGACCCTGCCTTCCCTACCCTGATATTTTGGTGTAAGAGAATCGATAGTCTCTGCTGCCCAAAGGACATAATCGCTTTGAGGAGTTCCTAAGTGTTCTGCTTGATAATGATAGTCCATCCTTACTCCTTCTTCTAGCGTCATGAGGTTTATAAACTTCAAAACAGACCCTTTTTATAAAACTTCTGGGGAGAAACTACTACTAAGAGGTAATCCGCTTATTTTCCAAACCGTCGTTCACGCTGCGTGAATTCTTCGATGACAGCAATCAGGTCTTCTTTCTCAAATTCCGGCCAGGTCTTCTCCAGAAAGAACCATTCGCTGTACCAGGACTGCCAGATCAAGAAGTTAGAAGTGCGGTGGTCACCACCGGTACGGATGATCAGATCCGGCTGACTGCTCAGATAAAGATTCTTCTCGATCAGCTCTTTCGTGATCTGTTCATCGGTGATCTCACCAGCCTCGATCTGCCGGCCGATCTTCTTGACGGCGTCGACGATCTCTTCCTGACCGCCGTAAGCAAGAGCCAGGTTTACGATATAACCAGAATAGTTTTTGGTCGCTTCCTCGGCCCTCTTCAAAGCATCCTGCACTTTCTGCGGGAAGAGATGCGTCCGGCCGACAGCTTTGATCCGGATCTTATTCTGATGGACGTTCTCATCCTCGGCTGCTTCATTTCCTGCTTTCTCAAAAATATCCATCAGGAAGTCAAACTCCAGCTTAGGCCGGTTAAAATTCTGCATGGAAAAACAATATAATGTCAACTCCCGGATGTCCAGCTGCTTGCACCATTCAAATAGTTTTTTCAGCTTCTCGAAGCCCAGCTCATGTCCTTTCCAGGGCTGCATCATCAGTCTCTTAGCAAACCTTCTATTGCCATCCAGGATGATGCCGACATGCTTGACTTTATTCTCCATGCAGTGAATAATTGAGGTTTCTTTTAAAAAACTTTATGGATTTTTCACTCTTAAATTAGGAAGAATCTATTTAAAGCCGAAAAAGTATCTTCTCTTATGAATAAAGTCCTATTAGCAGTATTACTGGCTGGATTCGGTGCTCAACTTGTAAAGCTGATCGTCTATTGGTTCAGGCACAAGTCGCTCTCTTTCAAGGATATCGTGGTCACTGGCGGCATGCCTTCATCACATTCTGCTTTCGTCGTCGCTTTAGCTACAATAATCTATCTGGAAGAAGGCCTTTCCACTATGTTCGCCATCAGCCTGGTGCTGGCGATGATCGTCATCCGCGACGCTTTCGGTGTCCGCAGGACGGTCGGTGAAGAAGGGATGGTCATAACCCAGATCCTCAAGAAGGTCAAGATCAAGACCAAGACTCATTTCGCCCTCGGCCATACCCCGATGCAGGTTCTCGTAGGTTCATTGATCGGATTCTTTATCTCCATGGCTGTGTATTGGTTAGTGTGAGTCGCTAATATGAAACTCTCACCTACAGTAAAAAAGCCAGTGTGTAAATAAACATCTAAAATAATATAAAAGAGAAGTTATTTCTGCTGTCCATGATCACCGTAAAACAGATGCGGCAGCTGGAACGCCAGGCTCAGAAACACGGTCTCTTTGCTAAGGACCTGATGGAAAATGCTGGCAGGAAAGTATATGAGATAGTCAAAGAAAAATACGATCTTGACAACAAGCGCGCCGTCATCTTCTGCGGCTCCGGCAACAATGGCGGCGACGGGTTCGTAGCAGCCCGATATTTCTCGGAAGAAGCCCCCGTAGTCATCCTCTTCTTCGGCCATGAAGAAAACTTTACGGAAGAGACTAAAGAAAATTATGAAAAGATCAAAGGAAAGGTTACCATCATCCCGATCGAAAATAAAGAAGATCTACAGAAATTTCATTTCCAGCCGGACCATGAGCTGATCCTGATCGACGCTCTCCTAGGTACAGGATTTCAAGGAGAGGTCAGAGAACCCATCATCACCGCTATCGACCATTTCAATTCTTTAGAAGGCATAAAAGTGGCCATAGACATCCCCTCTGGCGTCAACGCCGACACGGGAGAATACGAAAAAAAATGTGAAGCTGACCTAGTCATCACTATGCACGACCTCAAGACCGGCATGGAAGAGTATAGAGACAAGACTACCATCGCCGACATCGGCCTGATCAAGAACGAGAACGATTAAGATACTCTTCAACTTTGATCAGCACTTCTTTATCTTTCTTATAAGTCATCTTCAGGACAGCATCAGCATAGGAGAACCAGCCCAGCTCCTGATGTTCTTCAGAAACTTTGCCGTCATGATCATCTGTCACTTCGGCACAGAACCAGATCACCTCTTTATGAGTTAGTTCGCCTTCCCGCTTAAAGAAGTAGTTGCTCTCCTCCCGGAAATCAGGAAGCAATTTCACCCGTTGCAGGTCCGTCTCTTCCTCACACTCCCGAAGAGCAGCCTGTTCCGGAGACTCATCCTTTTCGATACGACCCTTGCAGAGACCCCAATACTCATGAGAAGATTCATATTTCAGCAGCAGATACTCTCTCTTTCCTTCCTTGTTCCTGAACAGGATGATGCCGGCTGATTTTTCCGCTCTCATGGTGAGAAGTATCCTTGCTTTTTGACATAGCTCAGGATCTCCTCAAATGTTTTTTGCAGTAGAGGAAAGCTTTTCATCTTTTCCCCATGATATTTTCGGACCATGGCTTCATCCCAGCCTTTCCAATATTCTTTATAGTCCAGAAAATGGATAATAGCATCCAGAGCGTCGATAGCCTTGGCAAATCTGGATTCGATAGTCTTCTGATTTTCCATCTCTTCAAAGAGAGCATGAAACTTACTTCCCAATGATAAGGGAAGATGTTCTTTCAGAAGGTGAGCAGCGACCATCTCCTGTTCTTTCTTGTTTTTCCTTTCTTCTTCATGATGGATGGGGATGTCTCCGGTCTCGATCTCCACCACATCATGATAGATCAGCAGTTCATAGACCTTAAGCCGGTCAATCTTCTCTTTCTTTTCTTTCTTTTCTTCCATTTGTGAGAGAAAATAATCAGCCAGGATCAATGAGCTCCAGCTGTGTTCGGCCGGACTCTCTTTTCGCTTGCCGACGGGACCGACCCGTTCCACGTTCTTCAGCTGATACAGTTTCCGCAGCTTGCTGATTTCCATCTTAAAACTCCGTCAGCTTCTTCTCAGCTGCGTAATGCACCAAAGTAGTATTACCCTCAAGCCCGGTCGATTTTTCCGTGGATATGTAACGGCCATCTTGCAGCTTAAGGATCCTTCGCTGAAAACTTTTGTAACTAAGCTCGCCGCCCATCACCTGATAAGCAGCATAGATATCGCCGATGCGGCTGCCTGACTTGTCTTTGACTAAGTCTAAGAGAAGCTGAAGCTCTTCATCCAAGCCTTCTTTTGGTTTCAGGAACGACTCATCAACTTTCTTACAGGCCAGGGCTACATGCTCAACATTGATCTTACGCGAAGATTTGTCTTCCGCGATGTTGCCGGCTTCCCGCATCAGGTAGAGACCGGTCCGAAGATCGTTGGTTTCAGCGCACTTCTCGACCACCTCTTTGAACGCTTCTTCATCCCAGCAGTGAGGAGCAAAAGCATATTCCCTTCTTTGTTTCAATATTTCGGCAATCTCAGATTCATTATAAGCCCGGAAGCAGAGAAACTCTGGATTCAGCCGGCTCCTGATACGTTCGTCCATCTCACTATAGGAATCACGGTAGTTGGTTATCAGAAAGATGGACTTGCGGTAGATATCTTCCAATAGAGTATAGAGGAAATCAGTTTCTTCCAGCTTGTCGATCTCATCGAAGATAAAGACGGCGCTGCTCTTGTTAAGCTTATTCTTGATAAGCGTAAGCAGTTCCGGCGTCTTTTTGCTCTGGATAAACTTGTAGCCCAGATCCTCACAGATCTTGTAGAATACTTTGAACGTCGTGTTTTCCTTCCAGCAGTTGATGTAGATCGGAACCACTTCTTCCGTGGTCTCCTGCAATTCTCTGAGCACATGCTTGCAGGCTGTCGTCTTGCCGATCCCTGGAGCGCCATAGACAAACAAGTTGCGGCCGGAATGGCCCTGGAGTAAAGGGCGGATAGCGACGGCAAAACGCTGCTGTTCATTTTCTCGACCATGAAGAATTTTTGGCTGGAAATCGTAGCTTAAGAAGACCGTATCCCTAAATAATGATTCACCTGACTTGAGCATATCCTTGAACAATGACATAGCCAGAATAGTTGAGGGATGTTATATTAAGTTTATGGTAGAGGAGAAGAGTTATCCACTCACCACAGTCCCTTTAAACTGCTTGCCCTGAACGGCTTTGAAGAACTCTTCTTTCAGGCCGATGTATAAAGCGATCCTCTTGTTGTTCAGGCCTACTTCCACCGCGGACGGATCAAACGGCGTATTGAGACCCGGCAGCCAGTCTTCACCCACCAGGTTGCGGAGTTCCTGCCACTTCAGTGATTCCAAAGATGCGGCCGCCTCTAGTCTCTTCTTCATCTCTTTCTCAGAAGACTCCGCCAGTTCGACTGGAGAGACGTTCTTCACATAGGGGAAATTGGTGATCTTGAACACCTTAGAAGCGGAAAAGGTCTCGGCCAGCAGCATCATGTCGTGATCCGTGCTGCAGCCTGGTTTCCAACCGGAGGCGATGAAGACTTTGGCTTTGCTTTTTAATTTTTGGGTCGGATCTAAAATGATCTCCGGGTAAACTTCCTGACCAAGAGCGTGCTCAAACTGCTCACGAACATACGACGCATTGATATGGGTGACCGCAATCCCCAGCCAGTCTCTGGCTTCATCTACCAAAGTAGATGGCAAGGCCGTAGCCAGATGTTTTTGAGAACAATCCTGGATCAACCGGCAGATCTTGCCGCCGCCTACGACGAAGATAAACTGCTCTTTGCTTTTCTTGACGACGTCGATGAATCCCTTGATGGCAGCATCATCGTACTTCCCGTTGGGATTGACGATGGAGCCGCCTAATTTGACGATGTTCATCTTTTCCCCATCTCAGTAATCCCCTGCATATAAGGAACAAGAACCTTCGGAACTTTCACCGTACCCTTCTTGGTCTGATTATTTTCTAAAATAGCCACCATAATCCTCGACGTGGCCAGAGCAGTATTGTTCAGCGTATGGACCATCTTGCGGCCGTCTTTGTCATTAACTTTGATCCCCAGCTTGCGAGCCTGATAGTCGGTGCAGTTGCTGAGAGACATGATCTCGCCATACTTGTCAAGAGTAGGACGCCAGACTTCCACGTCGTAGCTGCGGTATTTCCAGGCAGCCAGATCGCCAGTACAGAGTTCGATGACCCGGTACGGCAACTGCAATTCTTTGAGGATACCTTCCGAATTCTTCAACAGTTCCATGAACATCTTGTCGCTTTCATCAGGATGACAGAAGATGAACTGCTCAACTTTATTGAACTGGTGCGTTCTCCACAGGCCTTTCTCATTGATACCATGGGCACCAACTTCCTTGCGGAAACACATGCTGTATGAAAAGTATTTGAGAGGCAGTTCTTTCATCTCAAAGGCCTTCCCGGCATGCATCCCTAAGAGAGCATGTTCGCTGGTGCCGATAAGAGATAGATCTTCACCGTCGATGGAATAAATGGTCTGGCCGAACTCTCCGGTATCGATGGCTGCGCTCAGCACATCTTTACGAAGCATCAACGGCGGCTCGATATAAGTATAACCTTGCTTGCACATGAAATCGACAGCGAAACGGATCAAAGCCTGGTTCAATAATGCCAGTTCCCCTTTCAGGAAATAGAAACCATTACCAGTAGTGGTGGCAGATGCATCAAAATCTACTAGGTTCAATTCTTCTAATAGCTCAACGTGGTTCTTCACCGGAAAGTCAAACTTAGGGATCTTGCCGATCTTCTTCAGTTCAACATTTTCAGAATCATCTTTACCAGGAGGAACATCAGGATGGATAATATTGCTCAATTTCAACAGGACAATGTCGCGTTTCTCAAGAAAAGTCTTGACTTTCTCTTCCTGTTTCTTGATGTTATCAGCGACAGTACGCATCTCAGCGATCTTTTTCTGAGCAGCTTTCTCATCTTTAGCTTTCTTGGCTTTGTTGATCTCTTCCGAAACGACATTTCTGGTATGCTTCAGTGTCTCCATCTCCTTCAAAGCAGCCCGCCATTTTTTATCAAGAGATATGACCTCATCCACCACTTTGGGATCCTTATTCTTCTTCGATTCGTTCTTCTTGACCAGTTCAGCCTGTTCACGGACTAGATTTATATCGAGCATAGTCCTGGAAGTGATGCAGATTTATATAAATCTTACCAAAAACGGCACGTATTTAGTTAAGTGGGTGAGCGCCGCCAAATGAGGTACATTTTTGCCATAATGGAATTAAAATCATAAAAATGCGTGAAACCGTCTTACCCCGCCCTAAAAGACGGGGTTTGAAAAAAGACGGTTTCTCTGA